>NZ_LR134263.1:2487254-2798161 GCF_900636325.1 Staphylococcus delphini
CGAACCGCATTGACGATCAACCGTGAGACCTGGGACAGACACATCTATCCCTGCCTCGAGCAAACTTTTTCGCGCAATATTGCCCCCTTTACCGACAATATTACCGAGAATGACATCATCCAAATCATTGAGCGAGCAAGGTAATGTCGCTTCAAAATGTTCGAATAACGGTTTCAATAAATGCTCAGGCTCCCATTTTTGAAGTTGGCCACCATACACTCCAATTGGCGTCCGTTTTGCTGCAACGATGACTGCTTTCGTCATTGATAATCGCCCCTTTCATAACACATTTGTGCCATTTTTCTCGAAACTTTTCCACTCGCAGTATATGGCAATGATGTGACGCGAATGAATTTTGAAGGTATTTCATATCTCGAAACACGTGATGACAGCCAGTGCCGAACCGCTTGAACATCCAACTGCTCCGGACCGATATAAAGTGCAATCGCTAACTCACCTAGCTTATCGTGTGGACGTCGCACAATGACTGTATCTACAATTTCAGGCCATTGCTTGAGATATTGTTCAATCACGGCAGGATACACATTCTTCCCACCAATAATTAAGCGGTCTTGTACACGTCCTTGTAAATACAACACATCATTCTCGATACGGGCGTAATCACCTGTCGCTATCCAATCATTAACGGCGTCCTCACCGAGATAACCTGAAAATGTCATCGGGCTTTTCACAAACAATTGTCCTATTCCGGCATCATCTCGTTCACGTAAAGTCACCGTCACATTTGGAAATAGACGCCCCACAGAATCGAGTGGCGCAGTTTGATTTCGATTGACACTAATAAAGCTCGCTTCCGACGTGCCGAAAAACTCATCAATCGTACTTTCAGGAAATACCGTTTGGAGTTGTGTGTGACGACGAGCTGGCAATTTGTCCCCTGAAATAAAAATGTGACGTACCCACTGTGATCGTTGTCCTAAATGGATCCCATCGTACACCATTGTAGGTACGAGAAACAATGCACACGTTTGTTGAAGTTCTGCAACATACGACAGACCTTTTGCCATATTATAGCGATCTTGCCCGATAAACGTTTTGCCATTCCATAACGCATAAATCAGCACATACAACGTTAACGAATGGGCATACGGACCGAGCGCCATATACGTCTGTGTAGAGGCATCGAGTAACGTATCATTCACCTCAAACGAAGCAATCCATGACGGTAAATCTCTTATAAAGCCTTTCGGTAAACCTGTCGTACCTGACGTAAACCCAATATGTAAGCATTGCGGAATCGTTGGCGCTTTATGTGAGGGTTCATATGAAGTACACTTCAACCCGCCATCATCCCATATATAAGTTATACGGTGTAATCTCATGAGGGCATCCCGTTGTTCCATTGACCATTGTGGCCCGAGCACGCACGGCACACCTTGACGTACGAGCACTGCTAAATAAGCCACGATAAAGTCCGCCGTTTGAGTATGCGTCAACATCACATTTTGACACGTCATATTCGCGGGCAATGTTTTACTTTCCTTTTGGACATGTTGCCACAACGTTTCATAGGTGAGCGTCACATTATCCATCCTAATTGCAATATGTTCCGGCCTTTCTACGGCATAGGTTTCAAGTCGCTTTAACAATTCCAAACTTCATCACACTACTTTTACAGTTTTGCTTTATTTTAACATAGCGCGCACTTTCCACATATGTGAACGTCATTTTTGTATCTCCAAAGTTCAAATGATGTCATCACGTATCATGCAAAATGTAATGAGAACGGGTCAATATCGATGCATTTCCATATAAAAAGGCCGGGTCATCATGAAATGCCCAGCCTTAAAATGATACAGTTGTTATAAATAATATTTATCAATGACTTTTAAATCATCTGACAGTTCGTAAATCAGTGGCGCACCTGTTTTGATTTCATAGCCGATGATATCTTCATCCGATACACCTTCTAAATATTTAATCAAAGCACGTAATGAGTTCCCGTGTGCCGCCACAAGCACTGTTTTACCAGCTAATAGTTCTTGAGAAATTTGGTCGTTCCAATATGGGATGACACGCACTAAAGTATCTTTCAAACTTTCAGCTTCAGGCATTACACGTCTATCTAATAATTCGTATTTGCGATCTTTTAAATAGCTCTCGCGTTGTGCTTCATCTTGTGCTGGCGGTGGTGTATCGTAAGAGCGTCTCCAAATATGGACTTGTTCTTCACCAAATTGCTGACGTGCTTCATCTTTATTTAATCCTTGTAAACCGCCATAATGACGTTCATTCAAACGCCACGATTTAACAACGGGTACAAAGAGTTGATTAGACTCATTTAATAAATGAAACGTGGTCTTAATCGCACGCTTCAATAATGAGGTAAATGCGATATCAATATGAATGTCTTGTTCTTTCAATTTTTTTCCTGATGTGATGGCTTCGTTGTGACCTTGTTCGGATAAATCGACGTCTGCCCATCCTGTAAATAAGTTTTCAGCATTCCAGACGCTTTGTCCGTGTCTACATAAAATAAGTTTTGGCATGTTTTACCTTCTTTCTATGTCGTGAACGCCAGTGCCGCAACATTTGTTGATCAAAAAAGACGTTCACGTACTCATATTGTATCAACAAATGCGCTTTCTTTATTTTATAAATTGATTATAACAAGTTTTTCGCTCTTTTTCATACTTTAAACATGATAAAATATGAATATATTGAGTCATTTGCTATCACATGGATTTCAAAAGATTTGATTGTAGTGAAATCATGTTTTCCTATATTTCACCATAACAGACTATATGTTTATCGCTGTCTGACTTCATTTTGATGCGCCAACAATGTATAGGTCGTTTCAATATAAGGAATGTGAAGTTGATGCTTTTGACCTTGTCTATAAATATACCCTTGAATCGCTTCAACTTCTGTCACACGTTCGTTCATCGTATCATAATACATGCTTGTCGCACTTTCGTCAGAGAAGATTCGATATGCTGCGATGACATCATCTACAAATGAATCTTCGTACGTAATTCCTTCTGCGTTAGCGACTTGCAAACCTTCTTTAAGCAAGTTTTTACATAATTCAAGCATACGGTCGTCTTTTAACAGGCGCGCGGTGTCTCGACTTAATGCAGTTAATGTATTCATACCTAGGTTGAAAATCAATTTAAACCAAATTGCCTTCTCAATATTGTCTTCAAGTTCTAACGTGAGCTTTGTCGTTGAAATGACCGCTTTCAATTGTTCAGTAAACGTATCTTGCTTCAACTGAATGCGGTAATCTTTGTCATGTCTCACTTTATCCTCCTGCTTTTCACCACTAATGTATACGACCGCTTGATACGCATCATAGCCCTCTAATTTTGGAAGTAAGCCGCTACCATTTTGCGCTAAAATCACTTTCGATTGCGCGTGCGTGATGGTTTTCAGTTGTGGTAAAATTGTATCAATTTGATGGGTCTTCACTGCAATAAACACGACATCGAACGGCGTCGTTACAGATGACAACGCTTTGACAGGGATACTTTTACGTTCTCCTGTATCGCGCTCTTCAAATGTCATGACTTTATCTTGTCTCCCTAACAATGTTACATCTAGCGTATCCAATGCCGAAGCGATCGCTGTTCCTACCGCACCGGGTCCAATGATGGCTATTTTCATCTCTTTCATCCTTTCAATCGCAAAGTTTAAACGCTATTTCTCGTCCTTTTATAGATATAATCCAATATATTCTTTTTTTATTTATAAGTAAAGCGAGTTGATTGTGCATATAAATGAAAAAAGACCGGGACATGATGATACGTTTTCCCAGTCTTTAATGTAAAAATTTTAATTCTCTTTTCACCACAGAAACTGAACAGCATACTTTTCTGCTACACGCTTTCTTTCGAGTTATAACAACGCAGACAATATATCTTTTGCAATGTCGCCCAAGATTTTAAATTTGTGATACCTTTAAGTTCAGAGACTTTGGTTTTAATCATAATTTCATCATCTTTTGTTAACTTTTTGTTACAATGACTACATTTCAATTCAACTAAAAACATTGCTGTCCTCCTATGAAATCTTAGAATCAAACTTAAACATTCCAAAGATTTTCTATTCTTTTATTTAAATGCGCCTGTAAGAATGCAACGACATCACTTAATGGTATCGGAAGCACGCTTATTCAGTTTGATTATCGAAATTACGTCCTTCAAGTCCTGCAAGCTCTTCTTTCGTTGCGGCTGGGGCTTTCATTTCGAAAATTTGATCTACCACAGTGTAATCATAATAACCGAGGCGTGCAATCGGACGAATAGACTTGATATCTAACTTTCCATTCTCCATAATCACCTTGTCATCGATATGAACTTGCGCGACACGGCCAATGACAATATCGACTGTTGATACAGGATCCCCCGTTGGAATGCGAATGGTTTGTACATACTCACATTCAAAATGTACGGGCGATTCTTTAACACGATATCCGGGGGCTTCAATACATGCTTCTTTCGTGACGCCTGCAAACTCAAACTCATCTTCTTCAGGTGGTAATGCTTTTGATGACAAGTTCACCGCTTCTCGCAAATCATACGTGGCCATATTCCAAACAAACCAACCCGTCTCTTCCGCATTCTTTACTGTATCTTTGCGTTCATGATTGCCGAGTACGGATTGATTCGCCGCAAACATAACCATTGGCGGGTCCCAAGTTAAGTTTTGATACTGACTATAAGGTGCCAAATTATCTTTGCCATCTTTTGAAACCGTTGAAATCCAACCAATCGGACGTGGGACTGTACTACTCTTAAATGGATCGTGTGGCAAACCGTGACTTCTAACCCCTTGTTTTGGTGAATACTCCATCTTATTGCCTCCTTCATTATTGCCTTTACTTTAATCTAACAAATTGTGTCATCCGTTGCTAATACATGTTTCCTATTTAATTATCAAGTAGTTCTATTAACAGCATCTGACGTACGTGGAACAGAACAGTCCCCTATCCCCACTTCCAACATCGAGGTATATAGGTTTTGTCATTCAATTATCACTCAGACCCTGGTTTTCATTTTCAATCCTTCCGCGCACTTCAAAAAAGCTAGCCTCTACATCTGTATTGTAGAAACTAGCTTTTCATCGACTTTAATTTGTCATTTGATTCAATTTACTCTAAATTCGCATGATTGTTTTGCATCGTTGTCTCATCGACATTCCATGCGGTCATAAAGTCTAACACGACACCATCTAACATCAACTGTGCACTTTGTTCAAACAAGCTGCCGAGTGGTTGTTCAGAACCTTCAGCCTGATATTTCGTGCCAGCTGGTAGAATGAGTGTCACGTTTGCCAATTCACCAATTTTAGAATCCGCTGCTGTCGTCACCAATACGATCGTGGCGCCGACTTCATGCGCTTTATCGGCTAACAGTTTTAAATGTGTTGTCGAACCTGAACCGGAAATGACAACAAGCACATCCCCTTTTTGAATGGACGGTGTCGTCGATTCTCCAACGACATGCGCCTTTTTATCGAGTTGGTTCAATCGCATCGCAAAACCGTTCGCGACGAATCCTGAACGGCCTTTGCCTGTCACAAACACCGCTTCTGCATCGGATACAACTTGTTCGAATTGCGCAATCGCTTGATTATCCACTTGTGATAACGTCTGTTCAATCTCACGGCGAATCCGTTCAAACTGCTGTTGAATAGCCATGTTACTTACCTTCAATCGCTTCACGGATTTGTTTCGCCGCTTCACGTGGATCGTCAGCATTTGCGATACCGCCGCCTACAATAATTAAATCTGGACCTTCATCCGCAACTTCTTTCACAGTTTCAAGTTTAATACCACCAGCGACAGCAACTTTAGCGTTTTTAATCACTGATTTGACTTTTCTTAAACTATCTAATGGTGATTGCCCTTGTGCTTGTAAATCATAACCTGTATGCACTGCGATATAGTCTGCACCTAATGCGTCGATTTCTTTCGCACGTTTTTCTAAATCTTGTACCGCAATTAAGTCGACAAGCAATTCTTTACCATGCTTGTGCGCTTCTTCCACCGCATTTTTGATTGATGCATCTTCAGCCACACCTAAAATTGTGACCACATCTGCGCCAAATTTCACTGCTTGGCTCACTTCATAGTCTGCCGCGTCCATAATTTTTAAGTCAGCTAATACTTTGACGTCTTCATCTTTCACGTTCTCTTTTAAATGTTGTACAGCAGGTAAACCTTCATTAATGACGATAGGTGTCCCAATTTCAACAATATCGACATAATCCGTTACTTTTTTCGCAAGTTCTGCTGCGTCTTCTTTATTTAATAAATCGATGGCTAATTGTAATTCCATGATTTCATCAATCCTCCGTCATGTTTTTCTCTCACAGTTGGTGGAATACCCTTTTCAAAAGAGATGAAACATGTCGGATTTCTATTCAACACGACTTACTTGTCAATTTCAGGCATTGCCGCGTCATCCACAAACACTTCGACATGGGGGTGACGATGTAAAATTGTCGCTGGCACATCTGTAGTCACTTCTTGGCTCATTAAATGACGAATCGCTTCACGTTTTTGTTCACCAAACGCTAACAAAATGATACGTTTCGCTTTCATAATAGAGCTTAACCCCATTGAAATCGCTTGTTTCGGCACATCATCAATCGACTCAAAATAACGACTGTTCGCTTTGATTGTGCTTTCAGTTAAGTCGACACAATGCGTTAAACTTTCAAACGGTGTCCCTGGTTCATTAAAACCGATATGACCGTTTTGACCGATGCCTAAAATTTGAATATCTAACGGACCGCCTTCTTCTAATAGCGCTTCATAACGCTTTGATTCCGCTTCAATATCTGACGCTTCACCATTTGGCACGTGAATATTTTCAGCAGTAAAATGAGGATATGCGCCAAATAAAACATGTTTCATATATTGACAATAGCTTTCTTCATGATCAGACGCTAAGCCAACGTACTCATCTAGGTTAAATGTTTCCACTTGAGACACGTCGAGTTGGTTTTTTTGAAGTAATTCCACTAAATAGTCATACACTTTAACCATTGTGCCACCCGTCGCCAAACCTAAACGACTGTCTTTTTGGTATAACATTTGTTTAAATAATTCGCTCGCAACGTAAAATGATGCGTTCGCTTCACTACCTAAATTAATGATTTTCATTGTGCTTATTCCTCCTCAATCATTTTCACGAAACGTTTCGTAATATCGCGTGGTCTCGTAATGGCACCACCGACGACTGCTGCATACACACCTAAATCCATGACTGTTTTTAACATTTCAGGCGTGATGACATTGCCTTCAGCGATGACTTTTTGAGATACGTTCGCTAATATGTCTTTTAAAAACGCAAAATCATTGGCGTATAACACTTGCCCTGTCGTTTGTTCTGTATAGCCATGTAGCGTTGTACCAATATAGTCAAAGCCGAGACGTTCTGCGTTTTGCGCTTCTTCTACCGTCGCGATGTCTGCCATAATTTCAACATTGGGCGCTGCTTTACGGATGTATTGCACTAATGTTTCTAAATCTTCAGCAGGACGCTCACGCAATGTCGCATCCATCGCAATGACTTCACATCCGCTTTCAATAAGTTCATCCACTTCTTTTTGTGTCGCAGTAATAAATACAGAAGAGTTGTCGTAGTCCCGCTTCACAATACCAATGACTGGCAAATCCACCTCTTCTTTAATCGCTAAAATATCTGCTTTCGTATTCGCTCTAATCCCCACAGCGCCCCCTTGTTTTGCGGCTAACGCCATTTTTCCCATAATAAATGAGGAATGGAGTGGCTCATCTGGTAACGCTTGGCAAGATACGATTAATCCTTGTGTTAAATTCATCTAATGACTCCCTTCTAATTGTTCTTCTACTTCATTTTTAATGGTCGAAACGTGAGGTCCATAGACAATTTGGATGCCGTTTCCTTTCGTAATGATTCCTTTAGGGTCAGTACTTTGAATCAAGCTTTCATTGACTTTTTGTGTATCTTTTAACGTGACTCTCAGGCGTGTCGCACAGCAATCCACGATCTCAATATTTTCTGGACCACCTAGCGCTTGAATAATTGTTGTCGCACGTTCAGTCGTCGCTACAGTTTGCTGCGTCGTTTCATCTTCGCGCCCTGGGGTTTTGAAGTTAAACATCTGGATCAAAACTCTGAAAATGACGTAATACAATATGAACCAGACGACACCAATTGGAATAATCCATAAATAATTCGTTTTCGCTTGGCCTTGTAAAACACCAAACAAAATAAAATCTATAAAACCACCGCTAAACGTCTGCCCAACCGTGATGTTAAAAATATCTGCCATCATAAACGCTAAACCATCTAGTAAAGCATGCACGACATACAGTAAAGGCGCCACAAATAAAAAGCTAAACTCTAACGGTTCTGTAATACCTGTTAAAAAAGACGTTAAAGCTGCAGATAACATCAAACCACCGACCACCTTTTTGCGCTCAGGTTTTGCTGTATGATATATCGCGAGTGCCGCACCAAGTAACCCAAACATCATTGTAATAAAACGGCCCGACATATAACGTGAAATACCTTCATAATAATGTGTCGTTGTTGGATCTCCTAATTGTGCAAAAAAGATATTTTGCATCCCTTGAATCAGTTTGCCATTCAATTCGAGTGAACCTCCGAGCGCGGTTTGCCAAAATGGAAGATAAAAAATGTGATGCAATCCGAAAGGCCCTAGCATTCTCAATATGAAACCATATAGGAACGTACCAATCACGCCTGTTTGCTTCACGAGTTGACCCGCTCCCATAATCGCATGTTGAAATAACGGCCAAATAAAGAACATCACTAAACCTAATACAATAGATGCAAAAGCCGTCACAATCGGAATGAAACGCGAGCCTCCAAAAAAGCCTAAAAACTGCGGCAATGTGATTTTATAGTATTTGTTATGAAGCATTGCCGTCATGATACCGACAATGATACCACCAAACACACCTGTCTCTACAGTTTGAATACCTAAAACCATCCCTTGTCCTGCTTTCGCTAATTGGTCAGGTGCTGCCATCTGTCCGGCAATCGTCAAGAGGCCATTCATCGTTGCATTCATAATTAAAAATCCCAACATCGCAGCTAACCCCGCAGTACCTTTATCTGCTCGCGCTAAACCGACTGCAACACCTATCGCAAACAATACTGACAAGTTTTGAAACACAATACTGCCAGCTGTCCGCATTAATACAAACAAATGTTGCAACAATGGGATATTTAAAAACGGATACGCTTCGATAGAGTTCGGATTACTCAGTGCGCCTCCAATACCAAGTAATAATCCAGCTGCCGGTAAAATCGCAATCGGTAACATAAATGACTTCCCAAATTGCTGTGCTTTATCAAATAATGTATTCAATTTTGTCACCCTCTTCTTCCCTGTTCACTCTCAATATATCACTAAGAAAATTTTCGTCAACAAAATATGTTGTTTTGGAAATTATTTTCAAATATACTGAGTTTAAAGGAGGATGACAATGAAAATTGAAAATCGTATTCAACAAAATCAACATCATTTCACAAAAGTCGACCAGCAAATCGCTCAATTTATTTTGTCGGTGGATGATCATACGGACTTAGGTGCAATTAATCAGTTAGCGGATGCGATTGGGGTGTCACCTTCTAGTATTACACGCTTTGCACATAAATTAAATTACGACAGCTTCCAATCGTTTCGTTTCGCCATCCAACATGAACTGCAAACGGAACCGATTCACAATAGTCCTTCCATTCAAATTTTGCATCAACATTATCGCGCCATCATGGATCACACGGGTGAATTTCTCGTTGAAGACGATTTGATGTATCTCGTCAACACCATTGAACAGAGTGATAAAATCATTTTTATCGGCATTGGCAGCTCAGGATTAAGCGCGCAAGAATTGTACTTTCGCACGTCGCGCATGGGCTTCAACACACTCGCGATTACGGATGCGCATTTAATGACAGTCATCGGGCACATGTGTCATGGCAATACTACGATCGTCGCATTTACGAATAGTGGTGCTACGAAAGAAATTATGGATAGTTTAAGTCATGGTCGTGAAAACGGGGCGACTATGATAGCCATTTCTCATTTTCGGACACCTGCACTGGAACAACATTGTCATCGCATCATTATGACCGCCGACCGTAATCAAACACATGATGCTTACTTTATTAATTCTCAACTCGCCAATCACTTTATTATTGATTTATTGAGTTACCATTTACTACAAAAT
The DNA here is from genome assembly GCF_900636325.1 of Staphylococcus delphini. Taxonomy (NCBI): domain Bacteria; kingdom Bacillati; phylum Bacillota; class Bacilli; order Caryophanales; family Staphylococcaceae; genus Staphylococcus; species Staphylococcus delphini. Next base: position 2,497,468 of record NZ_LR134263.1, read on the forward strand.
AAAGAACGGTTGGCCCATTTCACGTCGAGTTATGAACAACTGTTAGCGAAAAGAGCGACCACAACCTATTCACCGCATGATTTTCACCGACTACAAGATTAAACTGAGCAGAGCTATATTAATTTCCAATGATTTTTAGTAAAATAGATAGATAATCATAATCAGGAAGGCAGTGAATCTTTTGCAACCGATTACAGACGAAGCGGTACAAGCATTACTCGACCAATACGCAAATCAACCTGTCTATCTTCACGTTGAAACGACTAATGGCGCTTATGCCAATCATTTCGATCAACGTGTATTCAATGCAGGCACTTTTTTAAGAAACATCCAAGTCACTTACCAGCATGCACAACTTAAAGGCGGAGAAAAAGACCCTTACCGCGTAGGACTCAAACTTGCCGACCATAGTTGGGTATATGTTCAAGGTTTAACACATTATGATGTGACAGAAGACGGGATGTTTTTACTGGCAGGATTCAATTATGAAGGACAGCTTGCGGCAGCACTTGAAATGAGCCACAAGCCTTTTAAAGCATAGAAAGGAGTTATGATGATTATGACAACTGAAAGCCATATTCTTGTCATCTTCCCACACCCGGACGATGAGACATTTTCTTCGGCAGGTACGCTTGCACGTTATATTGATGAAGGTGTGCCAGTGACGTATGCATGTCTGACACTCGGGCAAATGGGACGCAATCTCGGCAACCCACCTTTCGCTACACGTGAATCACTGCCAGACATTCGCGAACGTGAACTCGATGACGCCATGAAAGCAATCGGTATTACAGATTTACGTAAAATGGGCTTGCGTGATAAAACTGTGGAATTTGAACCCGTGGAAGAAATGGATGCGATGGTGCAATCACTCATCGATGAAACACAACCTTCCACGATTATTTCATTTTATCCCGGTTATGCCGTCCATCCTGATCATGAAGCAACAGCAGAAGCGGTCGTGAGAACTGTTGGTCGTATGGAGGCATCTCGTCGTCCAAGACTGCAATTAGTCGCATTTAGTAATGACGCCGTTGAACAGTTGGGCGAACCTGATATCGTCAATGACATTTCAGCTTATCAAGACCGTAAATATGCCGCATTCGAAGCACATCGTTCACAAACGGGACCTTTCCTTGAGCAACTTGCCAATCCACAAGGTGACGTTTCCGGTGTGCCTAAAGATGCTGCAAACTTTTTAACAACCGAAACATTTTGGACTTATTCATTTAAATAAATAACGTATTGCACATGCATGTGACATTTTAGTGGAGGAAGATACATGACTGAATTCGATTTATCGACACGTGAAGGTCGTTGGAAACATTTTGGTTCAGTAGATCCTATTAAAGGGTCAAAACCTACAACAAAAGCCGAAATGACCGACCTTCAAAGTACACACAAGAATTTTTTGTTTGAAATAGAAGAAGTAGGCATTAAAAATCTCGTGTACCCAGTTTGGATTGATCAATATCAAACCGCTGGGAACTTTAGTTTTTCAACAAGCCTGAATAAAGACGAAAAAGGCATTAATATGAGCCGTATTTTAGAATCTGTAGAAGCAGAATATGACAACGGTATTCGTCTGGAGTTTGACGCATTAACGCAATTATTAAACCAATTAAAAGGTCGCATGAAGCAGCACAGTGCGGGTGTGGATGTCAGTGGTAAGTGGTTCTTTAATCGCTATAGCCCAGTTACACAAATGAAAGCTGTGGGCAGTGCGGATGTGACGTTTGGTTTAGCACTAGAAAATGATGCAGTGTCTCGTAAAGAAATCACTATTGAGGCAGCTGTTACGACGCTATGTCCTTGTTCAAAGGAAATCAGTGAGTATTCTGCACATAACCAACGTGGCATCATTACAGTGAAAGCGTATTTCGATAAAACAGCAACACTACCAGAAGATTATAAAGAAATCATTTTAGATGCGATGGAAGCCAATGCTAGCTCCATGTTGTATCCGATTTTAAAACGTCCGGACGAAAAGCGCGTGACAGAACGTGCTTATGAAAATCCGCGTTTTGTGGAAGATTTGATTCGTTTAATTGCGGCTGATTTAGTCGAAGTCTCTTGGTTAGAAGGCTTTGATATTGAATGTCGTAACGAAGAATCAATTCACCAACATGACGCATTTGCGAAATTAAAGTATCGAAAATAATGGGATTGGATAGATGGACTGGTGAGGTGATAAACACCTTGCCAGTTTTTTGTCGTTTTATAGTTCAGTAAATTATCAATCATAAAAACCACAACCCCGCTATCTAGTAAGTGAGATTGTGGTCATATCGTTTTATTCTTCTTTCCCTAATGCACGATAGATGGCTTTGGCGACACCGCTGTTTTCATTCGAATCTGTCACAAATGTCGCTAAGTCTTTCAATTCTGGCAATGCATTTTCCATCGCGACGGCCACGCCAGCACGTTCTAACATCGATTTATCATTTAAGTTATCGCCCACTGCCATCGTGTCCGCCATATCGATACCGAGTTGTTCAGCAATGGCTTGTAAGGCTAACCCTTTTTGTGCATCAATATGTGTAATTTCAATATTACCGAGTGATGATGAGGACACTGCTAAATTACTGCTTTCTGACAATTTCTTTTTCACACGTTCAATTTTAGCTAAATCTTTGTCGTACGCTAAAACTTTCATGATCAGTTCGCCTGGTACGGATTCGATTTCGTCATAATTATCAACGACTTTCAACGTCCCCAAATCGATACGGTGTTGGATATGTTTTCTAATTTTCGCTTCATCGCCTTGTTGACCAGAATGTTTCGCAATGTCTAAATAAATAGCTAAGTCTTTCTCTGGGTCTTCTGTATAAATACCAAAGTTCGTATAGACTTGATAGTACATATTTTCATCGTTTAATGTTTGACGAATGCGTTGATATAAGCCATGATTCAAACTCGACGTATGGACGATATCGAAACTTTCATCACGTACTTCTGCACCATTCAAACAAATATACGGTACTTTTAAACCTGTCGCTGCAATAGGATCATTCGCTTCATAAAACGCACGACCTGTCGCAATAACAACTGTAATCCCTTGAGACTGGGCATATTGAATCGCCTCTATATTTTCTTTGGATACTTCATGAGCCGCATTCAGTAACGTGCCATCCATATCTGTTGCTATCAGTTTAACCATCTTTATCCCTCTCTCAGTTCTTTTCTCTCGTTCATCTGTCTCTCATAAAATATAAACTCATTTTATCAAAGTTAGCTAGGGAAGTATCGCAAAGTGAATTAACTCCTCTACTCATATAAAGAAAAACCACCTCATATGACTTAACTTTTCTTTCTTTTTTTCTGCAACCGTAACGCTTTAAAAAATTGCCGTAAAATTTCGCCACATGAATAAGCCAACACCCCACTCACGACGGTCGCACGATGATTCATTCGACTGTCTTGCACAAGATTCATCAAACTGCCGACACAGCCCCCTTTCGGATCCATTGCACCGAATACCACCGTATCGACTCGGCTCATCACAATCGTACCTGCACACATGACGCACGGCTCTAATGTGACATACAACGTACACCCTTCTAAACGCCATGTGCCTAAAGCTTCTGCAGCGCGCTCCATAGCTAGATGTTCCGCATGTGCTGTCGGACTTTGATCTGTTTCTCGTAAATTGTGCGCCCGTGCAATAATTTTTTCATCTTTGACAACGACCGCGCCAATCGGGACTTCTCCTTTTTTAGCAGCTTTTCTCGCCTCTTCTAGCGCAATTGACATATAATATTGATGACTTGTCATACAGAATTAGCCTCACTTATGTTAAAATTTTTAGTACTGGTTAAAATAAATGATATGGAGCGAAAAATATGAAAAAACCGTTTATCGCAATTGAAGGTCCGATAGGCGTTGGCAAATCTTCATTAGCACATCAGTTGAGTCAATCTTATCACTTTTATGAAGCGAAAGAAATCGTCGGCGAAAACCCTTATTTATCAGACTTTTACACTGATATTTCAAAATGGAGCTTTCAAACTGAGATGTTCTTTTTATGCCACCGCTACAAAGATTATCAAGACCTTGCAGAACATACAGATGGTATTGTCAGTGACTATCATATATATAAAAACAAAATATTTGCACGTAATACTTTGAATGACACAGAATATGATAAATTTTCAAGAATTTATGACATTTTAACTGAAGATCTCATCTCACCGGATTTTACGGTCATTTTAGATGCAGATTTAAGTGTGCTCAAACGACGCATCGCCAAACGTGATCGTAGTTTTGAAGCCCATATTCAAGACAGTTATCTACTAAAACTTAAAGAAGACTATGCAAATTACTACAATTCTTTAAAAAATGAAGGACATGCGGTGTTGTGGATTGATACGACAAACCTTGATTTTGTCCAAAATGAAGCAGATTATGCGTATGTATTTAATCAAATTAATGAACTAATCGGAGGCCATGAACATGAATCAATATGATATACCGTCCAACGCTATTATTACTATCGCCGGGACTGTCGGTGTAGGGAAATCTTCTTTAACACGTGCCATCGCTGAAAAACTCAATTTCAGAACATCTTATGAAAATGTTGAACATAATCCGTATTTAGATAAATTTTATCACGATTTTACACGTTGGAGTTTTCACCTACAAATTTACTTTTTAGCTGAACGTTTCAAAGAACAAAAGCGTATGTTTGAATATGGCGGCGGATTTGTTCAAGACCGTTCGATTTATGAAGATGTCGATATTTTTGCGAAAATGCATGAAGAACAAGGTACGATGTCACCTGAAGATTTCCAAACGTACTCGAACTTGTTTGATGCGATGGTATTAACGCCTTATTTCCCTAAACCTGACGTACTCATTTATCTTGAGTCAGATTACGATACCGTGATTGAGCGAATTCAAACGCGTGGCCGTCAAATGGAGATTGAAACGGATCCTGAATATTGGAAAATGTTATTCCAACGTTATGACGATTGGATTAATCAGTTCAATGCATGTCCAGTCGTGCGCGTGAATATTAAAGAGTACGACTTGTTTGATGATCCGGAGTCGATTGATGTCGTCTTGAAGAAAATCGAACATGTCATTCATACTTATAGACAAGTCAATCAACGTTCATAAAATTAGGGTAAACGTATCTTGATCATTGTAAACACTTCTAAAATCAATATATTAGAAAGATGAAGTCATTTTTGAGCATCTCCGCTTCCATGCTCTCAATGACTCAAATCGCAAAATGAACAGGCTGGAAGATTTTCCGGCCTGTTTCTTTATAGGTATATGAAAGTATCGCTTTTTCCACATTATTTCGCTTTGGCTAACACACTTTCTAACAAACCGACATGGTCAATGACGACATCTGCCGCTTCAAACGTTGCCTCTTGTCCTAATCCTGTACGGACGCCTACATTCAGCGCACTTTTCATATTTTGACCGGTCAACATATCATTATCCGTGTCGCCCACCATTATCACATCTTTCCCACGCACACCGCGATTCCATAACGGCTGAAGCAAACGAATATCTGGCTTCTCATACTGTCCATCATTCGTTGAGATGACCATATCAAATACATCCGTCAATTGCGTTTCTTCCAAAAATTGTGTCACACCCGTATGATTGTCACTCGTTACGATACCTAACGCGTAACCTTGCGCCTTTAAACGTTGCACTAATGCCGCTACACCTTCATACAATTCAATTTCAGGGACACGTTGACTGATGAGCGTTTGACTTCGTTGCGCAATCCATTCTCCCATCTCTTCATCCGAAAACTGTTGGAAAACCGCAATCAAATCTTTCAATGTTCCCCCGTTCATCACACTATCCTTCTCAAATCGCCCCTCTTTAATGCCAATCGCACGATACACCGCTTGTCGACGCTCAAGTTGGAAATGGTCACATACATCATCGACCAGTTGAATTCCGGTTTTCGTCCAACTCTCATCAAAATGAATCAATGTCCCATCTTTATCAAATAAAATCCACTTCGTTGCATTCATTCATATGCCTCCGTTCATCTCATTTCTCTCTTTATATCAAACTAAAAGTGACAAAAACAACTCAAAAAGACCTTTTTAAATCATTCCGTCACGTCCAACACATTCTTATGTTACAAAATCTTTCTATTAAAGAAAATAGCATTTCAATATTTATTCAATGTTTAACAAACAGTTAAGAACCATTTAATTTTTTTATTTTATATATGATGTAAAATATAGCAGAAGGAGTGATGAACATGAAAAAACTAAAACCAAAAAAACGATTAACATCACTAGTATTAGCCACTACCATGCTTTTAGGTATCATGAACACTGGCGTTAGCCATGCTGCTTCAGACGAAAATCAACCGGAACTCAAATTAGCAACGCACAATGTTTACATGCTTTCTGGTTATCTTTATCCTAACTGGGGACAAAGTAAGCGTGCAGATTTAATTTCAAAAGCAAAATATATACAAGATAACGATGTAGTGATTTTTAATGAAGCATTCTACCCGACTTCAGCAAATCAGCTACTCAATCATTTAAAATCATCCTATCCACACCAAACCCCCGTACTCGGTCGTTCATATTCAGGGTGGGATCGTACGGAAGGTCATTATTCAAGTACAACTTTTGAAAATGGTGGTGTTGCGATTATCAGTAAATACCCAATTAAAGAAAAGATTCAACACGTTTTCCGACATGGCTGTGGTTTTGACAATGACAGCAACAAAGGCTTTGTCTACACAAAAATAGAAAAGAACGGAAAATTTGTTCACGTTATCGGTACACATACACAATCTGAAGACTCTCGATGTGGTAGAGGTCAAGACCGAGCAATTAGAGCTGAACAAATGAAAGAAATCAGTGACTTTGTTAAAAACAAAAACATCCCTAAAGATGAAGTCGTTTACATTGGCGGAGATATGAATGTAAACAAAAATGCTGGAAACGGCGAATTCCAAGACATGTTGAAAAACTTAAATGTTAATGATGTCCTTTACGCAGGTCATTCAAGCACATGGGATCCTCAATCTAACTCAATTGCCAAATACAATTATCCACATAGTGCACCAGAATATCTAGACTATATTTTTGTAGATAAAGATCATCGCCAACCTGGCCAACTCATTAACGAAGCTGTAGCTGAAAAATCACCAACTTGGGATGTTTACAAATTCCCATACCTTTACGTGTATAACGATTACTCTGATCACTATCCAGTAAAAGCGTATAGTAAATAAAAGTAGTCCTAAAAAATCATTATCTTTAGCTCACGTATATTCAATCACACCTGTTCCTTTCCCGACAACTAAACAGGTAACTCTAATATTTCCATAAAAACCGAGACGTTCGTCATCCATCGCGATACATCTCGGTTTTTTATATGAATCAACTGCACGGCTCATCATACAGCGCTGTTTATAACGGCGTTTCATTCAACACAAAATACAAGCGCCCTTCCTCAATCCATTTATGCTACAGTAAAAAACTAGAAACCCCTTCATATCAGGATTTCTAGCTTTTGATGGTGATTAATTCAACTCAATTAAGACGATGTGAAACTTTATTTTCAATTTCTTCATGAAAGTTATGATATAAACCAGATTGCAATAAAACTATAATGGCAGTATTTTTACTAACATTTTCTCGTTGCATATATTGATTTAATTGCTTATCTATATGAGAGGGTAGACGTAATGTGAACCTTGTTTGTTCTTCAATTTTTTTAGTAATTGGTTCTGGTATAGGCGTACCTACATTTAAATTCGCTTCAAACCAATCTTTTTTTATTGTTAAAAGATCATTTACAGCTTTTATTTCTGAATCACCAGTACCAACAAGTCCATCTAGTTCTTCATATTTAGCTATAAAATATTCACTACCATCATAATCCGTATCCTGCTCTATTTTTAACGTATAAGGTAATTTTAAATAGTAATTTATATCTTTCATGCTATCACCTTTTCTAAATCTTTTAGTAAAGTTTCAATATGATATTTGCGTATAGGATCTGTAATATTAACTGTTCTCATAGGGATTTCTTTACATAAAGGATGTCTATACATCATATGTCCACCCTTACCTCTATGATTCATTACCTCAAAACCGTACTTCCTTAGTAGAGAGATAAAATCTTTTTTATTCACATTTCTTGGATTGTTTTTTATTTTCTCTAATATTTTATCACGTTTAGTCAAATAAATGCCACCACCCTAGTGTCACTTATATACCATTACTTTAATAGTATATAAAATAATTTCAAGGCGTAAATGTAAAAACTAGAAACCCCTTCATATCAGGATTTCTAGCTTTTGATGGTGATTATCTTTCATAATGAGGAACGACAACGCGCCAACCGTGTGGGTCTTCTAATTGTCCACTTTGAATGCCTGTGTAATGATCATACAGTTTTTGCGTAATTGGACCTGTTTCATTGTTATTAATCACGATTTCTTCTTCTCTGTATTGCAACGTACCCACTGGTGAGATGACAGCGGCTGTACCTGTACCGAATACTTCTGTAAGTGCACCGCTTTGATGTAATTCATACAATTCATCAATAGAAATGCGGCGTTCTTCAGTTTCATAGCCTAATGATGCAGCTAATTCTAATACTGTTTTACGCGTAATACCTGGTAAAATACTACCGTTTAATGATGGTGTCACCACTTTACCATCGATGACGAAGAAGATGTTCATGCTTCCGACTTCTTCCACATATTTTTGTTCCACACCATCTAGCCATAACACTTGGTCAAAGCCGAGTTGGTTTGCGTTGGCTTGTGCAAGTAAGCTTGCCGCATAGTTTCCAGCTACTTTCGCAAATCCGACACCACCACGTACTGCACGCACGTACTCATCTTCTACGTAAATTTTCGTTGGACGTAACGAATCTCCGCCATAATATGAACCTGATGGCGATAAAATGATTAATAAACGATACTCGTGAGAAGGATGTACGCCTAGAACGCCTTGTGTTGCGAAAACAAATGGACGGATGTAGAGCGATTGACCTTCTCCATCTGGTACCCAATCCCGATCGATATCGACAAGTTGCTTCAATCCTTCTAATAATAACGCCTCATCAATTTCTGGCATTTTTAAACGATCTAATGATTGATTGATACGTTTAAAGTTTTCCTCAGGTCTAAATAAGACAACCTCGCCATCATGCTTATATGCTTTTAATCCTTCAAAAACAGCTTGGCCGTAATGGAGACTTTGTGCGGCTGGTGACAGTTCAATTGGACCATAAGGAATAATCTTTAAATCGTGCCATCCTTCATCTGATGAATATTCAAAACTTAACATGTAATCGGTAAAGATTTCACCAAAAGTGAGTGTGCTCAAATCAGGTTTTTCTTTTAATGCAGGGCTCACTTTTAATTCGATTTTTTCTGACATGATTATTCCTCCCATATGTAAAATATAATATTAACCATTATAGCAATGACCGACCTATAATTCAATGAGTATTCCGAAAATTAAAATAATTGCTTTTTATGATTGACACGTGTGTAATAAGTTGTATTTGCACGAGAGATAAACGCACATAAAAATAGTGCGAAATATGAACACGATACCGCATCCTTATCTCGCACTACTTTAACAATTTTTATGCTTTATGACTTTCTTTTTCACGAATCCCTTCAAGCATACGGACTGTCATTTTTTCTAAGTCATACTGTGGATTAAAGCCCCATTCTCCACGTGCACAACTCGTATCAATGCTATCTGGCCAACTTTCCGCAATATCTTGACGGGCTGGATCAACATCATACGTTAATTCAAAGTCTGGAATATGGGCTTGAATCGCTTCTTTAATCATTTCAGGTTCAAGACTCATCGCACTCAAGTTATAAGCATTACGATGGATGAGTTTGCCACCATCTGCTTCCATTAATTGAATAATCGCGTCAATCGCATCGTCCATAAACATCATATCCATATACGTGTCTTTTTGAATATAGCTCGTATATTTGCCTTCTCTCACAGCTTGGAAATAAATATCAACCGCATAATCCGTCGTGCCACCACCCGGCTCTTTAACGTATGAAATGAGCCCTGGGAAACGCACGCTACGAGTATCCACACCAAACTTAGTGAAGTAATAGTCACATAACAATTCACCTGATACTTTGTTAACACCGTACATTGTGTTCGGACGTTGAATCGTCACTTGCGCTGTATTTTTCTTAGGTGTGTCTGGTCCGAAAGCACCGATTGAACTTGGCGTGAAAAATTGTAAATTGTATTCACGTGCTGTTTCTAACGCGTTCACTAAACCACCCATGTTCAAGTTCCATGCGAGTAACGGATTTTGCTCACACGTCGCTGATAACAATGCTGCCATGTGCATCAACGTGTCAGGTTTAAATGATTCCACTAATTGAACCATTTTGTCTGCGTCTGTAACATCGAGAATTTCAAATGGTCCCGCTGCCACAATAGAATTCGCTTCCGGTTCACGAATATCTGTCGCTAACACATTTTCATTGCCATAAATTTCACGACATTTTGCAACCAATTCTGTTCCAATTTGCCCTAACGCACCGGTAATCATAATTCTTTTCATTATCTTCCATCTCCAATCTGTTTCTCTCATGCGGACATATGTATTCTATGTACAATCATTCCATGTCATATACACTCAGATTATATCACTTAAGCGCTTTCTTGTATACGTATAGCATACACTAAAATACAGTAACGACACCAAACCTTTTGCTTAAAATGAAAAAGAGGGTTATGACAACTGAATGCCCTAACCCCCATTGCACTATTGATTACAGTAAGCATTTTTCTTTAACATAATCATAATGACCTTCAAATCTTTCTAACTTTTTGTCTTTTAATAAATAAGTAACATTAAATAGTTTATTGAGAAAGTAACGATCATGTGAAACTGCAATAATAGTCCCTTCATAATCTAACAACGCCTCTTCTATTGTTTCTTTTGCATCTATATCTAAATGGTTTGTAGGTTCATCTAATACAAGTAAATTGTAATTTGAATTCACGATTTGTGCCCAGCGTAGTCGGATTTTTTCACCACCACTTAAATCTTTAACTTTTTTAAAGACATCTTCTCCATAAAACATGAAATTTGCTAAAATATGTCTAGCTTGTCCTTCTGATACATTAACTTTTTCACGAAATACATTTAATAAAGTCTCATTGTGCTCGTTTTCAAATTCATGTTGTGACAGGTAGCCTATTTTTAAATTATCTGGCGTTTTAATCATACCACTATCACTTGAAACCATCCCTAAAACCAACTTTAATAGTGTAGATTTCCCTGTACCATTATCTCCTATAATCGCTACATGTTCACCTCTTCTTACCAACATATTCACATTTTCATATAATAAATCATCATATCTTTTAGTAATATTTTTCATTTCAACCACTCTATTGGAAACACGTTTTCCTTCTTGTAATTGCATTTTCATTTTTGCTGCTTCTATCGTAGGTCTTTCCAAACGTTCAATTCGATTTAAAGCTTTTTCCATATTTTTTGCCCGACGATACATGGAAGCATTTGGCGGATTCGCTTGGCTAGCCCATATTCTTAATCGTTGAATCGACTCTTTCATTTTTTTAATTTTCTTTTGTTGTGTTTGATAAGCTTCAAATTCATTTAAAAGCCGCTTCTCTCTTTCCTCAACAAAATATGAATAATTTCCATTGTAAAAGTGTAGCTGCTTTTGATCTATTTCTATAATTTGATTGACAGTCTCATCTAAAAAATAGCGATCATGTGAAATAATAACAGCAGCACCTTGGTAATTTTTTATATAGTTTGTTAACCACTCAATCGCTTTAAAATCAAGGTGGTTTGTAGGTTCATCTAATAATAACAACTCTGTATGTTGGATTAATATTTGCGCAATAACCACTTTTGTCCGTTCTCCTCCAGACAAATCTCCCCAAACTGACTCTAGTAAGTGCGTTATATTTAAGCCATGGGCGACTCTACGTATTTCGGCATCCATTTTGTATCCGCCATTTTCATCGTAATAAGTCTGTAATTCTCCATAACGTGCCATTAACATATCGATATTGTCTATTTCTTTACTCATTCTGTCTTCTAATTCTTCAAGTTGCTCCGATACCTTATTTAACTCCTGAAATACAGATTTTAAACACTGATATACCTTTGCATCTTCTTCATATTGAGGCGTTTGGTTTAAGTATCCTATTCTAATATTTTTCTTCCAACTCACTACGCCTGTTGAAGGCTTTTCTATACCTGAAAGTAATTTCAATAAAGTTGTTTTTCCTTCTCCATTACGTCCAACTATACCTATTTTGTCACCAGTGTTAAGCGTGAGTTTGATATAATCAAATAACGTTTCTTCTGTATAATTTTTCGTTATATTCGATGCATTTAATAAATTCATCATTCTTCCTCCATATTATCTATAAGGAAGAACTTTAAAGTGTCCGTTCCTTATAGTTTGATTCAACACTTCAAAAAGGACAGACTCCACCAATTTTGAAATTAAAGTCGCAAATTTGTTGCGTATAATCTGTAAATATCTGCAACTATCAACTATAAGAAACATACAGGACACCTCCTCACACATGACTTCATTCATATTTTACTATAAATAAGCGTTTTCATACAGGATGTTTTATCTTCAACATTTAAGTCTATAGATAAGCAAAAGGACAAGTTTAAAAATATTCCATCAATAGCATCAAAAATGTTTATATCCTATTCCCCCTTATACTAAGATGCCAATAAAAAAAGCAGTACACCCTAAGATGCACTGCCCTACTTACATATTCTATTCGATAATGCCGAGTTCTTTACCGACACGCGCATACACTTCTAATGCTTGATCTAACATTTCTGTTGTATGTGCAGCAGTCGGCATATTACGTACACGACCCGTACCGCGTGGAACTGTTGGGAACACAATCGATTTCACGTAAATGCTTTCTTCCATCAAACGTTTACTGAATTGTTGTGTTTTCTTTTCATCACCAATAATCACAGGTGTAATCGGTGTTTCAGATTGACCTGTATCAAAGCCTAAGCGTGATAAGCCCTCTTTTAAGTAATTTGCATTTTCCCATAAACGGTCATGCAATTCTGTTGAAGCCATTAACTTTTTCACGGCTTCCGTAATCGCCTTTGTATCTCCAGGCGCTAATGACGTTGAGAATAAGAATGGACGTGATTGCGCTTTTAACCAATCGATCAATTTTTGTGAACCAGCAACATAACCACCAACAACACCGATTGCTTTTGATAATGTCCCGATTTGGAAGTCGACTTTATCTTGCAAGCCAAAGTGTTTCACCGTACCTGCACCTTTACCCATCACACCTGAACCGTGTGCATCGTCTACATACACCATAATGCCATATTGTTCGCAAATTTCGACGATTTCAGGTAATTTGGCAACGTCGCCGTCCATACTGAAGACACCGTCAGTAATGTACATCACTTTGTTGTATTGACCTGATTCAACAGCTTCTTTCGCTTTTTGACGCAAATCATCCATATCTGAATGGTTCACACGAATAATTTTCGCTTTTGATAATCGACAACCATCAATAATTGATGCATGGTTCAATTCATCAGATAAAATCGCATCATTTTTATTCATCACGGCTGAAATCGCTGCCATGTTACAGTTAAAGCCTGATTGATAGGCAACTGCTGCTTCTGTTCCTTTGAACTCAGCTAATGTCGCTTCTAACTCGTCATGTAAGTCTAATGTCCCGTTGATTGAACGGACCGCACCAGCACCGACCCCATGTGTATCAATTGCGTTTTTAGCTGCCGTTTTTAAATCTTCATTTGTCGCTAAACCTAAATAGTTGTTTGAAGACAAATTGATATATTTCTTGCCGTTAATTTGAATTTCTGGTCCATTTGCACCTTCAACTGTATCAATTTCGTTATACAGTCCATTTTCTTTTAAATGGTTCAAATTTTCATCAAGAAAGTCGTTTAATTGTTGTACCACCTGAATTTCCCCTTTCACTTTTAAATCTCCTTAATCATAACGCATTTTGAACAAACTTAAAAGCAAGTGTATAATAAATGCCATAATCGAATTGAAGGAGAGAATACGCGTGACCGATTGGTTCCAATTGGCTTATGACAAAGAACAGGAGATGGTTCAAACTCGGCGCTATCTGCATCAACATCCTGAATTGTCATTTCAAGAAACAAAAACACATGCCTATATTTTGCAACGACTTCAACAATTAAATTTTGAAATTGACGAAAAAGTTGGAAGGAACGGCATTATTGCACGAATCACAGGAGATGAATCAGGTCCGACGATTGCATTACGTGCGGATTTTGATGCACTCCCGATTGAAGATTTAAAAGAGGTGCCTTATCGTTCTCAAGTTCCTGGCGTGATGCATGCGTGTGGTCATGACGGCCATACGACGATTTTATTGACCGTCGCTGAATTACTCCATGCGCATCAGTCTCAATTAAAAGGAACAGTCGTCTTAATTTTCCAATATGGTGAAGAAGTGATGCCTGGCGGTGCGCAAGAAATGATTGCAGATAATGCCTTAATGGGTGTCGATAAAATATATGGCAATCATTTATGGAGCGGTTATCCGACTGGGACGATTCACACACGACCAGGTCCGATGATGGCACAACCAGACGAATTTAACATCACCATTCATGGTAAAGGTGGCCACGGGGCTAAACCACACGAAACGATTGATCCGATTGTCATCCTTGCAGAGTTTATTTTAAGCGCACAAAAAATCGTTTCTCGTACGTTAGACCCTGTCAAACAAGCCGTGATTTCTTTCGGTAAAATTGAAGCCGGTGAAGCTGATAATGTCATTCCTGATACAGCGACTTGTCGTGGTACTGTGCGCACTTTCGAAACAGATGTCCAAGCGCATATTTACCACAAGATGGACCTGTTACTCCAAGGACTCGCACTGGCTAACGATGTCACTTATACGTTTGATTACATTAAAGGCTATTTGCCTGTTTACAACCACGAAGCATCAGCAAATATCGTTAAAA
This sequence comes from Staphylococcus delphini, assembly GCF_900636325.1. Taxonomy (NCBI): domain Bacteria; kingdom Bacillati; phylum Bacillota; class Bacilli; order Caryophanales; family Staphylococcaceae; genus Staphylococcus; species Staphylococcus delphini. The sequence goes on from NZ_LR134263.1 coordinate 2,512,477, forward strand.
ATGCCGCTCATGCGCTAAACTTCCGATACCAAGAGTCCGATTTAATGATGGTCGGTGAAGACTTTTCATTTTATTTAAAAGCAAGACCTGGCGCATTTTTCTTAACTGGCTGTGGTAACGCTCAAAAAGGCACAGATTGGCCACATCACAGTCCGCATTTTGATATTGACGAAGATGCGATGAAATACGCCGTGAGCACATTTATGAAGATTTTAGAACTTGAAGGCATATTCAAAGATTAACAGAAAATAACATGAGGGAGATGGGATACGAAAATTTTTGATGCTATAGCTACAGTATTTTTGTTTAACTTGCCCTCACCCTACGATCTATGTTTTTGATTGCCTTCATGGCTTCGCGTTCGTAGGGGCTGAAGGGAGGTTGTGACAAAAGCGCTTAGGAGTTGAGCAGAACCGAGCGATGAGCAAAATTGATTTCCAAATTTTGCCGAAATCGCGGGAGTTCTGTCGAAAATCCTGCTCTTGGAACACCGTTTATTGATTCCCAGGGCACCCATTCATTGTGGATTTTAGGAGCAGTACAGAAATCCCATGTGAAACAAAGATTTCGTCGTACTGCCCCCGCAAGGCTGACTAGACTTCTCAAAAGCGCATGCATTGAGAAGTCAGACTGCTACTGCTATAAACAGTAACCACTATTAAAGTAAAGAAGTCAACGTCAGCAGTATGCACGCATTCCCTCAGGAGTCTCAGCCTTCTGGGCAATCTTACTTCAAATACAGCAAACTGAGGGCAAGTTTATGAAATCAAGAAATCAATAGCATCTTTTTTGTATCCCATTCACTCACATTTTCACACAGTTTTAAAATCATTAATAAATAATCAATCTAAAATTCGTTTGAATGAGACTGGGAAAACTTGATGTCCCGGTCCCGTTTCCTTTTCTCTATAAAATTTCACAATGGAAGGAATGTTACGATGGGAGATACACTCTATCAACATGGAACTCTGGGTACACTCATGGCTGGCTTATTAGAAGGGACTGCAACGATTCAAGACATCCTCGAACAAGGTGATGCGGGTTTAGGCACGTTAGCTGGATCGGATGGTGAAGTCATTTTTATAGACGGTCAAGCATTTCACGCCAATGCGCAAAACGAATTCACGCAACTCACTGGAGAAGAACTCACGCCTTTCGCGACAATTACACATTTCCAGGCACACCATACGTTTAAAGCGACAAATCAATCCGCGCAACATGTATTAGCGCAGGTCCGAACTAAAATGCGTAGTCCAAATGCCTTTTCAGCAGTCAAAATTACCGGGACATTTCAACATATGCACGTACGAATGATGCCCGGACAAACCCCTCCATATCGTCGCTTAATTGAGTCCGCACAGCAACAACCCGAATATTCGCGCTCCAATATTTCTGGTACACTCATTGGCTTTTATACACCCGAACTGTTTCATGGCATTGGCGCAGGTGGCTTTCATCTTCACTTTGTCGATGATGCGCGAACATTCGGTGGGCACGTGTTAGATTTTCACATTGAAGTAGCTGACGTCGAAATTCAAGATTTTGAGACGCTGACGCAACATTTTCCAGTCCACCATCGCTCGTTCACAGAGGCTGAAATTGATTATGAGGATATCAATGAAGAAATTAGAGAAGCTGAGTAAAGTGTTAAAGCAGTGTCTAAAAAAGGGAAGAAAAGCATCGCCCTTTTCATCTTTACAGTAAATAAAAAAGAGCTGGCCGAGGCCAACTCTTTTTTTATCTATATTTATGATAGATTATTGTTCGATGTTAGTTACAACGCCTGATCCTACAGTACGTCCACCTTCACGAATTGAAAAACGAGTACCGTCTTCGATAGCGATTGGAGAAATTAATTCAACTTCCATTTCAACGTTATCGCCAGGCATTACCATTTCAGTACCTTCTGGTAAGTTTACAACACCAGTTACGTCAGTAGTACGGAAATAGAATTGTGGGCGGTAGTTAGAGAAGAATGGTGTATGACGACCACCTTCGTCTTTTGATAATACGTAAACTTCCGCTTTAAATTTTGTGTGTGGTGTGATTGAACCAGGAGCCGCTAATACTTGACCACGGTTGATGTCTTCACGTGCAACACCACGTAATAAAGCACCAATGTTGTCACCAGCTTCAGCGTAGTCTAATAACTTACGGAACATTTCTACACCAGTAACAGTTGTTTTAGAAGATTCTTCAGTTAAACCGATGATTTCAACTTCGTCACCAACTTTGATTTGACCACGTTCAACACGACCAGTAGCAACTGTACCACGACCTGTGATTGAGAATACGTCCTCAACAGGCATCATGAATGGTTTGTCTGAGTCACGGTCTGGAGTTGGAATGTAAGTGTCTACAGCTTCCATTAATTCTAAGATTTTTTCTTCGTATTGTGCATCGCCTTCTAAAGCTTTTAATGCTGAACCAGCGATTACAGGTACGTCATCACCTGGGAAGTCGTATTCAGATAATAAGTCACGTACTTCCATTTCTACTAATTCTAATAATTCTTCGTCGTCTACCATGTCAACTTTGTTTAAGAATACAACTAATGCTGGTACACCAACGTTACGTGATAAAAGAATGTGCTCACGAGTTTGTGGCATTGGACCGTCAGCAGCAGATACTACTAAGATACCACCGTCCATTTGAGCAGCACCAGTGATCATGTTTTTAACATAGTCAGCGTGTCCTGGGCAGTCAACGTGTGCATAGTGACGTTTCTCAGTTTGGTACTCGATGTGTGAAGTATTGATTGTGATACCACGTTCTTTTTCTTCTGGAGCGTTGTCAATCATGTCGTATGATTGTGCAACTGAGTCACCATGTTTTGCTAATACAGTTGCGATTGCAGCTGTTAAAGTCGTTTTACCATGGTCAACGTGACCGATAGTACCAATATTGGCATGTTCTTTTGAGCGATCGAATTTTTCTTTTGCCATTATGAAATCTCTCCTCTTTGATTAAGAATTATTATTTTAATATCTCTCATGAAAGTTACTCACCAACATGAGATAGATAATGTTATTTCCTTTATAAATCATTTCTTGGAAAAAATCAATTTAAAAACCAGTCGCTATTTGAGTTACCCTCAAGGACGACGCGTCAAACTAAGATGATGAATTATTCACCTTTGTTCTTTTTAATGATCTCTTCAGAAATTGATTTAGGTACTTCTGCATAGTGATCGAAGTACATCGTGTACGTACCGCGACCTTGCGTGTTAGAACGTAATGAAGTTGCGTAACCGAACATTTCTGAAAGTGGTACATAAGCGTTAACAACTTGTGCGTTACCACGTGGTTCCATACCATCTACACGTCCACGACGAGCAGTAACGTCACCCATGATGTCACCCATGTATTCTTCAGGCATTTCGATAGTAACTTTCATCATCGGTTCTAAGATAACTGGATCACATTTTTTAGCAGCTTCTTTAAGTGCTAATGATGCAGCAATTTTGAAGGCCATTTCAGATGAGTCGACATCATGGTATGAACCATCAAATAATTTAGCTTTCACATCGATTAATGGATATCCAGCTAATACACCATTTTCCATTGCGTCTTTAAGACCTTGTTCAACTGATGGGATGTATTCACGAGGAACAACACCACCAACGATAGCGTTTTCGAATTCGAAACCTGCGCCTGTTTCATTTGGTGTGAATTCAATGTGAACGTCACCATATTGACCACGACCACCAGATTGACGTGAGAATTTACCTTGAACGGCTGCAGAAGACTTGAATGTTTCACGGTAAGATACCATTGGTGCACCCACGTTTGCTTCTACATTAAATTCTTTCTTCATACGGTCAACAATGATGTCAAGGTGAAGCTCACCCATACCACCAATGATAACTTGACCAGTTTCTTCATCTGTGTGCGCTTTGAAAGTAGGGTCTTCTTCTTGAAGTTTCACAAGCGCTTGCGTCATTTTATCTTGGTCTGCTTTTGATTTAGGTTCAACTGATAAGTGAATAACTGGCTCTGGGAATTCCATTGACTCAAGGATGATGTCATTTTTCTCTCCACAAAGTGTATCACCTGTACCAGTATCTTTAAGACCTACAGCCGCTGCGATATCACCAGAATATACAGTGCTGATTTCTTCACGTGAGTTCGCGTGCATTTGTAAAATACGACCTACACGTTCACGTTTACCTTTAGTTGAGTTTTTAACGTATGAACCTGAAGTTAAAGTACCAGAGTAAACACGGAAGAAAGTTAATTTACCAACGTAAGGGTCAGTCATAACTTTAAATGCTAATGCAGCGAATTCTGCATCGTCGTCCGCTTTAGCGATAACTTCTTCATCAGGATCATCCGCACGATGACCAACGATTGGTTTAACGTCTAAAGGTGATGGAAGGTAGTCAATTACTGCGTCTAACATTAATTGAACACCTTTGTTTTTGAATGCTGTACCACAAAGTACTGGGTAGAACTCAACATCTGTTGTTGCTTGACGGATTGCGTCTTTAAGCTCATCAACAGTGATTTCTTGTTCTTCAAAGATTTTTTCCATTAAGCTTTCATTTGTTTCAGCAACAACTTCAATCAATGCTTCACGTGCTTCTTCAGCGCGTTCACGATAGTCTTCAGGAATTTCAGTTTCTTCAATTTCAGTTCCTAAATCGTTCGTGTATTTGAAACATTTCATTGTTACTAAGTCAATGATAGCTGAGAATTCATCTTCAGCACCGATTGGTAATTGAATTGGTGCAGCATTTGCTTGTAAACGGTCATGTAAAGTGCTTACAGCGTAATCGAAGTTCGCACCGATTTTGTCCATTTTGTTTACAAATACGATACGTGGTACACCGTATGTAGTTGCTTGGCGCCAAACCGTTTCAGTTTGAGGTTCTACACCTGATTGCGCATCAAGAACTGTTACCGCACCATCAAGTACACGTAATGAACGTTCAACTTCTACAGTGAAGTCTACGTGCCCAGGTGTATCGATGATATTTACACGGTGATTTTTCCATTCAGCAGTTGTAGCCGCTGAAGTGATCGTAATACCACGGTCTTGCTCTTGTTCCATCCAGTCCATTTGTGAAGCACCCTCATGTGTTTCACCAATTTTGTGGATACGTCCAGTGTAATAAAGAATACGTTCAGTCGTCGTCGTTTTACCAGCATCGATGTGCGCCATGATACCGATATTACGAGTGTTCTTTAAAGAAAAATCTCTTCCCATGGGTATTCTTTCTCCTTCCAGAATATAGGATTATATGATTAGATATAGCTTTACCCTAAGCATGTATAGAACTGTTCAACCAACGGCTAAAAAGCAAGTTGATGGCACTATACAGAAATTGCTCAGGGAATTCGCAAATATCTTACCAGCGGTAGTGAGCGAATGCTTTGTTCGCTTCAGCCATTTTGTGAGTGTCCTCACGTTTCTTAACTGCACCACCAGTGTTGTTAGCTGCGTCTAAGATTTCGTTAGCTAAACGCTCTTCCATAGTTTTTTCACCACGAAGACGCGCATAGTTTACTAACCAACGTAAACCTAAAGTAGTACGACGCTCTGGACGAACTTCTACAGGTACTTGGTAGTTTGAACCACCTACACGGCGAGCTTTAACTTCAAGTACTGGCATAATATTGTTGATTGCTTCATCGAAAACTTCCATTGCATCACGACCAGAACGTTCTTGAACTAAGTCGAATGCTGAGTAAAGAATACGTTGAGCAGTTCCACGTTTACCATCTAACATAATCTTGTTGATTAATTTTGTTACTAACTTAGAGTTGTGAATTGGATCTGGTAACACATCTCTTTTAGGTACTGATCCTTTACGAGGCATAATACAAGTCCTCCCTTCCTATTATAGTATATTTGATTTCTTTCATCATGATTAAATGAGATTTTTACAATCTTTTAATCTTATTTTTTAGGTTTTTTAGTACCGTATAACGAACGGCTTTGCATACGACCGTCAACACCTGACGTATCTAATGCACCACGAACGATATGGTAACGCACACCAGGTAAGTCTTTTACACGTCCACCACGTACAAGTACAACACTGTGTTCTTGTAAGTTGTGTCCGATACCAGGGATGTATGCGTTGATTTCAATGTTGTTTGATAAACGCACACGTGCATATTTACGTAACGCTGAGTTTGGTTTTTTAGGAGTCATTGTACCCACACGTGTACATACGCCACGTTTTTGTGGAGAATTCAATTTAGTGAATTGTTTCTTTTGACTGTTAAAACCTCTATTTAAAGCTGGTGAATCAGATTTTTTAGTTTTGCTTTGTCTTGGTTTACGTACTAATTGGTTAATAGTAGGCATTCAAGTTTCCTCCTCTCTTCATTTCTTAATCCCACACATCCAGGTGGTTCATTTTTTGGTTAAATAAAATTTAGTAAGCATCATACTTACTAATCTCACTTGAGCAAAGCAACGACTGTCGCCTTTACATTTATACCAACATATTCTCCAAGTGCTTGTCGACTTGAAAAGAATTCGATAGGTATCATATTTTGATTGGCAAAGCTTAACACGCGCGCAAGCAAATGCACATTCACATCTTCGCCGATAATCAGTTTGTTTACGCGTTGATCACGAAGCGCTTTTAACGTTTCCTTCAGACCAACCACGTAGGCTTGTTTGTCAAAGCGTGTGACTTTTTCATTAGACATTTACATATCCTCCAAAGTACTGCTTGCATCAACCTTTACTATATTATCATTTTAGCAAATCGTTCGTCAACAGTTATTCGAAAATATTCTATGATTTTGTTGAAGATTTTCACAGTCAGTTCGAACAAGAAGCCACCGATATCGATGACTTCTGTTCAACTCACTGGAAATGAAAAGTTATTCTACAGTCACTTGATTTTCAAGACCTGGCTGTGTCACATCATCCTTTTCAATATCAACTTTACTATAACGTTTCATACCTGTACCTGCAGGGATTAACTTACCGATAATAACGTTCTCTTTAAGGCCGAGAAGATCATCACGTTTACCTTTAATCGCTGCGTCAGTTAAGACACGTGTTGTTTCTTGGAATGATGCTGCAGATAAGAAGCTTTCTGTTTCAAGAGACGCTTTTGTAATACCGAGCAATACTGGTTTTGCAGTTGCTGGACGTTTACGCTCTTTAAACGCTTCACGGTTTGCATCTGTGAAGTTGTGGATGTCAACAAGTGAACCTGGTAATAATTTCGTGTCACCAGCTTCAATGATTCGCACTTTACGTAACATTTGACGTACCATCACCTCAACGTGTTTGTCGTCGATTTCTACACCTTGCATACGGTAAACTTTTTGTACCTCTTTAAGTAAGTACTCTTCTGTTGCTGTTAAACCAGCGATAGAAAGGAAGTTTTTCGGCTCGATTGAACCTTCCGTTAAGACTTCACCACGTGCAACGGATTGGCCGATTTCGACTTTCAGACGTGATGTTCCTGATGCAAGGTAAGAACGTGTTTCGTTAGCACCTTTAACAACGATTTCTTGTTGTCTGTCTTTACCCACTGTGATGTTATCAATGACACCTTCAATTTCAGTAATCACTGCTTGACCTTTAGGGTTACGTGCTTCGAAAATCTCTTGGATACGAGGTAAACCTTGCGTGATATCGCTTCCGGCTACCCCACCTGTATGGAATGTACGCATTGTTAACTGTGTACCTGGTTCACCGATAGATTGTGCAGCGATAGTTCCGACTGCTTCACCGACTTCTACTTTTTCACCAGTTGCTAGGTTTTTACCGTAACATTTTTCACATACACCGTGACGTGTGTTACATGTAAATGCAGAACGGATGTACATTTCTTCAATGCCCGCATCTGTAATCTCTTTCGCAATTTCAGGTGTAATCAATTCATCCGGACGAATGATGATTTTGTCTGTCTCTGGGTGACGTACTGTTTCTTTAGAATAACGTCCTTCAATACGTTCGATAAATGGTTCGATCATTTCTGTACCTTCTTTGATATCTGAAACGAGTAAACCACGATCCGTACCACAGTCTTCTTCACGTACGATAACGTCTTGAGCAACGTCAACGAGACGACGTGTTAAGTAACCTGAGTCGGCAGTCTTAAGTGCTGTATCGGCAAGACCTTTACGCGCACCGTGAGTCGAGATAAAGTACTCTAATACCGTTAAACCTTCACGGAATGATGATGTGATTGGAAGTTCGATAATTTTACCTGATGGAGCGGCCATTAAACCACGCATACCAGCAAGTTGCGTAAAGTTAGAGGCGTTACCACGGGCACCAGAGTCACTCATCATGAAGATTGGGTTCGTCTTATCAAGAGACTTCATCAGTTTCGCTTGGATTCTATCTTTCGCATTTGTCCAAATTTCAATCACCGCATTGTAACGTTCTTCTTCTGTTAATAAACCACGGTTAAATTGTTTTTGTACACGTTCAACTAATTTCTCAGACTCGTCTAAAATCTCTTGTTTATCAGGTAATACCACGATGTCAGCTACACCAACTGTAATACCTGCTTTTGAAGAGTATTTGAAACCTAAGTCTTTCATTAAGTCAAGCATCATAGACGTATCTGTAATACTGAAGCGATTGAACACTTCTGCGATAATATTTCCTAAGAATTTTTTGTTGAATGGTGGCACGAGTTCAGTGTTTTCAAAGTACTCAGCTAAACCACCTTCTCCAAGTTCAGACGCATCAACGAAATATTTATCAGGCGTACTCTTCTCTAAGTTCGTCGCTGTTGGTTCGTTAATGTATGCAAATGAATCTGGAATAATTTCGTTAAAGATCACTTTACCTACAGAAGTTGTTAAGATTTTGCGATTTTGCTCTTCAGTAAATGTTGGGTTGTTGAATGATGACGCTTGAACACCGATACGCGTATGCAAGTGAACGTGTCCATTCGCATAAGCTTTAATGACTTCATTCGTATCATTGAACATCATACCCGTATTGACTGCATCTTTACGCTCTAATGTTAAATAGTAGTTACCTAAAACCATGTCCTGAGACGGTGTAACAACTGGTTTACCATCTTTAGGGTTCAAGATGTTTTGAGCGGCAAGCATTAACATACGTGCTTCAGCTTGTGCTTCTTTTGATAAAGGTACGTGAACCGCCATTTGGTCACCATCAAAGTCGGCGTTATAAGCTGTTGTTACAAGTGGGTGTAATCGGATCGCACGACCTTCAACTAAAGTCGGCTCGAACGCTTGGATACCCAATCTGTGTAACGTTGGTGCACGGTTAAGTAATACTGGGTGTTCGATAATGACATCTTCTAATACATCCCAAACTTCATCTTCTGTACGCTCAATTTTACTTTTCGCGTTTTTAATGTTTGTCGCAATTTCACGTTGTACGAGTTCTTTCATGACAAACGGTTTGAACAATTCTAATGCCATTTCTTTTGGTAGACCACATTGATACATTTTCAAGTTTGGCCCTACCGCGATAACCGAACGACCAGAATAGTCGACACGTTTACCAAGTAAGTTTTGACGGAAACGACCTTGTTTACCTTTCAACATGTGTGAAAGTGATTTAAGTGGACGGTTACCTGGACCTGTGACCGGACGACCACGACGACCGTTATCGATTAATGCATCCACAGCTTCTTGTAACATACGTTTTTCGTTTTGTACGATGATGCCAGGCGCACCTAAATCTAATAAACGTTTTAAACGGTTGTTACGGTTGATGACACGACGATATAAATCGTTTAAGTCACTTGTCGCAAAACGGCCACCATCAAGTTGTACCATTGGACGGATTTCAGGTGGAATAATAGGTAGTACATCTAAAATCATCCATGCTGGGTTGTTGCCTGAGTTACGGAATGATTCCACAACTTCTAAACGTTTGATGGCACGTGTTAAACGTTGACCTGTCGCAGATTCCAACTCATCACGAAGCATTTTCAACTCTTCATCTAAGTTGATTTCTTCTAATAAGTCTTTAATCCCTTCTGCACCCATTTTGGCAGTGAATTGACCAGGGAATTTGTCATAGTAATCACGGAATTCTGCTTCTGAAAGTAATGTTTTCTTCTCTAAACCTGTTGGGCCTGGATCAACCACAACGTATGAAGCAAAGTAAATCACTTCTTCTAATGCACGTGGTGACATGTCTAATAAGAGACCCATACGGCTTGGGATCCCTTTGAAGTACCAAATGTGAGACACAGGTGCTGCTAATTCAATGTGTCCCATACGTTCACGACGTACTTTTGATTTTGTAACTTCAACACCACAACGGTCACAAATCATACCTTTATAGCGTACACGTTTATATTTCCCACAACTACATTCCCAGTCTTTTGTTGGTCCGAAAATTCTTTCACAGAAAAGACCATCTTTTTCTGGTTTTAACGTACGGTAGTTAATTGTTTCTGGCTTTTTGACCTCACCATATGACCAAGAACGAATTTTTTCAGGTGAAGCGAGTCCTATTTTCATGTAATGGAATTTATTTACATCAATCAAGGAGCCTACCTCCTTTAGTTTAAATTAACTGTGCTAGTTGATTGATTTACAATTTATCTTAAAAATGTTGCAGTATCGGGCATGCATCGAAACCCAACCCCTCTCGTTGGATTCCGATCACACTTCCGAAACGATTAATCGCATATGGCACTTGTTGCATTCCAAGTGTCACATTTGAATACAAACTCAAACTTCATCAAAGTCTCTATTCCGCTTAATCTATCTACAATTCATCATTATTCGTTAAATTCTTTTTGTGATTCAGGAACAGTTGACGGTTGAATGTTGACTTTGCGATCTGGAATGTCATCATCGTCTAAGTCACGCATTTCAATTTCGTTATCTTGTTCGTCCATCACTTTAACGTCAAGACCTAAACTTTGTAATTCTTTCATCAATACGCGGAATGATTCAGGAACACTTGGTCTTGAGATGTTTTCACCTTTAACGATAGCTTCGTAAGTTTTTACACGGCCTACTGTGTCGTCTGATTTGTATGTGAGAATTTCTTGTAATGTGTATGCCGCACCGTATGCTTCAAGTGCCCATACCTCCATCTCACCAAACCTTTGTCCACCGAATTGTGCTTTACCACCAAGCGGTTGTTGTGTAACAAGTGAGTAAGGTCCTGTAGAACGTGCGTGAAGCTTGTCATCAACCATGTGTGCAAGTTTCAACATGTACATCACACCTACAGAGATACGGTTGTCGAATGGTTCACCTGTACGTCCATCGTAAAGGACAGTTTTACCATCACGTGCCATACCTGCTTCTTCAATTGTAGACCATACGTCATCATCGTTCGCACCATCGAATACTGGTGATGCAACATGGATACCTAAGTTTTTAGCTGCCATACCTAAGTGAAGCTCTAAAACTTGTCCGATGTTCATACGAGATGGTACACCGAGTGGGTTCAACATGATGTCGATTGGACGACCGTCTGGTAAATACGGCATGTCTTCTTCAGGAACAATTTTAGAGATGACACCTTTGTTACCGTGACGACCACACATTTTGTCCCCTACATGAATTTTACGTTTTTGAACAATGTACACACGTACGAGTTGGTTGACACCTGGTGAAAGTGAGTCATCGCCTTCTTCACGATTGAACACTTTAACATCAAGTACAATACCGCCAGCGCCGTGAGGTACACGTAATGACGTATCACGAACTTCACGTGCTTTTTCACCAAAGATCGCATGTAATAAACGTTCTTCAGCAGTTAATTCCGTTACACCTTTAGGCGTTACTTTACCTACTAAAATGTCGCCATCTTTAACTTCTGCACCAACGTAAACGATACCGCGATCATCTAAGTTTTTCAGTGCATTTTCAGATACGTTTGGAATATCACGCGTAATTTCTTCAGGTCCAAGTTTAGTGTCACGCGCTTCAGACTCATACTCTTCAATATGAATAGACGTGTACACATCATCTTTAACTAAACGTTCGCTCATGATAACGGCATCCTCGTAGTTGTAACCGTCCCAAGTCATGAAACCAACGACAACGTTACGACCTAATGCCATTTCACCAAGTTCCATTGAAGGACCATCAGCAAGGATTTCACCTTTTTCTACAATGTCACCTTTTGCGATGATTGGACGTTGGTTATAACATGTACCAGAGTTTGAACGTTTGAACTTCGCTAATGGATAACGATCTAACGTACCATCAACTTCTTGACCGTTTTCTTCAACTAAACGACGTACTAAAATTTCGCTTGATTGCACATGTTCAACACGACCGCGATATTTAGAAATCACAGCAGCACCTGAGTCACGTGCAGCAACGTGTTCCATACCTGTTCCTACAAATGGAGATTCAGGGTTTAACAATGGTACCGCTTGACGTTGCATGTTCGCACCCATTAACGCACGGTTAGAGTCATCGTTTTCTAAGAATGGGATACACGCTGTCGCAGCTGATACAACTTGCTTCGGCGATACGTCCATGTAGTCCATTTTTTCTTTAGCCATTGTTGTGTTGTTACCACGGAAACGACACACAATTTCATCATCAATAAAGCGACCATTTTCATCAAGACGTGAGTTCGCTTGTGCGACAACATAACTGTCTTCTTCATCAGCAGTTAAGTAGTCGATTTGGTCAGTAATCGTGTTTGTTTCAATATCGACTTTACGATATGGTGTTTCGATAAAGCCAAATTCGTTCACACGTGCATAACTTGATAATGAGTTGATCAAACCAATGTTTGGACCCTCAGGTGTTTCGATTGGACACATACGACCATAGTGAGAATAGTGGACGTCACGCACTTCCATTTGTGCACGTTCACGCGTCAAACCACCAGGTCCTAATGCTGATAGACGACGTTTGTGTGTCAACTCAGCAAGTGGGTTCGCTTGGTCCATGAATTGAGATAATTGAGAGCTACCAAAGAACTCTTTAATGGATGCAATCACTGGACGAATGTTAATTAATTGTTGTGGTGTAATAGAATCTGTATCTTGGATTGACATTCTTTCACGTACCACACGTTCCATTCTTGATAAACCGATACGGAATTGGTTTTGTAACAACTCACCTACTGAACGTAGACGACGGTTACCAAGGTGGTCGATATCGTCTGTGTAACCAATACCATGTAATAAGTTGAAGAAGTATGACATAGATGCCACAATATCAGCCGGTGTAATACATTTCACTTCTGAATCTGGGAATGCATTACCGATAACTGTTGTTGTACGTTCTTCATCATCATTTGGTACATAAACTTTAATAGACTGAATTTCTACAGGCTCATCAATGATACTGTTTGGAAGCTCATAGACTTGTGCATTCGCGTTTGTTTCAAGAACGTCCATAATTTCATCTAATTTACGACGATCTAAAACAGTGCCCTCTTCAGCAACAATTTCACCTGTTTCTGTATTAACGATAGGTTCAGCTAATTTTTGATTGAATAGGCGGTGTTTTAAATGTAATTTTTTGTTTGCTTTATAACGTCCAACGCTTGCTAAATCATAACGTTTAGGGTCAAAGAAACGTGAATATAATAAGCTTTTTGCGTTTTCTACAGTTGGTGGTTCACCCGGACGTAAACGTTCATAAATTTCAAGTAACGCTTGTTCTGTATTTTCTGTGCTATCTTTTTCTAAAGTATTGCGTAAGTATTCGTTATCCCCAATTAATTCAATGATTTCTTGGTCTGTTGAATAACCTAACGCACGTAATAATACTGTTAATGGTAACTTTCTCGTTCTGTCGATACGCACATAAACGACATCTTTCGCATCTGTTTCGTATTCCAACCAAGCACCACGGTTAGGAATCACTGTCGCATCATAATTCACGCGTCCATTTTTATCTAATTTTTCATTGAAGTATACAGATGGTGAACGAACTAATTGTGATACGATAACACGTTCTGCCCCGTTAATCACAAAAGTACCTGTTTCTGTCATCAATGGGAAATCACCCATAAATACTTCTTGATCTTTCACTTCGCCTGTTTCTTTAATGATTAAACGAACTTTCACACGTAATGGTGCCGCGTACGTTGCATCACGGTTTTTTGATTCTTCTAAATCATACTTTGGTTCACCTAATCTATAATCAACAAATTCTAATGAAAGATTACCCGTGAAGTCTTCGATAGGAGAAATATCACGGAACATTTCTAATAAACCTTCTTTTAAGAACCAATCATACGATTTCGTTTGAATTTCAATTAAGTTTGGTAACTCTAAAACTTCCGAAATTCTTGCGTAGTTTCTACGTTTACGATGTCTTCCATATTGGACAAATTGACCTGCCAAACAGATTCACCCCTCAAAAATTGTGCGAACACTTTTCAGCCCTCATCATGTAACAAGACAAAAAGAAAACGGTAGCACATAAAACGATGACACCATTTTCTATTCTATAAGTCTTATTTTGAAATGTTACAATGAAACTTTAACCGTAAAAGTACACACTTATTGAACATAATTATTTCATCTTACGACTATATCATAAACAAGCATTAAAATCAAGGTTTAACGCTTTTTAAAATATGATAGCCCTTACTATTTTTAATTGATTCGACATTGCCAAAAACTGCTTCCATTTTTTTCTTCGCGGATGGCATGCCTTGTTTCTTTTGAATCACGACGTACAATTCACCATTTGCTTCAAGAACACGATGCGCATCAACGAAAATTTGATGGACCACTTGCTTCCCTGCACGAATAGGCGGGTTTGTGACAACATAGTGCTGTGTCTCGTCAGCAACCTGTGATAAGCCATCACTTTCTTGGATCGTCACATTCGACAACTGATTGCGCTGTGCATTTTTCTCTGCCAAACCTAATGCACGATGATTGACGTCTAACATGGTAATATGATCGTGTGGCGCGACTTTAGCGAGCATTAATCCGATAGGTCCATAACCACATCCTACATCCACTATCGTCTTCTTTTGACCTGGAGGATGTGCATTCAAAAATGTGTGAACGAGGAGATCAGAGCCAAAGTCGACTTGATCTCGAGAAAAAACGCCTGCATCTGTAGTGAGATGGAGTTGATGTTGTTGATATGCGTATGTAATTTCTTTTTCGTCTGTTGCGGCATCGGGATGTGCATCATAGTAATGACTCATAGGCGTTGCACCTCTTTATTGTTTAATATTCAAAAACCCGCTATTACGTAATAGCGGGTTTTTCACTTATCAATGAATTATTTTAATTCTACTGAAGCGCCAACTTCTTCTAATTGAGCTTTAAGTTTTTCAGCTTCTTCTTTAGGCATAGCTTCTTTGATGATGCTTGGAGCACCGTCAACTAATTCTTTAGCGTCTTTTAAGCCTAAACCAGTTGCTTCTTTAACTGCTTTAACAACTTTGATTTTTGATGATCCAGCTGAAGTTAATTCAACGTCGAATTCAGTTTTTTCTGCTGCTGCGTCTCCGCCTGCTGCACCTGCTACTGCAACTGGTGCTGCTGCAGTTACACCAAATTCTTCTTCAATTGCTTTTACTAAGTCGTTTAATTCTAAAACTGACATTTCTTTAATTGCTTCAATGATTTGCTCTTGATTAGCCATGTTTATTTTCCTCCAATTGATTAATTTTTTAATTGATTAATTATTCTGCGTTCTCTTCTTTGCTTTCTCCAACAGCTTTAACCGCATAAGCGAAGTTGCGCATTGGTGCTTGTAATACAGAAAGAAGCATAGATACAAGACCTTCGTGTGATGGTAATGAACCAACAGTTTTCACTTCGTCAGCAGTGATGACACTACCTTCCATGATACCTGATTTGATTTCTAAAGCTTCGTGTTCTTTAGCGAATCCAGCGATAACTTTAGCTGGTGCAACCACATCTTCAGTTGTGAATGCGACTGCTGTAGGACCAGTTAAGAACTCGTCTAAGCCTTCAATACCAGCTTTTTCAGCTGCACGACGTAACATTGTGTTTTTGTACACTTTGTACTGAACATTTGCTTCACGTAATTGCTTACGTAATTCTGTTACTTCTGCTACTGTTAAACCACGGTAGTCAACAACTACTGTAGAAACAGAACTTTTAAGTTGATCAGCAATAACATCAACTTGTTGTTTTTTCGCTTCAATGATTCCAGACATTTTGACACCTCCATAGATAAGTTTTGGGTGCTTTAATAATTAAGTGTGTACTTAAATTAAAAAAACACTTTTTACCC
Source organism: Staphylococcus delphini (assembly GCF_900636325.1). Taxonomy (NCBI): domain Bacteria; kingdom Bacillati; phylum Bacillota; class Bacilli; order Caryophanales; family Staphylococcaceae; genus Staphylococcus; species Staphylococcus delphini. The sequence continues at coordinate 2,528,610 of NZ_LR134263.1, forward strand.
ACGGCAAAAAGTGCTTGAATGCGTTAACGTTCAAGTCCGTTTTAGCCTCGGTAGGATGTTGTTTTAAGTTCTTTCGTGAACTCCTACTGTCTTAGGTAAAATATTCAACAGAATTTAATATAAAGGTTTTCGTGTCATTCGTCAACCTTTTTTATATTTTATGATGCACTTAATGATTAAACAAAACGTCAATCATTAAGTGCGCATTGAATTATAGTTTGAAAGTTGCAGTATCTACTTTGATACCAGGACCCATTGTAGTTGTCACTGCAACAGATTTGAAGTAAGTACCTTTAGCTGAAGATGGTTTTGCTTTTGTTAACACATCTTGTAAAGTTTTGAAGTTTTCAACTAATTTTTCAGTTTCAAATGAAACTTTACCGATAGAAGCGTGAACGATACCTGCTTTTTCAGCACGGTATTCAACTTTACCCGCTTTGATTTCTTCAACAGCTTTTTTAACGTCCATTGTTACTGTACCAGTTTTAGGGTTTGGCATTAAACCTTTAGGTCCTAATACACGACCTAATTTACCAACTTCACCCATCATGTCTGGTGTTGCAACAACAACATCAAAGTCGAACCAACCTTGTTGGATTTTGTTTACGTATTCAGCATCGCCTACATAGTCAGCACCTGCTGCTTCTGCTTCAGCAATTTTGTCACCTTTAGCGAATACTAATACACGTTGTGATTTACCAGTTCCGTGTGGTAATACTACTGCACCACGGATTTGTTGATCGTTTTTACGTGTATCGATACCTAAACGGAATGCAACTTCTACTGATGCATCGAAGTTAGCGATAGACGTTTCTTGAGCTAAACGAATTGCTTCTTCTACAGTGTAAAGCGCTTGGCGATCAACTTTATTTAAAGCTTCTTGATACTTTTTACCTTTTTTAGCCATTTTTTGTCCTCCTTTAGTGGTTTTATCGGAATGTCCTCCCACGTTAACTTGCCTTAATAGCAAGTTGAGCGCAGATAGCCCTTTGCGTCAATACGCACAGAATGATGAAATATGTCATTAATCATAGGCCTACCTGCGTTCGTTTTCGAAAATTTATCGTATCATTTTGTTAATTGTCAATATGTTGATAATTACTCAACAACAATACCCATACTACGTGCAGTACCTTCAACGATACGCATAGCTGCTTCTTCGTCAGCAGCGTTTAAGTCAGGCATTTTAGTGTTAGCAATTTCACGTACTTGATCTTTAGTTACAGTTGCAACTTTGTTTTTGTTTGGTTCACCAGAACCTTTTTCAATACCTGCTGCTTTTTTAAGTAAAACTGCTGCAGGTGGTGTTTTTGTAATGAATGTAAATGAACGGTCTTCATATACATAAATTTCAACCGGAATAATTAAACCCACTTGTTCTTGTGTACGTGCGTTAAATTCCTTTGTGAAAGCCATAATGTTCACACCGGCTTGACCTAATGCAGGACCAACTGGTGGTGCTGGGTTTGCTTTACCTGCTGGAATTTGTAACTTAACTACTTTTTCTACTTTTTTAGCCACGATGTGCACCTCCTTGATATCGTGATGTGGTCACAGGGCTCATTTTTGCCCTCCCACTCTTAACATTTCGTGACGAAATGTAGCGCTATGAATGCGCGACCTCGTTATTATAACATTTGCGTTAACTTAATACAACACATTTTTTGTAACATTTTATACTACAATTAAAGTTTTTCGATTTGATCAAATTCAACTTCTACAGGTGTCTCTCTTCCGAACATGTCTACGAGAACCGTCAATTTAAACTTATCCGCTTCAATTTCGTGAATTTCACCGACTTGACTTGCGAACGGTCCAGACGTAATACGCACTTGTTCACCTAACTCAACTTCGACATCGATAGATTTTTCATTCATGCCCATTTGTTTAAGGATGAAACGAACTTCATCTGGTAGCAATGGATTCGGTTTTGAACCTGCACCTGCTGATCCTACGAAACCTGTCACACCAGGTGTATTTCTAACGACGTACCAAGATTCGTCAGTCATCACAAGTTCAACTAAGACATAACCCGGAAATGTTTTCTTCATTTGTTTTTTCGCTTTACCATCTTTAACTTGTGTTTCTTCCTCTTCTGGAATGACGACTCTAAAGATTTGCTCTGTCATATTCATTGATTCGACACGTTTTTCTAAATTCTTTTTAACTTTGTTTTCGTAACCAGAGTAGGTATGTACTGCATACCAACGTTTTGCACCTAGCTCTTCAGACATGCTGACAACTCCTCATTCCTATTTTATCATTTCAATTAACTGACCAATTCCGATATCTAAACCCCAGAAAAATAACAAGAAGAACAATACGGTCATAACTACAATTGTTGTATACTTAACAAGCTCGGGACCTGTTGGCCAACTTGTTTTTTCCATTTCGGATTTAACGCCTTGGAAGAAACTTTCTTTTTTCGGCATAATCAATTCCCCTCCAATTATTTGGATTCTTTATGAAGTGTATGCGTATTACATTTCGCACAAAACTTTTTCAGTATTAATCGCTCCGTCACGTTCGGTGATTTCGGTACGTGATAGTTTCGATTGCCACATTTCTCGCAATTTAACGGCACTTTTTTCAACATCTCTCACCTTGCTTCTATAATACCAGTTTACTATACATAAGTTTATATTCAATTGTCAAACCACTTTCTTACGTGACGAGACTTTTCAATTTTTGACGAATTCGATACAACGCGTTATAAACTTTCTTATCCGAAACGTTCAGTTCATGTGCAATTTCTGCAGGTCTCCATTCTGCAACAAGGTAATCTAGCACACGCATTTCAAATGCACTCAGCTGTTGAAGTGTCTGTTGTAACGTGTCTTGAATATAATGAAGATATTCGTGACTATGGCGTTGCTGCTCGGCCAACTGGGTTCGATAACTGATTGCATAACCATCGACATAATCTTCAAAAATACGCTGATGGGTCAGTTTTTTGCGCCGATAGTCAAGTTTACGCCGATAAATGGTACGATTAATGTAATGTTCGAATGGAATACCAAAATAAAACTGCTCGCTTTGTATTTTTTGATAAATTGCGAGAACAACGTCTTGTACTAAATCATCACAATCTGCTTGGGCTACACTAAAATCACCAAAACTTTTTCGCGCGATACGCTCAATATAGTGAACCAACTTTTCAATTGCTTCGGGTTGCTGCTGTTGCGCACGTTGTATGGTTTCTGAAACAATATCGTTTGGATTAGGGGTTTGTGCCATGAAACTTTCCTCACCTTCGACCAATGATGTCTTATCATATCTGTCAAAGGCGTCTCACTACAACTTGCAAAACGATTAATCTTGAGACTTGCCGCGTCTTATTTTTTCAAATTCAGATAACAACTCTTCTGATAACTGAATACGTGTACGTGGCTTCATTTCACCAAATTCATCCATCGATTTGGTCACACTCTCTTTGTTTTCTTTTAAATGACGCCACATTTCTCTGGAGGATAAACGGTAAGCACCTGTTCCAAAAATGGCATGTTGCTCACTCATATCACTCGTCACGACTGTAATATGGGTCGTATGCTTATTATAAATATTATAGACGTAGCGCTCGATAAAACTATCTGCTGTTTCGTGTTCTTTTGTAAATACGACATGCACACCGTGATACTCATATTCCGACTGTGGTGTACCCCGATCATAAGCATCAAACACGCAGACAATTTTACCTTTTGTCACTGCACTATAGTTGGAAATTTCGATGAGCAATTGTTCTCTCGCTTCTTCTAAACTTTCTTTAGCGACACGACTCAATTCTTGGGACTGACCAATCATGTTATATCCATCTATGATTACGTAATAGTCCTTCATCATTTACTTGTCACCGCCGATAGGTTGACGTTTACGAAATACTTCATACATCATCAAACTCGCTGCGACCGATGCATTTAAACTGTTCACATGACCAACCATTGGAATTTTAATGTAAAAGTCACATTTCTCTTTCACACGACGACTCATTCCTTGGCCTTCACTGCCAATGACAATCGCTAAAGGCATATCGGCTTGCATTTGACGATAATCTGTCGCATTGCTCGCCTCTGCACCTGCAATCCAATACCCTTTGTCTTTCAATACATCCATCGTTTGCGACAAGTTTGTCACGCGAATCACAGGAACATGCTGAATCGCACCTGTTGAAGCTTTCGCTACAGTTTGCGTCAAGCTGACCGAACGACGTTTAGGAATAATAATCCCATCCACACCTGTCGCATCGGCCGTTCGTAAAATAGAACCTAAGTTGTGCGGATCTTCTAAACCATCTAAAATCAACACGGTAGACAAGCCTTCTTTTTGCCCTTGTGCTGCTAAAAATTGATTCAAGTCTGCATATTCATATGGTGCAACGAATGCCGCAACACCTTGATGGGGTGCATTCGCCAGTTGGTCTAATTTTGATTTTGGTACCGTTTGGACAACGAGTTTTGCTGATTTCGCAGTTTTTAAAATTTCTTCAATTTGCTGCTTCTTAATCCCTTCTTGAATTAAGATTTTATTAATCGTATGCCCTGATATGACTGCTTCTCTCACTGCATGACGACCCACAATAATTTCCGAGTCCATGGATTTCAACGCCTTTCTTCAACATTTTCAACAATCACTTTTAACAATGCTTCCAATCGTTCTTCTTGATGCTCTAAATATAAAAAGCCAATGACCGCTTCTAAACCAGAACTTTTCCGATAGGTCTGGACATCTGTATTCTTCGCTTTCGTATAACTTTTCGCATTTCGTCCACGCTTCACAACCGCAAGTTCCTCTTCATTGAACCAATCTTGCGCGATTAAATGTTCCAGCGTCACTGCCTGGCTTTTAGCTGATACAAATCGTTTCGCCTCTTGATGCAGACGATTCGGTTTACTTTGAAGCTTTAAAATGATATACGTACGGACATATTGATCAAGCACCGCATCCCCGACATAAGCGAGCGACAGTGGATTGAGTAGTTTGGCATTTGTCGGTTTATCCACGTTTATATCTCACACCCTGTGGCGTATCTTCTAAAATGATGTTTTGGGCTTTCAATTGATCGCGAATTTCGTCAGCACGCGCATAATCTTTTGCTTGACGTGCAGCATTACGTTCTTCAATCAACTGTTCAATTTCTTCGTCGAGTAACCCTTCTGCATGGTTCGAAGTTAACGGCACACCTAACACATCACTAAAGATACCAAACACTTCTTTAAAACGTTGAATCACTTGTGTCGATGTATTGTCCTCTAATAAATATTTATTCGCGAGCTTCACTAAATCGTACCAAGCTGTAATCGCATTTGCTGTGTTGAAGTCATCGTCCATCACTGTTTCAAACTGCGTCAAAATCGCATCAATTTTTGTTAACATCACTGCGTCATCTGTTAAGTCTGTCGCCACAGCTTCACGCTCTGTCAATGCTTGATAACTATTGCGAATACGTTCTAAACCACTTTTCGCCGCTTCAACAAGTTCTAGATTGTAGTTGATTGGGCTTCGATAATGAACACTAATCATGAAAAAGCGTAATACATCTGGGTCCACTTCTTTAATAATGTCATGGACTAAAATGAAGTTCCCTAAAGACTTACTCATTTTTTCATTATCAATATTAATGAAACCGTTGTGCATCCAGTAGTTCGCAAATGTCTCATGGTTATGTGCTTCTGACTGTGCAATCTCGTTTTCGTGGTGCGGGAATTGCAAATCGCTTCCCCCAGCATGAATATCAATCGTAGGGCCGAGCTTTTCAAAGGCCATCACGGAACATTCGATATGCCACCCTGGACGGCCCTCGCCGAATGGACTCTCCCAGCTAATTTCACCTGGTTTCGCCTTTTTCCAAAGTGTGAAGTCAAGTGCATCTTCTTTATTTTCACCTTGCTCAATACGTGCACCGACTTTCAAATCGTCAATCGACTGGTGACTCAACTTACCATAATCTTCAAATTGACGCGTTCTGAAATAAACGTCGCCACCACTTTCATATGCATAACCTTCATCAACTAACTTTTTAATAAATTTAATAATGTCATCCATATGATCCATCACGCGCGGATTCGATGTCGCTTTTTTAACATTCAGGGCTTCTGTATCTTCATAAAAGGCTTGAATGTAACGTTCCGCAATCTCTGGTACTGTTTCGCCTAACTCTTGCGAACGCTTGATCAATTTATCATCCACGTCAGTAAAGTTTGAGACGTAATTCACTTCATAACCTTTATATTCGAAATAACGGCGGACCACGTCATAGTTAATCGCTGGGCGCGCGTTCCCAATATGGATGTAATTGTACACAGTTGGGCCACACACATACATTTTCACTTTTCCTGGTTCGATAGGCTGAAACACTTCTTTTTGACGTGTTAATGTATTATATAATGTAATCATCTTTAATCTCTCCATTTTTAGTTTGTTCAAGTTGACGTTCAAGTTGTTTGAGTTGTTCATAAATTGGATCTGGCAAGTTGAGATGATCAAATGTCTTACCGATACGTCTACCATCTTGCTTCACAATACGTCCTGGAATACCTACCACTGTAGAATAACTTGGAACATCTTGAAGCACGACCGAATTGGCACCGATATTGACATTGGAATGCACCTTAATATTACCTAACACTTTAGAACCTGCTGCGATGAGGACGTTATCGCCAATATCGGGATGACGTTTCCCTTTTTCTTTACCAGTTCCCCCTAATGTCACACCTTGATATATCGTCACATTATCACCAATAGTACATGTTTCACCGATGACCACCCCCATACCATGGTCAATAAATAAACGGCGTCCAATTTTAGCACCTGGATGAATTTCAATGCCTGTAAAAAAGCGTGAAACTTGAGAAATCGCTCTTGCAAGTACGTAACGTTTCTTTTGATATAAACGGTGTGCAACCAAATGACTCCAAACCGCATGTAAACCCGCATAAGTTGTAATCACTTCTATCGTTGAGCGTGCTGCTGGATCTTGTTCAAACACCATTTTGACATCATCCATCATACGTCGGAACACTTTAACCCCCTCCTTCAAATAGCATGACAATACTTATTCTTGTATCTAACCGAAAAACGACTTTCACGGACAATCCACCCTTGGCTTCATCGTCCTCTTTAAAAAGCGTGACCAGAATTGAAAAAAGCACCTCTAACATGTCATATGTCAGAGGTGCGATATGTGCACGGTTCCACTCTCAATTAGTACATGTTCAAAGCTTAAACTTTGCATCCATATACTCACTCAATTGGTTATTCAATTCTCATCCTAAAGGTGCATTCAACAAACTTTGTGGTGCACTCTCACCAACCGTACACTCTCTGATTCACACGCCATTTGCTTACTTGTCCTTTATTCTATTCAAATCCACTTTAATAGTAGTCGATTTTCAAAGTGATATCAAGTGCGAAAATCGAACACACTCATTTTTATAATAAACTTTGAATGCGACGAAGCACTTTATCTTGTCCTAATACTTCCATCGTGTTCGGCAACTCAGGTCCATGCATTTGGCCTGTTACTGCAACACGGATTGGCATAAATAATTGTTTCCCTTTAATACCTGTTTCTTTTTGGACTTCTTTAATGATCTTTTTAATTTCAGCCGCTTCAAAGTTTTCTAAAGCTTCTAACTTACCGTACAATGCTGTCATCAATTGCGGCACTTGTTCGCCGTTCAACACTTCTTGTGACGCTTCGTCCAACTCTTTTTCATCGCGGAAGAACAACTCTGATAACGGTACAATTTCACCCGCATAGCTCATTTGTTCTTGATAAAGTGCAACTAACTTGCGACCCCAATCTAACTCCGCTTCTGATGGTGATTCTGGCAATAAGCCTGCTTTGATCATATGCGGTAATGTCATTTCAAATACTGTTTCCGCATCTTTTTCTTTCATATATTGGTTGTTAATCCACTCTAATTTTTGTTTATCGAAAAATGCTGGTGACTTTGATAAACGCTTTTCAGTGAAGATTTTGATGAATTCGTCTTTAGAGAAAATCTCTTCTTCACCTTCTGGAGACCAACCTAACAATGCGATAAAGTTAAATAACGCCTCTGGTAAATAACTTAAATCGCGATATTGCTCGATAAATTGTAAAATTTGACCGTCACGTTTACTTAATTTTTTACGTTGTTCATTGACAATTAAAGTCATATGCGCAAAGCGTGGTGGTTCCCAGCCAAATGTTTCGTAAATCATTAATTGTTTAGGTGTGTTAGAAATGTGATCGTCACCACGAATGACGTCAGAAATTTCCATGTAATGATCGTCCACAGCTACTGCAAAGTTATATGTTGGCACACCGTCTTTTTTCACGATGACCCAGTCGCCGAAGTTGTCAGATTCGAATGTGACAGGCCCTTTCACCATATCATCGAACGTATATGTTTGATTTTGGGGCACACGGAAACGGATTGCAGGCTTGCGTCCTTCCGCTTCAAACTGCTGACGTTCTTCTTCAGTCAAGTGCGCATGTTTCCCACCGTAACGCGGCATTTCACCACGTGCGATTTGTGCTTGACGTTCTGCCTCTAACTCTTCTTCAGTCATATAACATTTGTACGCTTTATCTTCTGCTAATAACTGCTCGACTAATGGTTGATAAATTTCACCACGTTCTGATTGGCGATAAGGTCCATAGCCTTTATCTTTGTCTACAGATTCGTCCCAATCCAAACCTAGCCACTTCAAATTATCGAACTGTGATGATTCACCGTCCGCTAAGTTACGTTTAGAATCTGTATCTTCAATACGAATGACAAAATCACCATCGTAATGTTTCGCGAATAAATAGTTAAATAATGCCGTACGTGCGTTACCAATATGCAAATAGCCTGTTGGACTTGGTGCATATCTTACTCTCACTCGGTTACTCATTTCGTTCACTCCTGTTTCATTGTTCAATTGTTATATTATAGCATGTCATGCCTATTTATGCATATCACAGTTTAGGTTAAGTTGTTGCCGTTAATGACACAATCGCTTGAGCAGCAATTCCTTCTTGACGCCCTGTAAACCCTAACTTTTCACTCGTCGTCGCTTTCACATTCACACGCTTAATATCGACAGCAAAAAGACCAGCAATGACTGCGCGCATCTCATCGATATAAGGGCGGAATTTCGGTTTTTCCGCAATAATCGTCGCATCAATGTTATTAATGACATAACCTTCTTTTTGAACTTCTGCGTACGCTTCTGTTAATAATTTTTTCGAATCTGCATCTTTAAATTGTGGATCCGTATCTGGAAAGAGCTTACCGATATCCCCTAATGCACATGCCCCTAACATCGCATCTGTAATCGCATGCAACAAGACATCCGCATCACTATGCCCTTTCAAACCATGTGTATGTGGCACTTCAATCCCACCAATAATTAAAGGGCGGGTCGCATCAAATGCGTGCACATCGTATCCTAATCCAACTCTAAACATGATGATGTCGACTCCTTTTTTCTAAAATTGCTTCTGCGTGTGTTAAATCTTCTTCAGTCGTTAATTTAATATTATCATAATCCCCTTCAACCATATAAATACGTTGACCATATGCTTCGATTAACGAGGCGTCATCCGTCCCCATCATTTGTTGTGCCTTTGCATGGTCATAGGCTGAAGCAAGCAGTTCAAATGTCGCACCTTGAGGCGTCTGCACTTGCCATAATGTCGCACGATCCAATGTTTCCGTTACAAATTGGTCAGACACACGTTTAATCGTATCTTTTGCTTTCACACCGACAATGGCTGCTCCATATGTTTGAATGGCAACCGTCACCTCATGAATCGTAGCATGTGTAACAAACGGGCGGGCCCCATCATGCACAAGGACAATAGCGTCATTCGTGAACTCAACGTTTTGCAACACTTGATGAATGCTATCTTGACGTGTCTCGCCGCCAACGACTAAACTTTTTACTTTTGAAAATGGCGCTGTTAATGCCTCAAGTTGGTCCCGATCTCTCTCGTGTATCGCCAAATGTATGCCTTCACACTGTACATCGGATTGAAAAACGGCAAGCGTATGCGCTAACACACGGCGCCCCGCAACTTCAATGAACAGTTTATTATATGGACGCCCCATACGACTGCCTGTTCCTGCTGCTGGTATAATCACGTGATAATTTGACATTTATGCTTCCACCTTCTTCGCAAAAATAATTCGCCCTGATGCCGTTTGTAACATACTGATTACTTCAAGTGTGATGACTTGATTCACGTATTGTTTCGCATCATCCACGACCACCATTGTGCCGTCATCAAAATAACCGACACCTTGACCAGGCTCTTTCCCAACTTTTGTAATCATCAAGTCAAAACGATCGCCTTGATGCACTTCAGGACGAATCGCATCAGATAAATCATTGACGTTTAACACTTGAATCCCTTGAATACTGCATACTTTGTTCAAGTTATAATCCGTCGTAATCACGTGCGCACGATAATGTTGTGCAAGCCTCACAATCAGGTCGTCAATGTCTTGATGCGTGCGTTGCGGGTGAATAATACGTGTCGGGTGTTTCGACAGATGAATCGCATTCAAAATTTCTAAACCACGGCGCCCTTTATCGCGCTTAAGACTGTCATTCGCATCCGCAACGACTTGCAATTCATTAATGACACCTTGAGGAATGAGAATTTCACCATCAATAAATCCCGCTTCCATAATTTTTAAAATACGGCCATCAATAATCGCACTCGTATCGATAATTTTCGGCACAGCATTGCGAGCATTAATCGCCATCGAACGCGCCATATTTTCCGGTAAAAACAACAGCATTTCATCACGTTTTTTCAGACCAAATTGAAAACCGAGATAACTTAAACTTAATGTAAGTAGGATAGGGACGATACGGTTAATCAAATCCGTCCCGATAAATTCAAGAATAAAGGAAATCATGACAGATATGAGTAGACCCATAAACAAGCCAATGGTTGCGAAGATAATTTCAATAGCACTATAACCTAACACAAATTGCTCTAAATCTTTCATCGCATACGCAATACGGGGGATAAACCAACCAAATAATAAAAACATGATAACAACGCCCATAATCGACGTCACATAACTATTCTCCAACATCGGAGGATGACTGACATTAAAATCAATCATAACAGCAGGGATTAAGAGTATGCCTAACACACTACCAATAATAATATAAGACACAATCACTAATAATTTAATAAAATTCACCTCTATCATCCCTCCTTTTTAATTTTTTAATGCGTGTTTCAATGCTTCATTGACAGAAGTCACGCCAATCACTTCAATACCTTCTGGGAACTGCCATCCGCCAATATTATTTTTAGGAATAATTACGCGTTTAAAGCCCAGTTTTGCCGCTTCTTGCACACGTTGCTCAATACGTGAAACACGGCGCACCTCACCCGTCAATCCAACCTCGCCAATATAACAATCGAGGCCGTCTACTGCTTGGTCTTTAAAACTAGAAGCTGTCGCAATGACGATACCTAAGTCGACAGCAGGTTCAGAAAGTTTGACGCCCCCTGCTACTTTAATGTAAGCATCTTGTTGTTGTAGTAAATACCCTTCTTTTTTCTCTAACACCGCCATCAATAAACTGAGGCGATTATGGTCAATACCTGTCGCCATACGTCTCGGGTTATTGAACGTTGTCGGTGTCACAAGCGCTTGTACTTCAATCAATAATGGTCGTGTTCCTTCCATCGTTGCAACAATTGTCGAACCTGCAACATTGGTCGTCCGTTCTTCTAAAAACATTTCTGACGGATTGAGTACACTTTTTAAACCGGACTGCTTCATTTCAAAAATGCCCATTTCATTCGTAGAGCCAAAACGGTTTTTCACCGCTCTTAAAATACGATACGCGTGATGTTCATCACCTTCAAAATAAAGCACCGTATCCACCATATGTTCCAGCAAACGCGGCCCCGCAATTTGGCCTTCTTTCGTCACATGGCCTACAATAAACGTCGCAACATTCATCTGCTTTGCGATATGCATCAAGCTTTGCGTACTTTCACGAACTTGCGACACAGAGCCCGGCGCCGAACTAATTTCAGGATGATAAATCGTTTGAATCGAGTCCACGACGATCAAATCAGGCTCGACCTTTTTCACCGCTTCATGAATAACCATTAAGTCCGTTTCCGCAAATACGTTCAGTTGACTCGCATCTTCATCTAAACGATCCGCTCTAATTTTAGTTTGATTGAGTGATTCCTCACCAGTAATATAGAGTACTCTTTTTTCTTTAGATAACGCCGCACACATTTGCAGTAACAGTGTCGACTTCCCTATCCCTGGATCGCCACCAATCAGCACGAGTGACCCTTCTACAATACCGCCACCGAGCACACGGTTTAATTCACCACTATTCGTTTGGATACGTGGCGCAAGCTCTTGTTTAATGTCATTGAGCTTTTGTATTTTAGCCGAACTTGTCTTTTGCGCCCTTACACCGTGTTTAGGACTCGCAGTTTTTTGTTCAAAAGATTCCTCCATTGAATTCCAAGCACCACAATTTGGACATTTACCCATCCATTTAGGTGATTGGTAACCACAGGCCGTACATTCAAAAATCGTTTTCGTTTTTGCCACTCAGACACCTCCGTCTCTACATATAACATACCTTATTTTATACTTGAAAAAGATTTATGACAAATGTTGTCCTTTATCATTTAAGCGCTTTAAATATGCGTTCTCATCGAAACACACGATTCAATTATAAATAATATACAACAAACACTTAAAAATGTAGCCTGTAAAAAGCAAAATCTTTTCACTACCTTACTTTAACCCACGTCGCGCACAACAAAAAACAGCGGTGAAAATCTAAATAGACCTTCACCACTGCTCTACCTCATGACCTATGATTCTGTCGTTGCTTTATCCTCATCCAACTCAACTTCCGAGATGTCATATTGGAATGTTTCGCCATCATAATCGACAGTTACATTTTTACCTTCTAACTCTTTACCTTCTAAAATAAGCTCGCTTAAGTTATCTTCCACCGTTTTTTGGATGGCACGAATCAATGGACGCGCACCATACTCTGGATCATAACCTTCTTCGGCAATTTTATCTTTCGCCGCTTCTGTCACACGTACGTTAATGTTTTGTTCAGATAAACGACTTGTTAATTTACCAACCATCATCGTTACGATTTCTTTCAATTCGTCTTTATTGAGTTTATGGAAGACAATCGTATCATCTACACGGTTCAAGAATTCAGGACGGAAGGCATTTTTCAATTCTTTCATCATCGTTTTGCGAATTGTTTCGTAGTCTTGACCTTCTGCACTACCACCGAAACCAGCAAAACGTTGATCTTGAAGTTCTTGCGCGCCGACGTTAGATGTCATAATAATCACGGTATTTCTGAAATCTACACGACGCCCTTTCGTATCTGTTAAATGACCATCATCTAACACTTGTAAAAGAATGTTAAAGACGTCTGGATGTGCTTTTTCAATCTCATCAAATAAGATGACAGAATACGGTTTACGACGTACTTTTTCAGTCAATTGACCACCATCATCGTGACCGACATATCCAGGAGGCGCCCCTACAAGACGGCTCACTGCATGTTTCTCCATGAATTCACTCATATCGACACGAATCATTGCATCTTCTTCACCGAACATTGCTTCAGCTAATGCACGGGCAAGTTCTGTTTTACCGACACCTGTTGGCCCTAAGAAGATGAAGCTACCAATTGGACGTTTCGGATCTTTCAAGCCTGCACGCGCACGACGCACTGCTTTAGAAATCGCGGTCACGGCATCATTTTGACCGATGACACGTTCATGTAATGTGTCTTCTAAGTTGAGTAAACGCTCAGACTCAGTTTCATTCAAGCGTGTTAACGGAATACCTGTCCAACCTGCAATGACTTCGGCAATATCTTCAGCAACCAATGTTGTATGTTGACCGCCTTGATGGTTTTGCCATTCATTTTTCGCTTCTTCATATTGTTTTTCAAGTTTTGTTTGTTTATCACGTAAGTTTGCAGCATTTTCGAATTCTTGTGCGTGAACTGCTGCATCTTTTTCTTTTTTCACTTGCTCGATTTGTTGTTCGATTTCTTTTAAGTTTGAAGGCGTCGTATGGCTCTTCAAGCGCACTTTTGAACTTGCCTCGTCAATCAAGTCAATCGCTTTGTCTGGTAAGAAACGGTCTTGTACATAACGGTCACTTAATTTCGCCGCTGCTTCTACCGCTTCATCAGAAATGTTAATTCTGTGATGTGCTTCATAACGATCACGTAAGCCTTTTAAGATCGCAATCGTATCTTGTACACTTGGTTCGTCAACTTGAACAGGTTGGAAACGACGTTCAAGTGCTGCATCTTTTTCGATATGCTTACGGTATTCATCTAACGTTGTCGCACCGATACATTGCAATTCGCCACGTGCAAGCGCCGGTTTTAAAATGTTAGACGCATCAATCGCACCTTCTGCACCACCTGCACCGATGAGCGTATGCATTTCGTCGATGAACAAAATGACATTACCTGCATGATGAATCTCTTCCATCACTTTTTTCAAGCGTTCTTCAAATTCACCACGATATTTCGTACCTGCCACAACAGTCCCCATATCCAATGACATGACACGTTTACCTTTTAATGTTTCAGGCACTTCATTGTTCACAATCGCTTGCGCTAAACCTTCAGCAATCGCCGTTTTACCGACACCTGGTTCACCGATTAACACAGGATTATTTTTCGTACGACGGCTCAACACTTCAATGACACGTGTAATTTCAGCGTTACGTCCTACGACTGGATCCAATGTGCCATCTTTCGCAATCACTGTTAAGTCACGCGCTAAACCATCTAATGTTGGCGTATTATTTGATTTTGCAGCTTGAGCATTTTTGTTAGACATTTCTGGGCTACCTAACGCTTTGACCACTTGAGCACGCGCTTTTGTAATATTCAAGTCTAGATTCGCGAATACACGTGCGGCCACACCTTCATTTTCACGAATAAGCCCAAGTAAAATGTGCTCTGTTCCAACGAAATTGTGTTGTAACTTACGCGCTTCGTCCATAGACAGTTCGATGACTTTTTTCGCACGTGGTGTGTAATGTAACGCACCCATTTGCTCTTGACCGTGACCAATCAGTTTTTCAACCTCTTCAATCACTTTTTCTTCTGTAATGTCAAAGCTTTCTAATACTTTTGCAGCAATGCCTTCAGGTTCTTTCATTAACCCGAGTAATAAATGTTCCGTCCCAATATTCGAATGGTTTAAACGGATTGCTTCTTCTTGTGCATGCGCGAGTACACGTTGCGCGCGTTCTGTTAATCTTCCAAATAACATATGCCAACCTCCTATTTATATATATGTTCTTAAAATCTCTGCTCGTTTTGCTTCAATAGATTGTTCATCTGTCTCATCTATCAAAAATGGTGACTGTATCGCAACCATTAATTCATTAAATCGAAAATCTTCCATATCTAAAATGCCTAAATCGACGCCCAACTTAATATCACTTAAACGATAGGACGCTTCTTCCACCGAAATTAAACGACTATACTTCAATATACCCAAAGAACGATATATTCTATCTAAAGTTTCGGTATGATTGTGTTCGTTTAATCGTTCACGTAAAGCCAGTTCTTCGTGAATAATTTGATCTACTAATTCTGTTAAGGCATCAATAATTTCTTGCTCACTTTTTCCCAACGTCAGCTGATTTGAAACTTGGTAAATATGACCATAAACTTGTGAGCCTTCACCATAAATCCCTCGAATCGTAAAGCCAAAACGGTTGATCGTCTGCGCAATGCGGTTCATCCGTTTCATAATGGATAAACCCGGCAAATGCAACATGACACTCGCACGCATCCCTGTACCGACATTCGTTGGACACGTCGTTAAATAACCGAGTTGCTCGTCATAACTGATTTGTAACGTGCGATCTAATATATCATCAATGGCGGATGCTTTTTGATAAAGTTCATTTAATGACAAATCATTACCCATTGCTTGAATTCGAATATGATCCTCTTCATTCACCATCACACTTACCGACTCATCTTCATTTAACAATACTGCAGATGCCGGTTGTTTCGTCAACTCAGGACTGATTAAGTGTTTGGCTACTAGCTTATACTTACTCAATTGGTCGAGCTCGTCTAAGCGAAGTACTTTTAAATCTGTTAATACATCTTGCACTTCATTAATGACGCGATGTCCCTCAGCTTCAGATGGAAACATGAGTGGATGCACATAGTTTTCAAGGTTGCGTGCTAAACGAATACGCGAGGACATAATGACCGGTTGTGCATTCACCTTTTTCATCCAATCACTCATATGTTGGTCTAAATTATGCATCATCTTGTTGGGACACCTCGCTTTGTTGCTCAAGTGCTTGAATTTCATCACGGACAATCGCCGCTTCTTCAAAGGCTTGTTGCGCGACTAATAATTCAAGGCGTGCACGTTTTTCTTCCAGTTGCTTTTTCAGCGCACGTTTATGTTGTGATGACTTCGGACATTTCCCTGAATGTTCGATATGACCACCTTGGACACGTCTCACAATGTCATACACGTCTTCTTTAAATGTTTCGTAACATTGCGCGCAGCCGAATTTACCGACATGTGCAATATCCTTCAACGTCATTTGACAGTTCGGACAGCGTTTTTGCTCTCGATAAACAACTTGATCCACATTCAGACCATGTTTTGCTGCCAAATGTTGCAAAATTTGTTGGATAACGAATGTGCCTTCAACGTCATCACCTTCATGCCATTGTTCGTCAGATTGATCATAACCTGATTGATCGTAAGCTTGAATAGGATGAAATTCAAGGTGCTTGTTTTGCTGTTTATCAAGTTCACGTTTATCGATTTTCATTGCACATCACCCTTCTAATAATAATTAATTACGGGAAGTAACCGTTTTAAAATATTCGCACGGATAATATCTCTCGACGCGACATCCATTTTTAATGTTTCCCGGTCCACGACTGCCGCAATCATTTTTGCTTCTCGATCCGTAATTAATTGATTTTCACGCAAGCCGTCAATAATATACAAAGCTTGTTGTTGCGAAAGGGCCGGACCAATCAACTCCATTAAGCGTTTAATGTAATTGTTTTGGTCTTTCGTTTCAACTTTTGTGATTCGAATGTAGCCACCGCCACCGCGTTTACTTTCGATTTCATAGCCGTGTTCATTAGTAAAGCGCGTCTTAATGACATAATTCAACTGAGATGGTACACAATCAAAACGCTGTGCAATATTGGCACGTTGAATTTCAACAACATCATCTTGTGCCTCTTCAAACAATTGCTTAATGTACTGTTCTATGATGTCAGACATATTATGCATGGTATCACCCCTTTTGACCATCTTTGACTATATTATAGAACCCACTTTGACCTTTTTCAACCAATTTGATTTTAAATTTGATAAATAGTTATGTTACTGCTTACATTTTTGTTGTATGATAGTCTTAGTAAAAAATTAATTAGAAAAAATAGAGGTGGAACACGCATGCATATTTTAATTGGGGTCATCGGGATAGGTGTTTTCTTAGCCCTCGCTTTTATTGCAAGTTCTGACAAAAAGAATGTACGCTGGAAATACATTGGCATCATGTTAGTCATTCAATTGATCTTAGCGTTCTTCTTACTTAAAACGAACATTGGGATTACGATTGTTGGCGGTATTGCGAACGGATTTGGCTACTTGCTTAAACAAGCAGGCGTCGGTGTAAATTTCGTTTTCGGTGGTTTAGCGAATGAAGGTGCAATGTCATTCTTCTTAAACGTTTTATTACCTATCGTCTTCATTTCTGCGTTAATCGGTATTTTGCAATATACAAAAATCTTACCATTAATCATTAACGTGTTAGGTTTCTTAATCTCAAAAATTAATGGAATGGGCCGTTTAGAATCGTACAATGCCGTTGCAGCAGCGATTTTAGGTCAATCAGAAGTTTTCATTTCACTTAAAAAACAATTGCCTTACATTACGAAACAACGCTTATACACATTGACAGCATCAGCAATGTCAACAGTATCAGCATCGATCATCGGGGCATACTTTACATTAGTTGAACCGAAATATGTTGTAACAGCAGTCGTATTAAACTTATTAGGCGGTTTCATCATCGCTTCAATTATCAATCCATATAAAGTGAATGAAGAAGACGACAAATTATTAATTGAAGAAGAAAAGAAACAACAATCCTTCTTTGAAATGTTAGGGGAATACATTTTAGACGGATTTAAAGTTGCAGTGATTGTAGGTGCGATGTTAATCGGTTATATCGCCTTAATTTCATTACTCAATGGACTGGTTGGCGGTCTTGTAAGCTTCGTTTCTGGCGGTTCAGTAGACTGGAACTTCCAAACATTAATCGGCTTTATCTTTGCACCACTCGCATTCTTAACAGGGATTCCTTGGAGTGACGCAGTGGACGCAGGTTCAATTATGGCAACGAAATTATTATCCAACGAATTCGTAGCGATGACTGAACTCGGCAAAGCATCTGGTTTATCAGAACGTTCATTAGGTATCGTGTCGGTATTCTTAGTATCATTTGCCAACTTTAGCTCAATCGGCATCATCTCAGGTGCCATCAAATCATTAAACGACGAAAAAGGCGACATGGTAGCACGTTTCGGATTAAAATTATTATTCGGTGCAACACTCGTATCATTCGTATCAGCAGCAATCGCAGGGTTCTTCTTGTAAGCTGCACAAAGTATTGGGAAAGATAAACAAATATATCACATATAAAAGAGACCCAGTCATTACGGCTGAGTCTCTATTTTGTTGTGTCTTTTCAAATCATTTAAGTTGGGCGACAGGTTTAAATTGAATATTTAAGCGTCGTTTTCATTTCTTATTATGAAAGATTAGTTTTTTCGTTAATAAAAGGTAATCAAAAAACTCGGACTAGAGACTCTTTCACTAATCCGACAATAATATAATTTATATTTTAAATTTTAGTAGATTAATCACTACATGCATTATATAATTTAAACAAGTGACAATGATATTTTAATTTTTAGTAAATCATTCTAAAAATATTTTTATCAAATATGCAACAAATGAGGATTTTAGCTTTATTTAAATGACATCATCAATGCATACAGAATTAACGGACTGGTTTAATACAAATAAATCACAGAAAAGGAAGACATCAATGAAAAAATCATTTTTAAAATTCAGTTCAACATTTTTACTTTTAACAACTATCGGCATGACGGGTACTAATGCTACGAATGTTTTGGGCGTAGAAGAAGGAACGAAAAGCATGATTGAAGATATTCAAAATGACCCGCTCGCAAAGAGAACAGCAATCTTCCAAGGTCCAAAAGGTCTGCCGTGTACCACTACAATGTTGACTTCTAATTTTGGAATTACTGCTGCACATTGTGGTAATGGGTTTGAAGAAGGTTCTGTAGGTACCGTTTACCCCGCTGAATCAGGACTATTAACACCTTTTGGATCAATGTCCATAACACTTTTTAATCCATATGAAAACAAAGATGTCGCTTTTGTATATGGTCCAGATAGCGAAAAAAGTAAGGACTATATTCATTATCAAAGAGATTTCGCACAAACTGAAATAAAACTTCAAGGTTTCACAGATGAAGAACTAAAAGGTATGATAGGTAAAAAGGTATATTCATATGGATATCCATATAACTACCACGCTCATAAACAATATAGATTCACAGGAGAAATCACTTTCGCGAATAGTGATTTTATTAAAACAAACTTACCTGCATACGGTGGTCAATCCGGCTCCTCTGTATTTTTAGAAGATAATGACCAATTGGTTGGTATATTGGTCAAAGGAGGAGATGACGATAAAAATGCAATCTTGGAACCCATAACGAAAGATATTGCTCGGTGGTACAAAGGTAAAAAAGATATTTTAGAAAATCCTATTCAATAAATCCGTAATCTAAAGTGACACCTCACCATGTTTGTATGAAAACGTAATTGGGGGATTTATCCAATTCTTTATACACCCCATATCGTATTACAACAGTAAAGGCTAGGACCATTTTGAAAGTCCTAGCCTACTTTTTTATTTATTCCTACTGCTGCATCACATGCTCAATAAAATATTGTGTCATGCGATAATCATCTGTTAATTCTGGGTGGAACGATACGCCTAAATAGCGACCTTGCTGTACAGCGATGATTTTGTCATCAATTGTCCCTAATACATCAACGGCTGATTCTGTTGATTGAATATGTGGGGCACGAATAAAGACACCTTCAATCGGTTGGTCAATGCCTTTAATGTGTAGTTCAGACTCGAAACTATCCACTTGGCGCCCAAATGAATTACGCTCTACTGTAATATCTAACTTTTGTAGATAGCCTTCTTCCCCTACGATATCTTTCGCAAGGACAATTAAGCCTGCACACGTACCAAACATAGGTAATTCTGATGCACGTAACGCCTCTTTAAAACCGTAAAGATTCATGAGACGGCGTAAAGTTGTCGATTCACCACCAGGAATAATTAAGCCATCGATTTCTTCTAATTGTTCAACTTTTTTAATTGCGATACCTTCATGACCCGCAAGTTCAATATGACGGATATGTTCACGTACCGCACCTTGCAAAGCTAATACACCGATTTTCATCTTACCAACCACGCTCTTGCATACGTTCTTCTAATGAAAGTTGATTAATATCGATACCTTTCATTGCTGTACCTAATTTTTTCGCTAACTCACCAATTAATTTATAGTCTTGGTAATGTGTCGTCGCTTGTACAATCGCTTCAGCAAATGTTTCTGGGTCTTCAGATTTGAAAATACCTGAACCTACGAATACACCGTCAGCACCTAATTCCATCATTAATGCCGCATCTTGAGGTGTTGCCACGCCGCCTGCCGCAAAGTTCACGACTGGTAAACGACCATGTTTTTTAATGTCTTTTAAGATTTCATATGGCGCACCTAAGTTTTTCGCTTCTGTCATCAATTCGTCATCGCTCATCACAGTGATACGTTTCACTTCTTGATTCACTTGGCGCATATGACGTACAGCTTCTACGATATTCCCTGTACCTGGTTCACCTTTCGTACGTAACATCGCAGCACCTTCACCGATACGACGCGCTGCTTCACCTAAGTTACGGCAGCCACAAACGAATGGCACTGTATATTCATCTTTTTTCAAATGGAACACTTCATCTGCAGGTGTTAATACTTCAGACTCATCGATATAGTCCACACCCATGGCTTCTAATACACGCGCTTCTGTAATATGACCGATACGACATTTCGCCATGACCGGAATAGATACAGCATTCATCACTTCTTCTACAATAGATGGATTACATGCACGCGCCACGCCACCTGCTGCACGAATATCAGATGGGACACGTTCAAGTGCCATGACTGCAACCGCACCTGCTTCTTCCGCAATTTTCGCTTGTTCTGCATTCACAACGTCCATAATGACGCCGCCTTTTTGCATTTCTGCCATTCCTCGTTTAACACGTTCTGATCCGACTTGTTTAGACATAGGTGATGAAACCCCCTTTTATTATTTACACAAGTAGCTTATACTATTATCTGAACCGCTTAAAGTGTCAGAATTACAAAATATTAAGGGGTCAGATTGGAGGGTGTGAGATGGAAATGCTGATGTTTGACATTAATCAACGCGCAGATCAGCCGATTTATATTCAACTTTACGATAATATTAAACAAAGTATTATCAACGGACGTATGCATGAAGGAGAAAAATTGCCTTCTAAACGTCAGCTGAGTCAATATTTGTCAGTCAGTCAAACCACAGTGGAAAATGCCTACGCACAACTCGTGGATGAGGGTTATATTTACAGTCAACCCAAGTCTGGTTTCTTTGTGAGTGACATCGAAACACTGCCATTGACTAACAAGGCACCGCTAGCCGCATTTCATTCACAGCAAAACATAACGCCCGAACCCGCTTATGCGTTTAACTTAGGCATGATAGATCAAGCACACTTTCCTTTCGATCAATTTCGAAAATATGCGAAAGAAGCGTTTGAAGAATTACAATTTCATCTCGTTGAACCAGGGCATAAGCAAGGAGATGATGCTTTACGTGCACAAATCAGTCGTTATCTATTCCATAGTCGCGGTGTACAATCCACGCCCGAACAAGTGATTGTCGCTTCGTCTACAGAACAGTTATTGTCTATCATTACAGACTTACTTCCAGGACAAAAAGAGATGATGCTAGAAGACCCTATTTACCCTCAAGTTCATCAAGTATTAAAACGTAAACACATTCCTTATCGTTTTGTGCCCGTTGAAAAAGATGGGATTGCAATGAATACGATTGAAAATGCGTCACAACACATCGTTTACATTACGCCGAGTCATCAATTTCCAACAGGTGTCACCATGAGCCTCAAAAAGCGAATGCGTTTACTGAAATGGGCTAGTGCAGACCCTCAACGCTTTATTATTGAAGACGACTATGATTCAGAATTTCGTTATGAAGGAAAACCTATTCCAGCACTTCAAAGTTTAGACCAAACGGGTAGTGTCATTTATGTGAGTACATTTTCAAAATCAATTTCTCCAACAATTCGAGTTGCTTATGCTGTACTACCTGAGTCCTTAATCCAACATTATCAAACAATCGAAAATATTGAAGGTGGCACGGTACCTCGACATACACAATATATCGTGTCTCAGTTTATGGAAACCAATCAATTCGAACGTCACCTAAATCGTATGAGAAAAATTTATCGTCATAAGCGAGATAGGATTTTACAACCACTCAAACAACATCCAGCACTTTTTGATATATCAGGAGAAAAAACGGGAATGCATTTTATTCTTACAATTAAAAATGGATGGAGCGAGGCACAATGCATCAAACAGCTAAAACACTATGACATTAATATGATACCGCTGTCTCACTATCTTTATGAAACCCAACAAGTACAACCTCAATTTGTGGTCGGCTTTGGTGGTATTCATGAATCTGAAATTGAAGCGCATGTCCAACAATTAATTGCGTGCTTTCAACATGAGATAACCTCATAAAAAAGCATGCTGAGTGTTATTCAAAATCTCATACACTCAGCATGCTTTTATTGTCTATATTTTCACCAGACGTTAATCATTATCACGTAATAAGTTGGGATTTTTCACATATTGATAGTCATACAGCGCTATTTCTTGCAGTTGCATGAGTGAGCGTCTTAATTGGGCATATCGTGCCATCTCAGGCAAATCAATCATCTGTTTTGCCCTTTGTCCTCGCTCAAAAAGTTTTGCCACATTTTCAAAGGCCAATAAGTATTGAGCTATCGCTGTCCCATCAATCGAAGGACGTTTCGGGTCTTCAATGGCCTGCAATAATTTAAAGTTCATTTGTTCGAGGATAAACATAGCTGGATAAAAATATTGTATTCTTTTTTTATTAGATGTCAACTCTCCATAAGCAAAACGATACATCGCTTCCATATTTTCGATATTGATTTTGAGTCGCAAACGATCATGATGTTTAAATGCTTGGATATCATAACGCGTTTCCGAAAATAAGCAATGGAATATTTGTGCTTCAATACGCATCACTTCAGCCATAATTTCTGGCAAACGTTTAGAAGCAAGGCGACTCCCAATCAACATCACACCAGCAATCGTAATCACAATACCAATTGTTGTATCCATCACTCGTGTCATCGCAATAACAGCAGACAAATTCCCTTGTGCAAGTCCGCCCAATAAAATCACTTGCATTGAAATGGCAATCATTGCTAATGCATAGTTTGCGCCGATAATCATCTCTGTAACCGCACCACTCAAACACAAAACGGCAACCACCATCACAATATTAGGGTCAAATAATAAAAACAATGCCGCAATGGTCACCCCAACCGTCGTACCAATCCATCTTGCACCAGCACGTTCAATATTTGCCACAGTTGTGCCCCCTATTAACACGGTATGCGCACTTAGGGGAATCCAATAGGCACGCTCAAAATCAAAAATAAGCGCAACAAAAATTGAAACACCTAAAATTAAAGTATACTTCGCTGTAGATATAAAGTTCATCGATTCAGGTGTTAAGTGATAACGTAATCTTTTCCAATACTGTGGAGATTGCATAATCATTTGCTTTTCAACTTGCTCACGGGGCATACCAATCACTTCATCAACCTTATACATTGCATTTACTAAATTTTCAAATTCAGGTGCAACATGAACCGGCTTTTTCCATACTTCCGAGGGCGCAGCAAAATCATGCACACGTCCAGTCACATAACTCGCCATTTCCACAATTATCGCCGGAATGGGACGCTGACCTTTCGCATTCAACTCTAATAATTCAGAGTAAATACCTTCTGCAATACGATGCAACAACATTAAGCGTTGCGCATCACTTGATCTTTTAATAACTTTAGAATGTGAGGTCTTTAATATTTCAGAAGTCGCCATCAAAATTTGAACTGTATCTTTCGCCATATCACTAAATTTCGCTTGCTCATTATAAGATTCAACCATTTTTTGTACACTTTTAAAGGATTGAACAACAGCAGTATATTCAGGTCGAACAGGCCTTACTTTAATATCAATAAAGACAAACAAAATTGCGAATAATCCCCCTACTGCAACAACGAGACCTCTATGTAAAAATGCACTAGGATCGATAGGCATTACACTCGATAAACTGAATGCAATAATAAAGAACGTTGATGAAGGACCAGGAATATTTAAAGTAACAAAAATATAGTGTGGTACGACTGCTACAATCAGTAAACAAATTCCAAATAGGAGTGTGTGACCCGCAGTTAAAGTCCCAAACATCATCGTTAAAACTAATGCGATGGATGCAAAAGTCACAGATCTTAAACGCGATATTGCAGTTCCTTTAAAAACATATATGTTTGCAAACGTTCCGATTGTTGCAAGTAAAGCATTCGCAAAATCATTAAATATTAAGCCATATAAGAGTGGAATCAGCATCAGAACAAACTGCCTCAAACCTCGATGAAGATCGATTTTTCGTTGATCTAACTCAAATAAGCTTTTAAAATACTTAAACATGAACATCACCTTAATTTCTATAATCTTTAATCCGTTCAATTTATTCGACATCATTATAACATCTGCTTTATTAAAGAGGGGGATGGTCTATCGACATCTAATTGCATATCAGGTAGAAGTCAAATCAGCGTTGGCACCATCACAAAATTCCAAATCAAAATCAAGACAAAAAAAAGAGACTTTACAGTCTCTATCGGCTCATCGCATCCTATGCGTTAAAATTCTGCTTGGCAACGTCCTACTCTCGCGGAACGTAAGTCCGACTACCATCGGCGCTAAAGAGCTTAACTTCTGTGTTCGGCATGGGAACAGGTGTGACCTCTTTGCCATAGTCACCAAACAAAAATATGATGAATGTTATACATTCAAAACTAGATAGTAAGTATATTTATCACAAGCATTACCTTATGAACAATTATTTTGATTAAGTCTTCGATCGATTAGTATTCGTCAGCTCCACGTATCGCTACGCTTCCACCTCGAACCTATTCACCTCATCATCTTTGAGGGATCTTATAACCGAAGTTGGGAAATCTCATCTCGAGGGGGGCTTCATGCTTAGATGCTTTCAGCACTTATCCCGTCCATACATAGCTACCCAGCTATGCCGTTGGCACGACAACTGGTACACCAGAGGTATGTCCATCCCGGTCCTCTCGTACTAAGGACAGCTCCTCTCAAATTTCCTACGCCCACGACGGATAGGGACCGAACTGTCTCACGACGTTCTGAACCCAGCTCGCGTACCGCTTTAATGGGCGAACAGCCCAACCCTTGGGACCGACTACAGCCCCAGGATGCGATGAGCCGACATCGAGGTGCCAAACCTCCCCGTCGATGTGAACTCTTGGGGGAGATAAGCCTGTTATCCCCGGGGTAGCTTTTATCCGTTGAGCGATGGCCCTTCCATGCGGAACCACCGGATCACTAAGTCCGTCTTTCGACCCTGCTCGACTTGTAGGTCTCGCAGTCAAGCTCCCTTATGCCTTTACACTCTATGAATGATTTCCAACCATTCTGAGGGAACCTTTGAGCGCCTCCGTTACTCTTTAGGAGGCGACCGCCCCAGTCAAACTGCCCGCCTGACACTGTCTCCCAGCACGATAAGTGCTGCGGGTTAGAAATCCAATACAATTAGGGTAGTATCCCACCAATGCCTCCACGTAAGCTAGCGCTCACGCTTCTAAGGCTCCTACCTATCCTGTACAAACTGTACCGAATTTCAATATCAGGCTACAGTAAAGCTCCACGGGGTCTTTCCGTCCTGTCGCGGGTAACCGGCATCTTCACCGGTACTATGATTTCACCGAGTCTCTCGTTGAGACAGTGCCCAAATCGTTACGCCTTTCGTGCGGGTCGGAACTTACCCGACAAGGAATTTCGCTACCTTAGGACCGTTATAGTTACGGCCGCCGTTTACTGGGGCTTCGATTCGTAGCTTCGCTTGCGCTAACCACTCCTCTTAACCTTCCAGCACCGGGCAGGCGTCAGCCCCTATACGTCACCTTACGGTTTAGCAGAGACCTGTGTTTTTGATAAACAGTCGCTTGGGCCTATTCACTGCGGCTCTTCAGAGCGTGAACCCCAAAGAGCACCCCTTCTCCCGAAGTTACGGGGTCATTTTGCCGAGTTCCTTAACGAGAGTTCGCTCGCTCACCTTAGAATTCTCATCTTGACTACCTGTGTCGGTTTGCGGTACGGGCACCGTTATTCTAGCTAGAGGCTTTTCTCGGCAGTGTGAAATCAACGACTCGAGGAACAAGTTCCTCTCCCCATCACAGCTCAATCTTAAGAGTGCCGGATTTGCCTAACACTCAATCTCACTGCTTGGACGTGCACTCCAACAGCACGCTTCGCCTATCCTACTGCGTCCCCCCATCGCTTAAAACGAATAATGGTGGTACAGGAATATCAACCTGTTATCCATCGCCTACGCCTGTCGGCCTCAGCTTAGGACCCGACTAACCCAGAGCGGACGAGCCTTCCTCTGGAAACCTTAGTCAATCGGTGGACGGGATTCTCACCCGTCTTTCGCTACTCACACCGGCATTCTCACTTCTAAGCGCTCCACATGTCCTTGCGATCATGCTTCAACGCCCTTAGAACGCTCTCCTACCATTGTCCAAAGGACAATCCACAGCTTCGGTAATATGTTTAGCCCCGGTACATTTTCGGCGCAGTGTCACTCGACTAGTGAGCTATTACGCACTCTTTAAATGATGGCTGCTTCTAAGCCAACATCCTAGTTGTCTGGGCAACGCCACATCCTTTTCCACTTAACATATATTTTGGGACCTTAGCTGGTGGTCTGGGCTGTTTCCCTTTCGAATATGGACCTTATCACCCACATTCTGACTCCCAAGTTAAATTATTTGGCATTCGGAGTTTGTCTGAATTCGGTAACCCGAGAGGGGCCCCTCGTCCAAACAGTGCTCTACCTCCAATAATCATCACTTGAGGCTAGCCCTAAAGCTATTTCGGAGAGAACCAGCTATCTCCAAGTTCGATTGGAATTTCTCCGCTACCCTCAGTTCATCCGCTCACTTTTCAACGTAAGTCGGTTCGGTCCTCCATTCAGTGTTACCTGAACTTCAACCTGACCAAGGGTAGATCACCTGGTTTCGGGTCTACGACCAAATACTCATTCGCCCTATTCAGACTCGCTTTCGCTACGGCTCCACATTTTCTGCTTAACCTTGCATCAGATCGTAACTCGCCGGTTCATTCTACAAAAGGCACGCCATCACCCATTAACGGGCTCTGACTACTTGTAAGCACACGGTTTCAAGTTCTCTTTCACTCCCCTTCCGGGGTACTTTTCACCTTTCCCTCACGGTACTGGTTCACTATCGGTCACTAGAGAGTATTTAGCCTTAGGAGATGGTCCTCCCAGATTCCGACGGAATTTCACGTGCTCCGTCGTACTCAGGATCCACTCAAGAGAGAATTTGTTTTCGACTACAGGATTATTACCTTCTATGATTAACCTTTCCAGGTTATTCGTCTAACAAATTCTTTTGTAACTCCGTACAGAGTGTCCTACAACCCCAATAAGCAAGCTTATTGGTTTGGGCTCTTCCCGTTTCGCTCGCCGCTACTCAGGGAATCGATTTTTCTTTCTCTTCCTCCGGGTACTAAGATGTTTCAGTTCTCCGGGTCTGCCTTCTTGCATGCTATGTATTCACATGCAGATAACACGACATAACTCGTGCTGGGTTTCCCCATTCGGAAATCTCTGGATCAAAGCTTACTTACAGCTCCCCAAAGCATATCGTCGTTAGTAACGTCCTTCATCGGCTTCTAGTGCCAAGGCATCCACCGTGCGCCCTTAATAACTTAATCTAAACGTTATGATAAGCGTTCGCATTCTGCCTTATTTCTTTCTTCGCTTGTTCATTTACGGAAAGTAAACTTCACTGCGCGCATCAAGAAATGCGTTGACTGACAAACGCTTTCATCAACGTTTGGTCAATCCATAAATACGTCACCTATCACAATAATATTTTGGCAAACGTTCGCATTCGGCTTCATCACTTCACATTCACTCAGTTACTTACGCGTAGTAAGCGCCTTCGCTCATGCTTGCGATTCATAGACTGACAAACGTTTTCAAAACATCATGTCTGTCTACCGAAATACAATCTTGTCCAAAATCACCAGTTATTAATTATGTGAGTCGTCATTTGACGACTAGCGATAATTTTTTGTTTCAAGCTTTTAAACGCTTGTCACTCGGTTTTGCTTGGTAAAATCTATACTTACTTATCTAGTTTTCAATGTACAATTTCAAATGGTGGGCCTAAGTGGACTCGAACCACCGACCTCACGCTTATCAGGCGTGCGCTCTAACCAGCTGAGCTATAGGCCCATTTGAATTTTGAATCCTCAAATGAATGAGCATTCAAAACTGAATACAATATGTCACGTTAATCCGCTTATCACCTAATGGTGATATTCCGTATATTATCCTTAGAAAGGAGGTGATCCAGCCGCACCTTCCGATACGGCTACCTTGTTACGACTTCACCCCAATCATTTGTCCCACCTTCGACGGCTAGCTCCAAAATGGTTACTCCACCGGCTTCGGGTGTTACAAACTCTCGTGGTGTGACGGGCGGTGTGTACAAGACCCGGGAACGTATTCACCGTAGCATGCTGATCTACGATTACTAGCGATTCCAGCTTCATGTAGTCGAGTTGCAGACTACAATCCGAACTGAGAACAACTTTATGGGATTTGCTTGACCTCGCGGTTTCGCTGCCCTTTGTATTGTCCATTGTAGCACGTGTGTAGCCCAAATCATAAGGGGCATGATGATTTGACGTCATCCCCACCTTCCTCCGGTTTGTCACCGGCAGTCAACTTAGAGTGCCCAACTTAATGATGGCAACTAAGTTCAAGGGTTGCGCTCGTTGCGGGACTTAACCCAACATCTCACGACACGAGCTGACGACAACCATGCACCACCTGTCACTTTGTCCTCCGAAGAGGAAAGCTCTATCTCTAGAGTTGTCAAAGGATGTCAAGATTTGGTAAGGTTCTTCGCGTTGCTTCGAATTAAACCACATGCTCCACCGCTTGTGCGGGTCCCCGTCAATTCCTTTGAGTTTCAGTCTTGCGACCGTACTCCCCAGGCGGAGTGCTTAATGCGTTAGCTGCAGCACTAAGGGGCGGAAACCCCCTAACACTTAGCACTCATCGTTTACGGCGTGGACTACCAGGGTATCTAATCCTGTTTGATCCCCACGCTTTCGCACATCAGCGTCAGTTGCAGACCAGAAAGCCGCCTTCGCCACTGGTGTTCCTCCATATCTCTGCGCATTTCACCGCTACACATGGAATTCCACTTTCCTCTTCTGCACTCAAGTTTTCCAGTTTCCAATGACCCTCCACGGTTGAGCCGTGGGCTTTCACATCAGACTTAAAAAACCGCCTACGCGCGCTTTACGCCCAATAATTCCGGATAACGCTTGCCACCTACGTATTACCGCGGCTGCTGGCACGTAGTTAGCCGTGGCTTTCTGGTTAGGTACCGTCAAGATGTGCACAGTTACTTACACATTTGTTCTTCCCTAACAACAGAGCTTTACGATCCGAAGACCTTCATCACTCACGCGGCGTTGCTCCGTCAGGCTTTCGCCCATTGCGGAAGATTCCCTACTGCTGCCTCCCGTAGGAGTCTGGACCGTGTCTCAGTTCCAGTGTGGCCGATCACCCTCTCAGGTCGGCTACGTATCGTCGCCTTGGTAGGCCGTTACCCCACCAACTAGCTAATACGGCGCGGGTCCATCTATAAGTGACAGCAAGACCGTCTTTCACTGTAGAACCATGCGGTTCAACATGTTATCCGGCATTAGCCCCGGTTTCCCGGAGTTATTCCAGTCTTATAGGTAGGTTACCCACGTGTTACTCACCCGTCCGCCGCTAACGTCAAAGGAGCAAGCTCCTTATCTGTTCGCTCGACTTGCATGTATTAGGCACGCCGCCAGCGTTCATCCTGAGCCAGGATCAAACTCTCCATAAAAGAAGTAAGCTTGATGTAGCTCGTTGATTGTTTAAGTCAATCACTCTTGAAAGTACTTTTGAAGTACTCAAATTATCGGAATTAACGTTGACATATTGTCATTCAGTTTTCAATGTTCATGTCATTTCTTTTTGACTCGACAAGAGATAATTATACAGTGCTCTTGTTAAAAAGTCAACAACTTTTATTGTTTTTTCTAATTTTTCCAAGAAAAAATGACCAACTGGCCATGATAAAAGTTTTGCTTGGCAACGTCCTACTCTCGCGGAACGTAAGTCCGACTACCATCGGCGCTAAAGAGCTTAACTTCTGTGTTCGGCATGGGAACAGGTGTGACCTCTTTGCCATAGTCACCAAACAAAAATATGATGAATGTTATACATTCAAAACTAGATAGTAAGTATATTTATCACAAGCATTACCTTATGAACAATTATTTTGATTAAGTCTTCGATCGATTAGTATTCGTCAGCTCCACGTATCGCTACGCTTCCACCTCGAACCTATTCACCTCATCATCTTTGAGGGATCTTATAACCGAAGTTGGGAAATCTCATCTCGAGGGGGGCTTCATGCTTAGATGCTTTCAGCACTTATCCCGTCCATACATAGCTACCCAGCTATGCCGTTGGCACGACAACTGGTACACCAGAGGTATGTCCATCCCGGTCCTCTCGTACTAAGGACAGCTCCTCTCAAATTTCCTACGCCCACGACGGATAGGGACCGAACTGTCTCACGACGTTCTGAACCCAGCTCGCGTACCGCTTTAATGGGCGAACAGCCCAACCCTTGGGACCGACTACAGCCCCAGGATGCGATGAGCCGACATCGAGGTGCCAAACCTCCCCGTCGATGTGAACTCTTGGGGGAGATAAGCCTGTTATCCCCGGGGTAGCTTTTATCCGTTGAGCGATGGCCCTTCCATGCGGAACCACCGGATCACTAAGTCCGTCTTTCGACCCTGCTCGACTTGTAGGTCTCGCAGTCAAGCTCCCTTATGCCTTTACACTCTATGAATGATTTCCAACCATTCTGAGGGAACCTTTGAGCGCCTCCGTTACTCTTTAGGAGGCGACCGCCCCAGTCAAACTGCCCGCCTGACACTGTCTCCCAGCACGATAAGTGCTGCGGGTTAGAAATCCAATACAATTAGGGTAGTATCCCACCAATGCCTCCACGTAAGCTAGCGCTCACGCTTCTAAGGCTCCTACCTATCCTGTACAAACTGTACCGAATTTCAATATCAGGCTACAGTAAAGCTCCACGGGGTCTTTCCGTCCTGTCGCGGGTAACCGGCATCTTCACCGGTACTATGATTTCACCGAGTCTCTCGTTGAGACAGTGCCCAAATCGTTACGCCTTTCGTGCGGGTCGGAACTTACCCGACAAGGAATTTCGCTACCTTAGGACCGTTATAGTTACGGCCGCCGTTTACTGGGGCTTCGATTCGTAGCTTCGCTTGCGCTAACCACTCCTCTTAACCTTCCAGCACCGGGCAGGCGTCAGCCCCTATACGTCACCTTACGGTTTAGCAGAGACCTGTGTTTTTGATAAACAGTCGCTTGGGCCTATTCACTGCGGCTCTTCAGAGCGTGAACCCCAAAGAGCACCCCTTCTCCCGAAGTTACGGGGTCATTTTGCCGAGTTCCTTAACGAGAGTTCGCTCGCTCACCTTAGAATTCTCATCTTGACTACCTGTGTCGGTTTGCGGTACGGGCACCGTTATTCTAGCTAGAGGCTTTTCTCGGCAGTGTGAAATCAACGACTCGAGGAACAAGTTCCTCTCCCCATCACAGCTCAATCTTAAGAGTGCCGGATTTGCCTAACACTCAATCTCACTGCTTGGACGTGCACTCC
Organism: Staphylococcus delphini; assembly: GCF_900636325.1. Lineage (NCBI taxonomy): Bacteria > Bacillati > Bacillota > Bacilli > Caryophanales > Staphylococcaceae > Staphylococcus > Staphylococcus delphini. The sequence continues at coordinate 2,561,021 of NZ_LR134263.1, forward strand.
AACAGCACGCTTCGCCTATCCTACTGCGTCCCCCCATCGCTTAAAACGAATAATGGTGGTACAGGAATATCAACCTGTTATCCATCGCCTACGCCTGTCGGCCTCAGCTTAGGACCCGACTAACCCAGAGCGGACGAGCCTTCCTCTGGAAACCTTAGTCAATCGGTGGACGGGATTCTCACCCGTCTTTCGCTACTCACACCGGCATTCTCACTTCTAAGCGCTCCACATGTCCTTGCGATCATGCTTCAACGCCCTTAGAACGCTCTCCTACCATTGTCCAAAGGACAATCCACAGCTTCGGTAATATGTTTAGCCCCGGTACATTTTCGGCGCAGTGTCACTCGACTAGTGAGCTATTACGCACTCTTTAAATGATGGCTGCTTCTAAGCCAACATCCTAGTTGTCTGGGCAACGCCACATCCTTTTCCACTTAACATATATTTTGGGACCTTAGCTGGTGGTCTGGGCTGTTTCCCTTTCGAATATGGACCTTATCACCCACATTCTGACTCCCAAGTTAAATTATTTGGCATTCGGAGTTTGTCTGAATTCGGTAACCCGAGAGGGGCCCCTCGTCCAAACAGTGCTCTACCTCCAATAATCATCACTTGAGGCTAGCCCTAAAGCTATTTCGGAGAGAACCAGCTATCTCCAAGTTCGATTGGAATTTCTCCGCTACCCTCAGTTCATCCGCTCACTTTTCAACGTAAGTCGGTTCGGTCCTCCATTCAGTGTTACCTGAACTTCAACCTGACCAAGGGTAGATCACCTGGTTTCGGGTCTACGACCAAATACTCATTCGCCCTATTCAGACTCGCTTTCGCTACGGCTCCACATTTTCTGCTTAACCTTGCATCAGATCGTAACTCGCCGGTTCATTCTACAAAAGGCACGCCATCACCCATTAACGGGCTCTGACTACTTGTAAGCACACGGTTTCAAGTTCTCTTTCACTCCCCTTCCGGGGTACTTTTCACCTTTCCCTCACGGTACTGGTTCACTATCGGTCACTAGAGAGTATTTAGCCTTAGGAGATGGTCCTCCCAGATTCCGACGGAATTTCACGTGCTCCGTCGTACTCAGGATCCACTCAAGAGAGAATTTGTTTTCGACTACAGGATTATTACCTTCTATGATTAACCTTTCCAGGTTATTCGTCTAACAAATTCTTTTGTAACTCCGTACAGAGTGTCCTACAACCCCAATAAGCAAGCTTATTGGTTTGGGCTCTTCCCGTTTCGCTCGCCGCTACTCAGGGAATCGATTTTTCTTTCTCTTCCTCCGGGTACTAAGATGTTTCAGTTCTCCGGGTCTGCCTTCTTGCATGCTATGTATTCACATGCAGATAACACGACATAACTCGTGCTGGGTTTCCCCATTCGGAAATCTCTGGATCAAAGCTTACTTACAGCTCCCCAAAGCATATCGTCGTTAGTAACGTCCTTCATCGGCTTCTAGTGCCAAGGCATCCACCGTGCGCCCTTAATAACTTAATCTAAACGTTATGATAAGCGTTCGCATTCTGCCTTATTTCTTTCTTCGCTTGTTCATTTACGGAAAGTAAACTTCACTGCGCGCATCAAGAAATGCGTTGACTGACAAACGCTTTCATCAACGTTTGGTCAATCCATAAATACGTCACCTATCACAATAATATTTTGGCAAACGTTCGCATTCGGCTTCATCACTTCACATTCACTCAGTTACTTACGCGTAGTAAGCGCCTTCGCTCATGCTTGCGATTCATAGACTGACAAACGTTTTCAAAACATCATGTCTGTCTACCGAAATACAATCTTGTCCAAAATCACCAGTTATTAATTATGTGAGTCGTCATTTGACGACTAGCGATAATTTTTTGTTTCAAGCTTTTAAACGCTTGTCACTCGGTTTTGCTTGGTAAAATCTATACTTACTTATCTAGTTTTCAATGTACAAATCATTCTGAATCCTCAAATGAATGAGCATTCAAAACTGAATACAATATGTCACGTTAATCCGCTTATCACCTAATGGTGATATTCCGTATATTATCCTTAGAAAGGAGGTGATCCAGCCGCACCTTCCGATACGGCTACCTTGTTACGACTTCACCCCAATCATTTGTCCCACCTTCGACGGCTAGCTCCAAAATGGTTACTCCACCGGCTTCGGGTGTTACAAACTCTCGTGGTGTGACGGGCGGTGTGTACAAGACCCGGGAACGTATTCACCGTAGCATGCTGATCTACGATTACTAGCGATTCCAGCTTCATGTAGTCGAGTTGCAGACTACAATCCGAACTGAGAACAACTTTATGGGATTTGCTTGACCTCGCGGTTTCGCTGCCCTTTGTATTGTCCATTGTAGCACGTGTGTAGCCCAAATCATAAGGGGCATGATGATTTGACGTCATCCCCACCTTCCTCCGGTTTGTCACCGGCAGTCAACTTAGAGTGCCCAACTTAATGATGGCAACTAAGTTCAAGGGTTGCGCTCGTTGCGGGACTTAACCCAACATCTCACGACACGAGCTGACGACAACCATGCACCACCTGTCACTTTGTCCTCCGAAGAGGAAAGCTCTATCTCTAGAGTTGTCAAAGGATGTCAAGATTTGGTAAGGTTCTTCGCGTTGCTTCGAATTAAACCACATGCTCCACCGCTTGTGCGGGTCCCCGTCAATTCCTTTGAGTTTCAGTCTTGCGACCGTACTCCCCAGGCGGAGTGCTTAATGCGTTAGCTGCAGCACTAAGGGGCGGAAACCCCCTAACACTTAGCACTCATCGTTTACGGCGTGGACTACCAGGGTATCTAATCCTGTTTGATCCCCACGCTTTCGCACATCAGCGTCAGTTGCAGACCAGAAAGCCGCCTTCGCCACTGGTGTTCCTCCATATCTCTGCGCATTTCACCGCTACACATGGAATTCCACTTTCCTCTTCTGCACTCAAGTTTTCCAGTTTCCAATGACCCTCCACGGTTGAGCCGTGGGCTTTCACATCAGACTTAAAAAACCGCCTACGCGCGCTTTACGCCCAATAATTCCGGATAACGCTTGCCACCTACGTATTACCGCGGCTGCTGGCACGTAGTTAGCCGTGGCTTTCTGGTTAGGTACCGTCAAGATGTGCACAGTTACTTACACATTTGTTCTTCCCTAACAACAGAGCTTTACGATCCGAAGACCTTCATCACTCACGCGGCGTTGCTCCGTCAGGCTTTCGCCCATTGCGGAAGATTCCCTACTGCTGCCTCCCGTAGGAGTCTGGACCGTGTCTCAGTTCCAGTGTGGCCGATCACCCTCTCAGGTCGGCTACGTATCGTCGCCTTGGTAGGCCGTTACCCCACCAACTAGCTAATACGGCGCGGGTCCATCTATAAGTGACAGCAAGACCGTCTTTCACTGTAGAACCATGCGGTTCAACATGTTATCCGGCATTAGCCCCGGTTTCCCGGAGTTATTCCAGTCTTATAGGTAGGTTACCCACGTGTTACTCACCCGTCCGCCGCTAACGTCAAAGGAGCAAGCTCCTTATCTGTTCGCTCGACTTGCATGTATTAGGCACGCCGCCAGCGTTCATCCTGAGCCAGGATCAAACTCTCCATAAAAGAAGTAAGCTTGATATAGCTCATTGATTGTTTAAGTCAATCACTCTTGAAAGTACTTTTGAAGTACTCAAATTATCGGAATTAACGTTGACATATTGTCATTCAGTTTTCAATGTTCATTTCAAAAATATAATGGTGGAGACTAGCGGGATCGAACCGCTGACCTCCTGCGTGCAAAGCAGGCGCTCTCCCAGCTGAGCTAAGCCCCCATGTTATTTTACAGAAGTCGGGAAGACAGGATTTGAACCTGCGACCCCTTGGTCCCAAACCAAGTGCTCTACCAAGCTGAGCTACTTCCCGTTATTAAGATGGCGCGCCCGATAGGAGTCGAACCCATAACCTTTTGATCCGTAGTCAAACGCTCTATCCAATTGAGCTACGGGCGCATGATTAAAGATGGTGCCGAGGACCGGAATCGAACCGGTACGGTGATCTCTCACCGCAGGATTTTAAGTCCTGTGCGTCTGCCAGTTCCGCCACCCCGGCAAAAATAATGGAGCAGAAGACGGGATTCGAACCCGCGACCCCGACCTTGGCAAGGTCGTATTCTACCGCTGAACTACTTCTGCTCAATAGTATTCGAATGATGAGCCATAGAGGATTCGAACCTCTGACCCTCTGATTAAAAGTCAGATGCTCTACCAACTGAGCTAATGGCTCATAAAATGGTGCCGGCCAGAGGACTTGAACCCCCAACCTACTGATTACAAGTCAGTTGCTCTACCAATTGAGCTAGGCCGGCAATGGTGGAGAATGACGGGATCGAACCGCCGACCCTCTGCTTGTAAGGCAGATGCTCTCCCAGCTGAGCTAATTCTCCATATGTAATGCCTGGCAACGTCCTACTCTCGCGGAACGTAAGTCCGACTACCATCGGCGCTAAAGAGCTTAACTTCTGTGTTCGGCATGGGAACAGGTGTGACCTCTTTGCCATTGTCACCAGACAATAATTATTTTATTAAGTAGCTCATCGGCTACCTTTTTATAATACATGTTTTGCAAATACTTTTCAATAGTTAATTTTACACTTTGTTTAAGTTTTTTACAAACATTTTAAATTTGGTTTGCCGTTCAATTTGACGACTTTTATATAATACTTAATTATCATTTTAAAGTCAACACTTTTTATCACCTTTTTTAAAAATAAATTTAAGATGGTTTACACAACCCCTTCGATACCCCACCACCTGTGGAACCAACCAAGCTTCACCATATCCATTCTCCATACATCATAGTATTCTCTTGCCTACGCATTGCAATATGAAATGCCCCTATCGTTCATCCATTTCTCCTTTACTGAAATTAAAAAAACGCCTGTACACTGAATAGTCAATGTACAAGCGTTTGATGATATATCTTATTTTTGACGCATATATGGGAATAATAACACGTCACGAATAGATGGAGAATTCGTTAACAACATCACAAGGCGGTCAATACCGATACCTAATCCACCTGTTGGCGGCATACCGTATTCTAACGCTTCAATGAAATCTTCATCCATTTCATGCGCTTCGTCGTTACCTTGTTCTTTTTCTACTAATTGTGCTTCAAAGCGCTGACGTTGATCGATTGGGTCGTTTAATTCTGTAAACGCATTCGCATGTTCACGACCTACAATGAACAACTCAAAACGATCAGTGAAGCGTGAATCTTCAGGGTTTTTCTTAGCTAAAGGAGAGATTTCAATTGGATGACCGTAAATGAATGTCGGTTGAATTAAAGTTTCTTCTACTTTTTGTTCGAAAAATTCATTTAAGATGTGACCGTACTTCATATTGTCATCTACTTCAATGCCATGCACTTTCGCTAATTCGTGTGCTTCTTCGTCTGATTTCACTTCATAAAAGTCTACACCTGTTGCTTCTTTAACGGCATCAACCATGTGTAATCTACGCCATTGTGGTTCTAAATGAATTGTTTCATCACCGTACTGAACTGAAGTTGTACCTAATACGCGACGAGCGATATGTGCAACTAACTCTTCAGTTAATGACATAATATCTTTGTAGTCTGCATACGCTTCATACAATTCAATCATTGTAAATTCTGGGTTATGGCGTGTAGAAACACCTTCGTTACGGAATACGCGTCCGATTTCATATACTTTCTCCAAGCCACCTACGATTAGACGTTTAAGGTGAAGTTCGATCGCAATACGCATGTAAAGTGTTGCATCTAATGCGTTGTGGTGTGTCACGAATGGTTTCGCTGCAGCCCCCCCTGCGATTTGATGCATCATTGGTGTTTCCACTTCTAAAAAGCCTTTTTCATTAAGGTAATTACGCATTTCTTGAAGAATACGGCTACGATTAATAAACGTTTGCGTGCTTTCTTCGTTGGTAATTAAGTCAAGATAACGCTGACGGTAACGTTGTTCGATATCTTGTAAACCGTGATGTTTGTCTGGTAGTGGACGTAACGCTTTAGATAAAAGTTTGAATGACTTCGCTTTTACTGATAATTCACCAGTATTTGTTTTAAACATAATACCTTCAACGCCGACAATATCACCTAAATCTGCAGTGTTCCAAATATTAAATTGTTCATCACCGACTTGGTCTTTACGTACATAAATTTGAATTTGACCGGATAAGTCTTGAATATGTGCAAATCCTGCTTTACCTTTACCACGTTTCGTCATAATACGACCTGCAATTACTGTATGACTTTCCGCTTCTTTTTCAGCAAGTTCTTCTTTAGCGTATTGATCCCATTGTGCTTTTAACGTTTCCGCAGTTCCAGTACGCTCAAACTTCTCACCGAATGGATCAATCCCTAAGTCTCTTAATTCTTGTAATTTTTGTCGACGGACCTGCATTTGGTCATTCAATTCTTCTGTCATGCTTACCTCTCCTTTTCGCTTCTTATGCCTCTATTTTTTGTTTTTCCATTTGTTCATCACGGAATTCTGTTAAAATCTCAGTCATTTCGGCTAATGTTTCTGCCTGGTTTAATGCTTTACGCGCTTTGCCATTGCCTCGGACACCTTTAAGGTACCATGACGCGTGTTTGCGCATTTCCATAACGCCCACTTTTTCACCTTTTAAATCAACGAGACGATTCAAGTGTAATAAAGCAATCTCAATTTTTTCGTCGATTTGAGGCTCGTCAATTAACTCGCCTGTTTCTAAATAATGCACCGTACGATAAATCATCCATGGATTGCCTAATGCTTCTCGTCCGATCATAACTGCATCCACGCCTGTTTCTTTCAGCATTTTTTCAGCAAGTTCTGGACTCGTAACATCACCATTACCGATGACCGGAATGTTCACCGCTTCTTTCACTTGACGAATAATATCCCAATCCGCCTTGCCTTCGTACATTTGAACACGTGTGCGACCATGTAGCGAAATCGCCGCAGCACCCGCACGTTCAGCAGCTTTTGCATTTTCAACTGCGAAGATATGGTCCTCATCCCAGCCGATACGCATTTTACATGTCACAGGTTTGCTCACGCGTTCTGTTACCGCCGACACCATTTCATAAATTTTGTTCGGATCTAACAACCAACGTGCACCCGCTTCACATTTAATAATTTTTGATACTGGACAGCCCATATTAATATCAATAATGTCAGCTGTTGTATTTTTATCTACATATTCGGCAGCTTCAACTAATGTTTCTTTTTCACCACCAAAAATTTGTAACGATAATGGACGTTCATTTTCATCGATGTATAACATTTTCATCGTTTTTGGATTGTTAAACAAAATCGCTTTGTCGCTCACCATTTCTGCGCACACTAGCCCGGCACCGAATTCTTTTACAGTGAGTCGAAACGCCGAGTTACACACACCTGCCATAGGTGCGAGAACGACTCTGTTTTCAATTTCAACGTCGCCAATTTTCCACATTTCAAATTTCCTCCAATATATTCAAAGTCAATCACCAAAATCCATCACAATATTGCTTTATATTTCACTACTGTATCATCATGAGGTACGATCTGTTGAATTTTTTGGCCCGAATGCGGTTCGATGACATTGGAAGCTATATCATTTAACGGTACCATCACAAAAGCACGTTCAGTCATACGCGGATGCGGCACCGTTAAATCATCTTCTTCAATGATTTCATCGCCATACAATAAAATATCAATATCCATTGTACGTGGGCCCCATCGCACTTTACGTACACGATGTAACTCTGCCTCAGTTTCTAAAGCGACCTTTAACAAGTCTTGTGCAGAAAGTTGTGTTTGAATGTGTAAGCATAAATTCAAAAAATCAGGTTGTTCTGTATATCCGACCGGCTTCGTTTCATAAATAGATGAAATCGCAACAACATTAATCTTGTCATGGGCATCTAATAAATCAATCGCTGCTTTTAACTGTGCTTCTCGGTCACCCATGTTACTGCCTAAACCTAAATACGCATCAATCATGGTGATTCGCCCTCACAATTTCTACACCGACACCTTGATAATAACCAGGAATAGGTGGATTTTTTTTAGTGATTCTAACTTTCGTTTCCATTACACGATTATAGTGTGAATTTATACGTAATGCAATACGTTCCGCAAGATGTTCAATTAATTGCACTGCGGAATCATGCATAATGGCTTTAATGTCTTCATATACTTCGCCGTAATGGACAGTATCTTCCACGCGATCAGACGCACCCGCTACACTTAAATCTACTTTCATTTCAACATCAACGGTAAAAATTTGACCAATTTCATTTTCTGCAGGGAGCGCGCCATGATACGCATAAAATTCAAGTCCTTGTAAAAATATTTTATCTTCCATCTTCATATCCTTTCAACGCATCCATCGTTTTGGCTAATCGCGCATTCATTAAAACATTATGTACGCGGACGCCATGTACACCTTTCATAATACCGTAAGCTGTCGTGGCTGCCGTCGCTTCATCACGCTCATCAACTTGATTGTCGTCACCGAGTAAAAATTTAATCAAACGTTTTCGACTCGTCGCTAACAAAACTTTATAACCTGTTGCCACAAGTTCATCTAAGCGTGACATCACTTCTTGTTCTTCTTCACGCGTTTTCGCAAATCCAATGCCCGGATCAAGCCAAATACGGTCACGGTCAATCCCGGCGAGCACCGCTTTATTTGCTTGCTTTAATAACATGACAAGCATTTCGTCCATAACTGGTACGTCCCGCTTGCCATCACCATTATGCATTAAAATAAGTTCTGCGTCGTATTTCGCAACCACTTGAAACATGCGTGTATCATAGAGCCCTGCCCACTGATCATTAATCATTGTAGCGCCCGCTTCAAGTGCCGCTTCCGCAACTTCACTTCGAAATGTATCGACTGAAATAGTGACGTCCAAATGTTGTAAAGCTTTAACGACCGGAATGACACGTGCAAGTTCTTCCTCCACTGTGACTTTCTCGTGACCCGGACGTGTGGATACGCCCCCTACATCAATGATATGCGCGCCTTGTTCGACCATCTTTGTTGCATGTTCAACTGCGCGATCAACTTCATTAAAGCGTCCACCATCAGAAAACGAATCCGGTGTGACATTTAAAATACCCATAATTTGTGTTTGTGGCATGTTAAGATCTTCCTTTCCGTCTCATTCAACCATTCACATCCACCTTAGAATAGGTATATTATAACAGATTTCTGAAGCTTTCATATAATGTCAACCATCGTCTTTAAAGCGGAATAATACGCGAACTTGATGGCTAAGTGAGACGCATCATTTTCTATAGCCACATCGCTAAAATGCAATAAAAAAGCAGGACTGTATGTGCACAGCCCCACTGTTCTTGATTATTCAAAATTATAAAGTGGTGTAGAAAGGTAACGCTCACCATTACTTGGCAATACCGTTACAACTGTCTTACCTTTACCTAATTCTTTCGCTTTTTGAATCGCCGCATAAATGGCCGCACCTGAAGAAATACCACCTAAGATACCTTCTTCTTTAGCAACACGACGAGATGTTTCCATCGCTACTTCATTACCGACTTTAATAATTTCATCATAAATTTCTGTGTTTAATGTACCTGGTACAAAGCCCGCACCTAAACCTTGTAATTTATGAGGTCCTGGTTCGCCACCACTTAATACTGGTGAGTCTTCAGGTTCGATGGCAACGATTTGAATGTCTGGATATTTTTCTTTTAACACTTTACCAGCACCTGACAATGTACCACCCGTACCTACACCTGCTAAAAAGGCGTCGATGGTACGACCTTCAAATTGTTCGACAAGTTCTGGACCTGTTGTTAATTCATGCACTCTTGGGTTAGCTGGGTTTTCGAATTGTTGTGGTTCAAAATAGCCATGTGTCTCTTTAAGCTCTTTCGCTTTTTTAATTGCACCTTTCATCGCTTCAGCACCTGGTGTCAATACGAGTTCTGCACCGTAAGCTTTTAATAAGTTACGACGTTCCATACTCATTGTTTCAGGCATTGTGAAAACGGCTTTATAACCTTTTGCCGCACATACAAATGCTAAACCGATACCTGTGTTGCCTGAAGTAGGTTCGACAATTGTGTCACCCGGCTTAATTTTGCCTTCTTTTTCTGCTTGTTCAATCATCGCTAAGGCAATACGGTCTTTCACAGAACCGCCTGGATTTTGATATTCTAATTTTACATAAATGTCCGCAGCATCTTCACCTGCTTGATGACGTAACTTAACAACAGGTGTTTGACCAATAATGTCTGTAATATTATCTACTGGTTTTCTGACCATCATCAACAACCTCACTTTTTAATTAATTTTCTCGTTAAAACATAGCTATTATATCGGATATCTATAGTGTACCACTAAATGTACGCGAGCAAAAGCACATTCTCAGTCGCAACTGTTTTTTTATCTAGATATCGAGCGATGATAACGCCTTTCTCATTTAAAAGACTCGCACACTCAATTTTATATCATTGAAGACCGAGAAGAAATGACGTCGTTTAAATGTTACTGAATTAGCCATCAATTCACGTGAGACGATAACTATTTTGAAATGGTTCATCAAACTCAAAACTTGCCCTCATACACCACTGTTATCAATGTAAAAATGCCAAAATGGATGGGGATTTTCCGAGGGATTGAAAAACCGCCAATGCTACTTCTAATATAACAATATCACGAAGTGTTGGCGAGTTAAGACAAGTCTCTGGAAAAGCGAATCCATACCGGCAACCTCAAAGAATGCGTGTGCATGGGGGCAAGTTAAGGGAAATATAAAATTAAATATACTCAAAATTTTGATTCTAGCTTGTTACGTGTGTTTAAGATGGCATTTCAGCAAGTAACGCCTTCAATTCATCTTCTGAAAATGCATAGCGTGAGCGACAGAAATGACATTCCGCTTCTGCACCGTGATCTTTTGCAATCATATCTTCAATTTCGGCTTGACCTAAACCTTTGATCGCATTTAAAAATTTATCGTGGCTACAGTTACATTCAAATTCAGTCGGCATACTTTCTAAAATTGTCACATTGTCTTTACCTAATATCGTTTCTAACATTTCTTCCGGTGTTAAACCTTCATCAATTAATGTTGATACAGGTTTCATCGTGTTAATCGCTGCTTCTAAACGATCGATAGTTTCATCTTTGGCACCCGGCATGACTTGAAGGATAAATCCACCCGCTGCTTTGATAGAGTTATCTGGGTTAACAAGTACACCGACACCGACTGATGAAGGAACTTGTTCACTGTTCGCAAAATAATATGTGAAGTCTTCACCGAGTTCACCTGAAATGATAGGGCTACTACCTGTGTAATAATCACGCATGCCCACATCTTTTACGACATTGATTGCGCCCGTTGTCCCGACTGCACGACGCACATCTAATTTGCCTTGTTCATTGAGTGGGAAGTGCGTTTGAGGGTTCGTCACATAGCCTCTTACTTTCCCTTTCGCATCTGCATCAGCAATAATTTTACCGATTGGGCCATCGCCGTCTACCGTTACTGTTAATTTTTGGTCGCCTTTTAACATGGCACCCATCATTAAGCTTGCTGTCATTGTTCGACCTAAAGCTGCAGATGCAGTGGGCCATGTATAATGACGCTTTTGTGCTTCTTGAATTGTTTCCGTTGCGTTGACACTATATGCGCGGATTTCTCCGTTAAAGGCCAACGCTTTTACTAAATAGTCATGTGTCATTTTGCTATATCACTCCTTAAATTTATGCAGTTCATTCTGTGTTATGGATTGATTATCATCTATGTCCGTCACTGGTTTGGTTGGAAGGTCACTACTTTGCATTATCATACGCGGAAGTCTCGTACGACTCAACCAAAATGCTTTCTACAGCTTTATTACGTATCGAGATAGAAATCATTTATACATTCAAACTAGCGAAAGAGGAGCGGACATAAAAATTTTTGATGCAATTGATATGGTATTTTATTTAACTTGCCTTCCCTATGATTTATGGTTCTTGATTGCCCTCATGGCTTCGCGTTTCTCACGATGAGACAACTGTTTTTATAAAGCTTTGCCACCACTTATGCCCCCATGATTTTGAAAAGGGTACACCCCTTCATCTCATCAGTGTTCACCAATTATAAAAAGGGCTTTTCTTAAAAGTGTTCTGCTTTCAAGAAAAGCCCTGATGTTTATCGCTTATTGACGTGGCGGTTGATCATTGCCTGGACGATCAATGTTTGGTTCTTGTTCATAACCCGTTTTATCGCCATTGTCATTTTGTTGTGTGTCTTCACTGTCTTTTGACTCAGTCTCATTTGTTGTTTCGTCTTCATTACGACGTTCTGATTGACCACGGTTTGCGTGTTCTGTCAATTCTTCTTGTTCGCGACGAATATCCTCATAAGACTTACCATATTTCCCTTCGTCAAACGCTTTATTTTCAGAATGGTTAACGACTTTTGCATCATCATAATTCACTTCTGGTAAATGGCCTTCGTGGAATAATGATTGAATTTGTTCTGCAACCAATGTTTCTTCAGTTAATAACGTTTTCGCGATGAGTTTCAATTGTGATTCATGTTCTAATAAGATTTGTTTACAACGTTCATATTGTTCTTTAATGATACGCTGAACTTCTTTATCAATTTCAAAGGCGATTTGACCTGAGTATTCAGGTTCACCAGACATGTCTTTACCTAAGAAGACTTGTCCGCCACCATGTGAGAATTGTACAGTACCCAGTTTTTTACTCATACCGTATTTCGTCACCATTTCACGCGCAATTTGTGTCGCACGTTCAAAGTCATTTGACGCACCTGTTGAGACTTCGTTAAAGATAATATCTTCAGCGACACGTCCACCAAGTAAACCACAAATCTTATCGAGCAATTCTGGTTCAGTCATTAAGAAGCGGTCTTGTTTCGGTAACATCATTGCGTAACCACCCGCTTGACCACGTGGGACGATAGTTACTTTGTGCACCACTTCAGCTTCGTCAAGGACCATACCGATAATTGTATGTCCTGCTTCATGATGAGCAACGATATTACGTTCTTTTTCAGAAATGACACGTGATTTTTTAGCTGGACCTGCAATGACACGGTCTGTAGCCTCTTCAATATCACGCATATCGATTTTTTTCTTACCACTACGCGCCGCAACTAATGACGCTTCGTTGAGTAAGTTTTCTAAATCGGCACCAGAAAAGCCCGGTGTACGTTGCGCAATCGCTTTAAGGTCTACTGTTTCATCTAAAGGTTTGTTTTTAGCGTGAACATGTAAAATTGCTTCACGACCTGTCACATCTGGACGTCCAACTTGAATTTGACGGTCAAAACGGCCCGGACGTAATAACGCAGGATCTAAAATGTCAGGACGGTTTGTCGCTGCAATCATGATGATGCCTTCATTTTCACCAAAACCATCCATCTCTACAAGAAGTTGGTTTAATGTTTGTTCACGTTCATCATGACCACCGCCAACACCTGCGCCACGTTGACGACCGACTGCATCGATTTCATCTATAAAAATGATACACGGCGCATTTTTCTTCGCATTTTCGAATAAATCACGGACACGGCTCGCACCGACACCGACAAACATTTCAACAAAGTCCGAACCACTAATTGAGAAGAACGGTACACCTGCTTCACCCGCTACTGCACGTGCAAGCAATGTTTTACCTGTACCTGGTGGCCCTACTAATAAGACCCCTTTCGGAATACGTGAACCCATTTGTTTGAATTTCTTATTATCTTTCAAGAAGTCAACAATTTCAATGAGTTCTTGTTTCTCTTCATCTGCTCCGGCAACATCTGTGAAACGTACACGGCCTTTTTGACTGTCGTACATTTTCGCTTTGGACTTACCAAAGTTCATCATACGACCGCCACCACCGCCGCCTTGTGCTTGGCTAAGGAAGAAAATAAAGAGTAAAGCAATCACTAAAACAGGAATTAATGTAGAAATAATACTTACAAATACACTCTGTCCTTCTTCTTCTTTAACAGTAAAATCTAATCCTTTTTGGTCTTTGGCTGTTTCAGTAACTTTATTCAATTCTTGATCATTATTAAACAAAATTGTTGAGGCATAATCGTCATTATTTTTTAACTTACCGCTCACTTTATAAACGTTATTTTCTGGTTGAATTTCTAAAGATTTTAGTTCTCCATTATCCAACTTTTGAATAAATTGCGTGTACGTTAACTCTTTAGGTACATTTCCATTGCCGTTAATCCATGAAAATAGCCCAAAGATAACAACGCCGACAATGGCTATAAACAGCACATTACGAAAAGCTTTCTGCATGCGTCGTTTCCTCCTACTTCAAATATAAAACTAATAAAAATTTTACCATAATTGTTACACAAATGGCTAGTAATTGACTTTTATCAACGCTGAGGATATGCCCTAATCAACGTGATTATTTTGCGTACACTTCAGGTTTTAGTGTACCAATATAAGGTAAGTTACGATACTTTTCTTGATAGTCTAAACCATAGCCAATCACAAACTCATCAGGAATTTTTTTACCGACATATTTCGCTTCAATATCCGCTTTACGACGGTTCGGTTTATCAAGTAATGTCACAATTTCTAATGAGTTCACGCGACGAGATTGTAATAATTCTGTGATAGATTTTAATGTCGTACCTGTTTCAAGAATATCTTCAATGATTAATACATCTTTATTTTCGATTGATGAACTTAAGTCTTTTAAAATTTGTACTTCACCTGTTGATTCTGTACCACCGTGATAACTTGATACATCCATAAAATCAATCGCAAGTGGCAAGTCGATATGCTTAATTAAGTCTGTCATGAATAAGACTGATCCTTTTAAAATACCGACACAAAACAGATCTTTCCCTTGATAATCTGCTGTGATTGTTTCACCTAATGTGCGACAAATCTCTTGAATGTCACCCTCCGTTAATAACACTTCTTTTACATCATTTTTCATGTATGTCATCTCCCATAAATTGAATCTTAATTACATCTTGATAATGTTGCTGAATATACAACGTGCCTACAGCTAAAATGTCTCCATGCGTCGTTTCGATGATCGGTATTTGCGTTCTCAAATATGCAGGAACTTTCGCATCAATCATCAGCCGCGATACTTTTTTATGATGCCCATCATGTCGTGCAATACGGTCGCCGGGTTGACGAGCACGAATGCGCAATTCAGAGCCGGGCAGGTCCATCATGTCAGTGATCTGAACGTCATAACGACCAAAGCGATACGTTCCCGCTTCAGTCACCCGTAAAGTATATGTATCTAAGCTTTTTTGCATTGGCGCCATTATTACTAATTTATCATACACGATATTAGCATGCCATTGGTTTGTGTGCATCAATTGTGTTTGTGCGACTGGACCGGCTAATTTTTGTAACCAATCTGCATACGCACGCTCACTTATCGTAACGGTATCCTCCTCAAATTGTTGCAACAAAGTATCTAAGGTTAATATTTTAACATGGTACGTCAAGGCGTTGAAAGCGTTTCTTGATACAGCAAAAGAATGTGCGTTTGATGTCACAAATCGCTCGATAAAGTCGTCCACTTCACGTTGCATCAACATGAACGCTTCATCATGCCACGCTTTAAGTTTTAACAATTGTTGCGACTGTAACTGCGCATTCTCGTCAATTTGCGGCAAAATCCGATTGCGAATATCATTGCGGACATAGGTATTACTCGCATTCGACGTATCTTCAAAATAAGGGACATCGTGTTGCTGTTGATAAGCTCGAATGACATGCTTCGGTGTATTTAACAACGGTCTGAACAAACGATATCCGTTACGCGCTTCAATGGCTGACATGCCGAGTGAACTGCGTGTACTTTTTCCAGTAAACAACCGGTAAAAAATCGTTTCCACTTGATCATCCTCGTGGTGCGCAGTGAGCAAACCGTCCGCGTCCAATTGGTGCATCATCGTATCAAACCATTGATATCGCATCTCTCTTGCATCATTTTGAATACTTCGCCCTTCTACCACCGCATCCGACAAGTCCAATCGCTTCATATAGAACGGAATGTCATGCTGTTTGCAGTAATGTTGAATGAATGCTGCCTCTTGCTCTGACGCCTCTCTCAAACCATGATGTACGTGCAAACAAGTTAATTGGCAATACGTTAATGTCTCATCATATAGCAATTGATGCAACAGTACCATACTATCAATTCCTGTCGAAACCGCAACGACGATATGGTCTGTCGCTTTCCAGTTTTGTTGCATATCGATGTCACTCCTACATTAAAATAGAGGCTGAGAGTCAAAGTTATCCTTCGTTTCTCAACCTCTAAGTGATTATCAATACTTAACGACGTGAACCTCTGCCGCCACGTCTTGATTCTGTTTGACGCTTAATAGAAGTAAGTCTGTCTTCACTATCCTTTAAAAAGTTAGATAGCTTTTTCTCAAAGTCTTCTGGTTTTTGCGCCGGTTTTTGCTTACGTGGGCGCTCTTTTGCTTTTTTAATAGATAAACTAATTTTACCATCATCTGCAATAGATAATACTTTTACTTCTACTTCATCACCGACTGTTAAATGGTCTTCTACATTTTCGACATAGTTGTCTGCTACTTCACTAATATGAACTAGCCCACTTTTTCCTTCAGGCAACTCCACGAATGCACCAAATTTTTTGATACCAGTGACTTTACCTTTTAACTTACTTCCTACTTCGATTGACATTGTTATAATGCCTCCTCCCGCTTTAGTTCGATATATAGTTCTATTATACGTTTGTTTAACTGTTTTCACAATGGCAAATTGAACATCGCCTTTTTTCTTTACGTTATTTACTTGTTAACAATCCAAATCTAAAAGTGCGCTACTTTTTCTCGGACTGCTTATCGTTCTTGGCGTCCTCTGGCAATTTGAAAATAATTTCACCATCATTACTTAAATAGTACTCGTCTCTCGCGATTTTTTCGACATACGCTTCATCATTCAGATTGTTTAGTTGTTCTTTTAATTCAATTTCTTGATCTTGTAACTTTTGATATTGCGCTTCTTTCTTTTGACGTTCTACCGATGCTTCGTGGTTCCCTTTCACTTGTACCATCAACATCACTAACAGCACAATAATGATGGCGAGCAATATCCCTCCGAAAACAGAAATGCGTTTTTTTACAACTTTTTTCCGGCGTTCATGTCGCTGCTTTTTAGCATTTTTTTGGCTTGTATACTGGTTGCCGATATTTTGAATTTTTTGGGCCATGGGGCGTCACCTTTCTTTATTTACCCTTTACTGAATGCGCTCTTCTTTAACGAGTTCGAACATCCCTTTAGCATTTTCTTTTGTCGCATGCTCGTTTAATCCTGTGACTTTAACCGTAACGATTTTTTGACCAAATTGAATCACTAACTCATCATCTATTTTCACGTCTGTCCCCGCTTTGGCAGTGTTCCCATTCACCGCAACACGCCCTTGATCACTCAGTTCTTTAGCGAGTGTGCGACGTTTAATTAAGCGTGACACTTTTAAATACTTATCGAGTCTCATCACTATCCCCCTGTTCTATATAAGCTTTAAGTTCTTCTTCCGTAAAGTCTTTATTTTTGACTTCATCATACAATTTTAAGAAATGGGTCGCAAATACTTTCTCAAATTTAACACGTTCTTTTTTACCTTCTGCTTGCTTTTCAGTTTTCCAAATCGCTTTCACATCGTCGACATTTTGCGCACTTTCACTACCAAAAATGTGCGGATGGCGTCGAATCATCTTTTCAGTCAAGCTTGCTACGACTTCACGCGTATCCATGTACCCTTCTTTACGACCGATATTCGTATGCAACAACACTTGTAACAAGATATCGCCGAGCTCTTCAATCATATGCCAATCATCTTCGTTATCAATCGCTTCAAATAACTCGTACGTTTCTTCGAGTAAATAGCGCTTTAACGTTTGATGCGTTTGGACTTTATCCCAAGGGCAACCGTGTTCATCGTCAACTAAACGCGCAATCACTTGGTCCGCATAATCAAAATCACCATATAACGCTGTCTCATCAGTCACTTTCGGTACAAAGACACTCGTTAAATTCGTATACGTTACATCATGATCTAATGCATATATTGGACAACGCGTCACTTGTGCCCCACCTTGATGTGCCCCGTCAACAACCATCACTTCAAAGTCATCCGGGTAACGTTCCATCAAGGTTAACTTTAAGCTACCGGCAACCATGTCACTATAAACTTGCGTCACGACTGTTGCTGTCCGTGGATTGAGCATGTCTACCGTTAGCGCCGTTGCATCTAACATCGTAAAGCCATCGTTCGGATCGACATTGACTGCTTCAAATACATCATCAATAAAACTACGTCCACCTAACACTTTAACTGTCACATTATGTTGGGGTGCATTTTGCAACAATAGCTGTGTCGTCGTCTCGGCCACGCGTGGATGACCCGGCACAGCATACACGATGTCTTCATGTTGCGCATACTCGAACAATCGCTCTGTTATCGCTTGATACACTGGTTCAAATGTTTCATGCGCTTCGTAAACATCGTCAAAACTTTCGATCGCGATGCCTTCTAATTGTGCAATCACGGGATGCGCTTTCGTACGCACATAAATTTTAGATTGTTGTTGGATTAATTTGTATATACTTACGGGTAATTCGTCTAAACCGTAGTTCCCTAATCCTATAATTGTCAGTTGCTGTGTCATGACTTTCTTCCTTTCTCCCACGAAATGACTTTATCGCCAAACGGTAAATGAATCCATTCTTCTTTACTTAAAATATTGAGGTACAACAGCATGAAGACGATGCTACCGACACCGACCATAGCTGCAATAAGGAGTTCAACTAAACCACCGAAACGTGTCTCAGCAGGAATGAGATAATGACATAATTGTACAACAGCTGTCATGACCAATAAAGCTAAAACCAATTTCACATAAAACTTTCGCAAGGCGTGAAGGCGATAGAGCTGTACGACGCGATGATGTAAGACAACAACGAACACGACTAAAGAACTGACCGTCGCTATACTTGCACCCAAAATACCAAACAACGGAATCGCAATGCTGTTGAGCACGCCTTTTGTGACGATTCCGATGACGAGTGCTTTCATAATCATACGAAATTGTTCATGCACTTCTAGCAACGCGATGTACATCATAATGAGTGACACGCATATGACGGTTAACATATATAGCGACAATGTCCCCGTCAATGCTGCGCGTTCAAAAAAGACACGGTTGAGTAACGGAATTAAATTGACAAGCCCAATACCGCTCGCACTGCTGATCACAATCGTAATTTTCAGTGAGGCATTCGCATAACTGTGCATTTGTTGGCGCTGTCCATTTTTCTTCGTATCTGTCAAAAGTGGAATTAACACGAAACAAAATGTCGTTGTGACGATGAGCCCCATTTGAATAAAGGACGCGCCACGATCGAAAATTCCTTTTTGCGTAATCGCTTCATCAAACGTGAGTCCTGTACCGTAACGCAACATATTCACAATTGTAAAGCTATCGACCACTTGCCATAAAATGACGATTAAATGACTGATTGCAAAAACGACTGTCGCAACGAGAAAACGACGCCACTGCAAGCTTTCTTGATCGATGGACATAGCAGGTAGGTGACTTTTGAAAGCTAAAAACACCGTCGCTACTACAAAACCTGCAGTTGACGCGACAATCGCCCACATGCCTGCCTGATAAATCGACAAGTCTTGAAAGATAAACAACCCGATCACAACACCAATTAAACCGACGCGGACAAATTGTTCCAACACTTGTGAATACGCGGGCATGTGCATTTCGTATTGAGATTGAAAATAGCCACGCAATAAACCGAGCGCGCCTACAGAAATAAAACTGAAACTTGCCGCTCGAATCATCGGCGTTAATTGCGGATCACCCATTAACAACGCGACCGCTTTCGCACCGATGAACATCAGCGCACAAATGACTAGACCTACACCTGTCAATATTCGACATAACCGAATGAAGAAGGGTTTCGATACACGCTGATGCCCTAACATTTGCGTATACGCACTCGGCAACGCATTGCTCGACAATACTACACCTAACGCCACAATAGGGTAAATTTGTTGATACGCATACAATCCTTCATCGCCGAGTACATTTTGATAAGGGACACGATATAAAGCACTCAATATTTTGACGACAATCAACCCTAACGTCAGGACAACGACACCATTAAATGCTGTGTTAGACTTCATGCGGGAGTCTCAAACTTTCTTCCAACGTCTTCGCTAAAAACTTCAGCGATTCGAGCCATTGCTTCCCTTTCGTCAATGTCACTTTCATACAGCCATCTTGTACGCCGACTTTCATTGCACGACCGAGCGCCAATGTATTTTTAAATAATGCTTCACCGTCAATATCATTTGTACCTTTTTGCGTTAATAAAATTTCAATCGTTTTGCCTGTATCTTTCACGGATTGCACACCGACGTGAAGGAGATGGACTTTAATCTCTACAGAATCTAACAATTGCTCAACCTCTGTTGGATACGCATTGAAACGATCGAGCAATTCATCTTTAATATCCATCAATTGCTCCATACTTTCAGTCGCTCTCAACTTCTTGTAAATTTCAATTTTCGCTTGTTCATTGCGAATGTATTCGGCTGGTAAATATGCATCGAGTTTCAAGTCTAACTCTAGCTCAGGGACCGGCGTTTCTTCTTTAATGCCACGCTTTTCGTTTACCGCTTCTTCTAACATTTGTGAGTACAAGTCAAAGCCGACCGAATCAATGAAACCGTGCTGTTGTTTACCGAGTAAGTTACCTGCACCCCGAATGTTCAAATCACGCATCGCAATTTTAAAGCCACTGCCGAGTTCGGTAAATTCTTTAATCGCTTGGAGACGTTCTTCAGCGACTTCATTCAATACGCGATTCGTTGCGTGAAGGAAATACGCATACCCGATACGACTCGAACGACCGACACGCCCACGCAATTGATACAGCTGACTCAAACCAAAGCGATCAGCATCTTCAATAATGAGTGTATTCGCATTCGGTACATCGACACCTGTTTCGATAATCGTCGTCGTCACTAAAATGTCGTACTCTCCATTAATAAAGTCGAGCATCGTTTCTTCCAAGTCACGTTCTGGCAATTGACCGTGCGCGACACCAATTGAAGCGTCTGGCATCAACATTTGAAGTTGTTCACGCTTTTCGTAAATGGCGCTTACACGGTTGTAGAGATAAAACACTTGGCCGTCTCTAGAAAGTTCGCGTTCTAAAGCTTCTTTAATAAAATTAGTATTTTGCTCTAAGACATACGTTTGGACTGGGAAGCGGTTTTCTGGTGGTGTTTCAATAATCGATAAGTCACGTACGCCCAACATACTCATATGCAACGTACGCGGAATCGGTGTCGCAGTTAACGTTAGTACATCGACATTTGCTTTTAACTGCTTAATTTTTTCTTTATGACGCACACCAAAGCGTTGTTCTTCATCGACAATAAGTAAGCCTAAATCTTTGTACTCAACCGTTTTACCGAGCAACTTATGTGTCCCTACAACGATGTCCACAAAGCCTGATTTCAAACCTTCTTTTGTCTCGCGCACTTCTTTAGGAGTACGAAAACGACTCATCAAATGAATTTCGACAGGGAAATCACGCATCCGCTCAATCAACGTCTCATAATGTTGTTGCGCTAAAATGGTCGTCGGCACTAAAAATGCGACTTGTTTCCCTGACATCACTGCTTTGAAAGCCGCTCTGACAGCTACTTCAGTTTTACCGTAACCTACGTCACCACATAACAGACGGTCCATAGGTCTTTGGCTTTCCATGTCATTTTTAATTTCGATAATCGATTTCGCTTGGTCATCCGTTAAATCATATGGGAAATCCATTTCAAACGCGTATTGTTCTTCTGTATCTGGTCCAAATTGATAACCGACAGATTGTTCGCGTTCTTTATATAAAGCAATGAGTTCATCCGCAATATCTTCTACACTGCGCTGAACTTTCGCTTTCGTTTTCTTCCATTCGCTGCCACCTAACTTATATAGCTTTGGCGATTTATCTTCTGAACCGACATATTTTTGCACTTGCTCCATTTGATCGACAGGTACAAAGAGTTGGTCTGTGCCTTGATACTGAATTTTAATATAGTCGCGGTGTACGTCACCTACTGCTAAAGTTTCCACGCCGAGGTAGCGCCCTACACCATGATGGACGTGCACGACATAATCGCCAACATTCAATTCTTGGTATGATTTAATTTTTTCCGCATTACTTAACGTTTTGCGTCGCTTTTTCGTACTCTTTTTCTGCTTAGACTTAAACAATTCACGTTCTGTCACGACAACGAGCGACATGTAAGGGAGTTCGAAGCCTTCTGACAAGCTGCCCTCAATAATCGCCGCATGTCCAGGCGCCATTGTGTCAACGTCAGGCTCTAACAAGGTAGGAATGTGCATCTCACTTAACATCGCCTGAATACGTTCTTTTTTCGTTGCCGTTTCTACCATGACGACGACACGGTCTTCTTGTCGCATATAGCGTTGGAATTCAGAAGTCATAATGTCGTATTGCCCGTAAAATTGTTGGACCGGTTTACACGAAAACTTAATCATGTCGTCTAACTTCATTTGCATTGAAGCGGTAAACAACGTGAAAAACGTAATTTTGAACTGGCGTAACATTCGATCAAATGCCTCATCATCCATAAAACGCTGTCCGATAAAACCTTTACCACTTTCAATCAAATTCTGTAAAAAGTCTTCTGTTTCAACCGACAATGAATCCTCAGTTTCGCGAACACGATTGTATTCATCAACTAAAATAACCGCATTATCTTTGAGGTAATCTAAAATCGTTGTAGGCGTCTCGTACATAAACGCCACTAAACGACGCAATATTTGGGGATCAAAATGTGTATCCTCAATCATTTGAAAACTGTCATACGTCTCTTTCAAATCTTGACGTACTGACTTGTCAATTTTAGGTCGCGTCGTTTCGTAAGCAGACTTCAACGCTGTCATCATCTGTTGTCGTACGGCCTCTGTCATAATATAATCATGCGCCGTCGTAATTTCCGCACTGTCGATATTTTCTGATGAACGTTGCGTCTCTACATCGAATTGGCGAATCGAATCCACTTCCGTATCGAACAGTTCAATTCGAATCGGTTCACCTAGTAACGGATACACATCAATAATGCCACCACGCACCGAAAATTCACCAATATTGGATACGACCGATTCACGTCGATATCCCATGCTCACTAATTTTTCTAAAAACGCGTCAATCTCAATATCGTCGCCCACTTCAAAAGTCATTTGATGGTCGCGCCACATTTTTTTGGGTGTGAGCAACTTTTTCAAGCCATTTAAAGGGACGATAAATAACCCGCGACGATCATTCGCGAGTGCTGTTAACGTTCGTACACGTTCACTCATTAATTCCGGGCTTTGCGTTGAAAATTCTTCTGTCATAATATCTTGAACAGGATATTTATACACTTCATCAGCCGGAACAAACTGTAATAAATCCGCTTCAATCTTGTCCGCTTGATATAAATTGTTTGTAACCAAAACGACTTGGCGGTGGTCCGATTGATAAAGTTCCGCAATGATAGATGCTTTCGCGGCAGGGGTTAATCCTGTCACGAGCACATTGGATTGACCGACTTGCTCTGCTAAATCTTTAAATCTCGAGTCTCTATTTATAATTTCATTGATTATTGATTTCACTTAGCCTCACCATTATATCGATTCATTACATTTTCGAATTTTTCGTTTCCTATAAATGCTTCTACGGCATCTGCCACATGTTGAATGACTGTATCCATCACTTTCATTTCATTGGTTGAAAAGCGCTGTAATACATAATCCTTGACCGCCATCCCATTCGAAGGACGATCAATACCAATACGAATACGTTTAAAGTCACTCGTGCCTAACATTTGGATGATGGATTTCATGCCGTTATGTCCACCAGCACTACCTTTTTGACGTAAACGTACATGACCTTGTGCTAAATCTAAATCATCATACAGTACGAGTAAATCATCTACCTCTACATCATAGTAATCCATCAGAGGGGCAACCGCTTCACCTGACAAATTCATCAAAGTCAATGGTTCGATGAGCATCACTTTTTCACCATTGATGCGCTCTATTGTATAAGCGCCACGAAACTTTTGTTTGTCGAGTTTGATTTGATGTCTATCAAGTAAATGATCGATGACTTCAAAACCGATATTATGTCGCGTATATTCATATTTTTTTCCTATATTACCTAAGCCTACAATACACTTCATCATTGACCTCCATGTTTGTCTTTCTCCTACGCTCTATTCATTATCATTTGCGTTTAATATCCCTATATTAACACATTTGGCCTTGAACTTGGTGAATCGTCCTATTCCTATTATAAAACTTCTATTCGAAACACTCACAACTTATCCAAAATTCAAAATCGCGATATGATGACGTTCAAATCTGAATAGGCGTTCATGCCACGCTTAACACCTTTAATGACGTCTTTTCACATTATGCAACGGCACATATCACGAATGCTTTTTCACGCTTCTCATATTGAACTACTTTTCAACACGCATTTTTTCATTGGCCATTTCAAAAAAAGGTATCGCTTGGTACGACGTCTTCTTTTTTACATTTGGCTCCATTACTTTTCTTAAATCGAGCACCAACCACAACGCCAAAAAGAGCTGACACCCATAAGGCTCAGCTCTTCTTGCAATGATATTGACATCATTTTTATTCTTCTTCTTTTGCTTCCTCGTCTGAAGATTCACCCACAACTTCTGGCTCTTCTTGAGTAGATTCGCCTTCCATTGCTTCGATTTCTTCTTCAGTTGGCTCTTCAGTAGGTGCAACAACTGAAACGATTGTATCTTCAGCATCGTTTTCGATAGTGAAGTCACCAGAAATTTTAACATCAGCTACTGATAAGCTGTCGTTGATGTTTAATTCAGTAACATCTACTTCGATATATTCAGGAATGCTGTCTGGTGTAGCAGTGATTTCTAAGTTGAATAATGGTTGTTCAACTACGCCGCCTTCTTTAGCGCCAACAGCTTCACCAATTAAGTGAACAGGTACTTCTACAGTACGCTCTTCAGTCATATTGATTGCTAAGAAGTCAATATGTGTAATTTGGTTTTTAAGTGAGTCGTATTGGTAATCTGATACCATTACTTTGATTTGTTTTGAACCTACACCAAGTTCAATCACACCGTTACGTCCAACTTCACGAATCAATTTGATGAATTCTACTTCATCTACTTTAACTGATACGTTTTTAGTACCGTAACCATAAACAACTGCTGGTACTTTACCTGCTTCACGGATTTTACGTAAGTCACCGCGAGTTTGTTTACCTTGACGAATAATAGACTTTAATGAAGCCATATTCATTTTCCACCTTTCCATTGCACACTATTGTGCTGCACTTGCCCATCAACCTATGTTGCTTGCAAGTGTGTATTTGTCCGTATTGACACGAACAGACCCATTTTACACGAGGGCTGATAATAAGTCAACATGCATTAGTCAAATAATACACTCACAGATTCGCGTTCATACACACGTACGATCGCTTGTGCTAACAATTCTGCTACAGAAAGTTCTGTAATATTGTTTGGCTTTTGTTCGTCGTTTAATTGGATTGAGTTCGTTACGACTAATTCTTTAATGGCTGAATTTTCGATACGTTCTTTCGCTGGACCCGATAATACAGGGTGTGTACAACAAGCGAATACTTCTGTGGCACCTTTATCTTTTAACGCTTGTGCCGCTAAAGTAATCGTACCCGCCGTATCAATAATGTCATCAATAATAATCGCTGTGCGTCCTTCAATTTCACCCACAATGTTCATCACTTCTGCCACATTCGGTTTTGGACGACGTTTATCAATAATAGCGATAGGTGTTTTCAGAATATCTGCTAATTTACGTGCGCGTGTCACACCGCCATGGTCTGGTGATACAACAACACTTTTTTCTGGATCGATTTCTTTATTTTTCAAGAAATAGTCCGCTAAGATCGGAACACCCATCAAGTGATCAATCGGAATATCAAAGAATCCTTGAATTTGAGGTGCATGTAAATCTAATGCAATCATACGATCCGCGCCAGCTGTTTCGAATAAATCAGCCACTAACTTCGCTGTAATTGGCTCACGGCTGCGGGCTTTGCGGTCTTGGCGTGCATAACCGTAGTATGGCACAACAATCGTAATGTTTGCTGCTGAAGCACGTTTACATGCATCAATCATAATAAGAAGTTCCATCAAATGTACATTTACAGGGTTAGAAGTCGGTTGGATAATGAACACATCACAACCACGAATACTTTCTTCAATATTAATTTGAATTTCACCATCACTAAAACGTTTAACTGTACATTTACCTAATTCAACACCTACATGATCTGCGACTTCTTGTGCAAGTGGTTCGTTACCTTTCAACGAGAAAATTTTCAAAGACGAATTTTTATATTCGGTGTTTAACATTATTATGAATCCTCCAATTTTGTTTTGGTCACTCTTTTTAATTACAACAGACCGTTTTTAGTCTTTCATGTGAAACTATTGCTCTTTTTGAGTCATGTATCCCGGTTTTGTCACTTGTTTTGAACGCGCGAGTGCTAAGCTATTTTTAGGAATTTCATCTGTAATTGTAGAACCTGCTGCAATAAGCGAACCGTCTCCTACAGTCACAGGTGCGATGAGATTCGTATTACAGCCGATAAACGCATCTTTACCTACAATCGTTTTAAACTTGTTGACGCCATCATAGTTCACAGTGATGGAACCACAACCGACATTTGTTCTTGCCCCAATTTCTGCATCGCCAATATAACTGAGATGTGACACTTTTGCTTCGTCGTCTAAGCGTGCTTTTTTAATTTCAACAAAGTTACCGACTTTCGTTTCTTTGCCCAAATCTGCGCCTGGACGTAATTGTGCGAATGGTCCTACTGTAGACTTGGCACCGACGACTGCATCAGTAATCACCGAATGCTTAATCGTCACAGCGTCATGAATGTGACTATTGTGTACTTGAGAATATTGACCGACTGTGACACCTTCACCGACAACGGTATGCCCTGACAATTGAACACCTTGCTCGATAATGGTATCTGCACCGATTTCAACTTCAGCACCAATATAAGTTGAATCAGGGTCAATCAAGGTTACGCCGTTTTGCATGTGGTACGTATTGATACGTTGGCGAAAAGCTTTTTCAGCTCGACTTAACGCCACACGATCATTGACACCCATAATCTCCTCGAAATCATCCGTATGATAAACTGCGACTTTACCCTCATTTTGAAGAATTAACGTTAAAACTTGCGGCAAGTAGTATTCACCTTGCGCATTATTGTTGTCCACACGTTCTAACATCTCAAATAGCGTCTGATTGTCAAAAACGAAAATACCCGAACTGATTTCAGTGATTGCTTTCTGACTGTCATTGGCATCCTTTTCTTCAACAATTTCCATCAATTGACCTTGCGCATCACGGACAATACGACCATAGCCAAACGGTTGAGGCGCTGTCGCTGATAACACAGTTGCTTGTGCGCCTTCTTGTTCGTGATGTGCCACTAAACGAGACAATGTTGCACTTGTAATTAACGGTGTGTCACCACAAACGACAAGTGTAATCCCTTCTTTTGCTGATAAATGCTCAGCTGCTGTCTTTACAGCGTGTGCCGTACCAAGTTGTTCTTGTTGAAAGCTATATAAAGAAGCATCCCCTAACTTCTCTTTTACACTTTCCGCACCGTGACCGACGATAGTGACAACTTGATCAACACCAGAAGCACGCACTTGATCAATGACATGACCAATCATCGGCTTCCCGGCAACTTGATGCAGTACTTTAGCTTGCTTCGATTTCATCCTTGTGCCTTTACCCGCTGCTAAAACGATTGCATGTTTTTGCATGGCAATGAACCCTCCATTATCTTATACACTTCTATACAATTATAATTTAACCGTGCACACACTTTCAAGGTGTAACCTCATCATCCCTGTATTCGGATAGAGATCATTAAAATTTAACTTGGACCCAATGTTACACAACAACGGCTTTCTACACTTAGCTTCGTGGCAAGTCTGTCAAAAATCGCCTTTCGGAATAACCTTTATCGCTTGCTCAACGCTGCGCTCATTCGATACCTCTCCAATTAAAAAGGCTGATCAGCTAAAAAATTCATAGCAACAAGCTGATCTATATTAATAAAGCAGTAAAAACTTATCTTAATTTTGCTATTCTATATTGCTCTTTGAACCATTCATATTCACTCGTTTAAATCGTATTTAATATTCGATCTTTTAAAATATTGTCATGTTTATTAAGTATCATTACTTTTTACAACATACACTATTCACTTTCTTTTCTCATCTCCTCTAATTGTGCTCTGATTTCATTCACAAAAGTATTTCGTCCATTCGATTTTAAAATGATAAAAGGCTTATTATTCTTTTTCGCTAGTTTTTTGGCAATTAAAGCTTTGGCATGACTCGTATTAAATATAGGTATTAACACAATATCCGACTTATTAATTACACTTTCAACGGTACTAGATACATCAGAATCCGTATAGAAAATTGTTCCACCGCGTTTATTGACCTCTTCTGTATAGCCGTTATTAAACTTTTCCGCTCCTAATACACCAACATAAATGCCCAAAAATTCTTCTTTATCTACTTCATCTTCATCTTTTCCCTGCGTATTTTGTTTATAATAAGTTGGCTTTTTAGATGTAGGTGTAGGAATTGCCTCATTTAAGCTATATTTCCAACGTACCCGAGCAATACTTTTATCCGGCATATGCGCAATCGTTACTAAATCTCCCACTTCTAATTTAAATTTAGCCACATCTTCGTCATGTATTAAAATCGTTGTTAATTTAGTTAAAACGCCATCATTATAATATTCATTACAAATATAACTCTGTAATATATCATCAAATGCTATAACCGCATAATCATAACTCGTTATTTCTTTCTCCTCAATACTGCCTTTAGGTAACGTTTCTATCTTGATAAAACTATCTCTTCCAATGGATAAGCCATTTTTTTCATAGGCAAAGTAATCTCCGTGCTCTAAATTTTCTGAACGTATAATATTTTCCGGCACATAAACGGTATCTTTATCGTTATTTTCTTTTAATCCTATACCTCCACGTAAATTTCTACTTAAGATATAGACATTATCTAATTCATCGCTTTGACTATGTTCCTCTTTTTCATCATTCGTGCGTGCTATTGATTGCTTTGATTCATTGTTGTTAACGATCGTTAATGCATTTAAATGTTTCAGCATTTCTAAATAGTGGTGGGATTGCTCACTGATTTCATCTACACTATGTAGCTGTTCAATATCTTTGATCCACGCCTGCTTAATCGTTTGCATCAATTCATTTTTAAAGTTATCGTTCATATCTTTCCCCCTTTTAAAAATACCTTTTTATGTGCTTACGCATCAGTATATATGATTTGCCTAACGTGTGGAAAATCATTTCTTATTTTAGACATTCTAATTATCAAGTGCTTGCGATGCCCTGTTAAACGATATACGAAACCGCTTTCACATTTCAGCCTACTGGCACTATGTTGTGAAAGCAAACAAAAAGGCTTTGCCATCACCACAATGACAAAACCTCATAAAAAGAAAAAACTATTCAACTTCTTCTGTATCTTCTGATGCATCTGATGTTGGTTTTTGAGCAGGTAAAACCTCATCAGTTTCATCATATACTTTCATTACCGCATCTTGAATCTCTTGTCTCATTTCCGAGTTGATTGGATGAGCGATATCACGGAATTCACCATCTGGTGTGCGTTTGCTTGGCATAGCTACGAATAAACCTGAATTACCTTCAATCACTCTCAAGTCGTGAATAACGAATGATTCATCTAAGGTAATTGACACTAAGGCTTTCATTCTGCCATCTGTTTGTATTTTTCTAAGTCTAACGTCTGTCACTTTCATGTAGTGAGCCCCCTATAGTAATTTAAGTATACTTTAATAGTATGTTTTTAAGAAGTCATCATCTTAACTTTTTTGATTATATCTCTTTAACCTCAGCAACCATTTCAATCTCTATTTTTACATCTTTCGGTAAACGTGCAACTTCCACTGCACTTCTCGCAGGACGGTGTGTGTCAAAGTATTTTGTATATACTTCATTCACTTTTTGAAAGTTTTCCATATCCGATAAGAAGATTAAAACTTTAACAACGTGATTCAAATCTGACCCCGCAGCATCCAATACCGCTTTTAGATTCTCCAACACTTGCTCAGTTTGCTTTTCTACATCATCGCTTACAATTTCCCCCTCCAGGTTCAATGGGATTTGACCAGAAGTGTAAACGAGTCCGTTGACGATTGAAGCATGTGAGTAAGGTCCAACTGCTTTAGGTGCATTGTTCGTGTTAATGATTTTCAAATAATTGAACGCTCCTTTTACCTTTAAAATTTAGATAGACTGTTCCCTGACTCGACTTTAAATTCTTGATTGTATTCATCGACATCAGAGAGACGTACTAAGGAAGTATAATCTTCAATCAGTCGTTGTTTGACTTCTTTGGATTCTACAAGTACTGATACCCCTTTTACGTGGGCTTTAAACTCATTCATTAAATTCATAACGCCATTAATTGAACCACCAGCACGCATAAAGTCATCCACAATCAACACGTTTGAATGTTCCTTTAACGTACGTTTAGATAATACCATTGTTTCGATTTTCCTTGTCGATCCTGAAACATAATTGATTGAAACTGTTGAACCTTCTGTAACCTTATTGTCTTTACGAATGACGACGACTGGCAAGTTCAGTACACTCGCCACAGCATTCGCCAACGAAATCCCTTTAGTTGCAATCGTCACAATCGCATCCAACTCTTCTTGCATATAAATCGTCGCAATGAGTCGACCGACACGTTTTAACAATGCAGGATTCCCCATGAGATCAGAGAGGAACAGATACCCGCCAGGCAATAAGCGCTCTTTTTCTTGCAGTAATGAAATCACTTCATCAATCACTGCTTGTGCCTCATCCTTTTGCATTTGCGGGCGATATTTCACACCCCCACTTGCGCCAGATATCGTTTCCACTGTCCCCAATCCTTCTTTAACTAGTGTATCTTTAATGATTTGGACATCTTCACTAATTGATGACTTCGCTTGTTCAAACTTGGTTACAAAATACGTCAGTGGTACGAGTTTATTCGGGTTATTGATTAAATATTGTGTCATATAAACAATACGTTCACTTCTTTTGTATCGCACTGCTGTCACCCTTTCTCCTTTTTACCCCAGTGTTCTTACGAGATAGACATCGTTACAACAACCGCTCACCGCATTAAAAATATGGCGTGCTTGGCGTTCACGTTGTGCAAAGCCGTATACAGTTGGGCCACTCCCGCTCATCAATGCACCATCCGCACCGTTATTCAGCATGTTCGTTTTGATTTTAGCAATTTCAGGTTGGAGTTGCATAGAAACAGGCTCTAAGCGGTTAGACAAACTTTTGCATAGCGCATCATAGTCATTAGCTTCAATCGCTTTTAAACATTGTTGCGTATGCACTGGAAAAGGTTGACTCAAATCTAACCCTCCATAAATCTCAGGCGTCGATAGCCCGGCTTGTGGTTTTGCAACAATGACCCAAGCTGAAGGGGTTTTCGGTAAAATTTCGAGAATTTCACCACGCCCTTTACAAAGTGCCGTTGTACCGTGCACACAAAACGGAACATCTGAACCGATTGCCGCTGAAAGTTCGCTCAATTCATCAAGAGAACGATTTAATTCAAACAAACGATTCATCCCACGCATCGTCGCTGCTGCATCACTTGAGCCACCTGCAAGACCCGCTGCAACAGGAATATTTTTCTCTAAAGTAATCGTTACACCTTGCTTAATTTTATAAGTTTCTTTCATCAAAAGTGCTGCCCGATACGCTAAATTACGGTCATCAGAAGGAATAAATGTTTCATCAACTTTTAAAACGATACGCGAATCATTTCTTTTTTCAAATGACAGCCGATCGTTCAAATCAATCGTCGTCATAATCATTTCAACTTCATGATAACCGTCATCTCTTTTATACAAAGTATCCAATGTCAAATTGATTTTAGCAGGCGCTGTTTCATAAATCATTCCAATTTCCTCTTTCCAAATGGTATTACTGTGATTTTAACACATAACCGTTTCAAAGTGCGCTCATACAGATTAAAATTGCACCTTGTTTAACATACATGCACTATCTCCAGCCGAACGGTTGTTTTTTAATGTTTATCTTACATGATGCCGAAACTTTTCATATGCCACACTGTAACACGCCAACGCTTAATTGAACATGGTGCATTTTCGACTTCAGCCGCACCAACAGTCGTCTCGTATAGCTTTTAATAAGCGCTTGATCAATGAATGACAAGCGACGAGACGAACACCCCGATTCAAGCATGCGAATCACTTTTCAGTATAGTAACTTAGCTTAAATGTTATCGTGATAGCGCGTCTCACTCGCATTGCCATGTTCAGCATCTTCTATACGACAAAAATACATCGCCTTAGTTTACCAAGGATGACGTAAATTAAAAAGTTTGATGCAAGCTATTTTCATCATGATAAACGTGATGCACGACGTCAAAAACACAAAACGTTGTCCATTTGCCCAATCACACAACGAACGCATGATCGCAACAAAAATGAACATCACAACACAATAAAAAACCACTCTACTCGCGACAGTAGAATGGTTATTATGTAGATAGTCTCTGTATTTTTATTGTGCGATTGTTTCTTGTTGTAACTCATCTTCTACAAATGATACTTGAACATTTTCAGTCAATACATCTGCATAAGTATAAGATACACGTTCAAAATTATGTTTCTCTGGGTCCAATTCTACAACGAACACTGACGGGTATGTCTCAGTCAGCACACCGCAACGTTCGATCGTTTTTTTGCGACCTCCATTAGCTTTAAGTACAATACGATTTCCTAATTGACAATCAAGAGAGTTTTTGATGTCTCCAATAGATTTTGGCATATTGCTCCACCTCGCTACAAGTGTATTATAACACATCTCGAAGTGTTTCGTCAAATAAAATTTTAATTTTAGCAAGGTGGAAAGCTGTTGTCAATCAATTTACAAAGACAAATTTGGGAAATTTTCTAATTCCGCATACAAACGTGCATATTCTTGTATCGATAGTGTTTCACCGCGTCGTTTCGGGTCTATACCTGCTTGCTCAAGCCATTGTAAAATCGTATCTTTTTGTTCTTTACCATTTTCAAATAACGTCTGATAATTGTTGTAAATGGTCTTCCGTCTTTGGCTAAACGCACCTTTCGTCATTTTGAAAAACGCATTCGGATCATCTACATCCACGATTGGCGTGTCACGTTTCATTAACTTAACGACAATCGAATCCACATTCGGCGGTGGCATAAAGACCGTTTTCGGCACCGTGAGCACTCTGGACGTTTCGGTATAGTATTGTGCCACAATAGATAATGAGCCGTATGCCTTAGTACCGACTTGTGCGTTTAAACGTTCGCCGACTTCTTTTTGCATCATCACGACATAACCATCAATATTTAAATCTTGCTCGAGTAACGTTAACAAAATCGGCGTCGTAATGTAATAAGGCAAATTGGCAACGACCATAATTTTGTCACAGTGCGATAAATACTGTTGAATCGCCTCAGCCACATTCGCCTTTAAAATATCTTCGTTAATCACCGTCACATTGTCATAAGGCGATAATGTATCGTCAAGCACAGGAATAAGTCGTTGATCGATTTCAAACGCTAAAACATGTTGTGCATTTTTAGCAAGCTGTTCTGTGAGCGACCCCATCCCAGGACCAATTTCAATGACACCTGTCGTCGCATCAATACCACTCGCATCAATAATACGGTTAATAATATTCACATCAATTAAAAAGTTTTGACCTAAACTCTTTTTAAAATTAAAGCCATATTGATTTAATAGAGCACGTGTTCTCGACGGCGTGGCAATATCTTTATCATGCATATCTTTACTCCTCTTCTTCTAATGCTCGACGTACATCCGCTTCCGTATAGCCGAATGCATTAAGCTTTTTTAATAGTTGTTTCCCGTTAGAATGACCGATGTGTAGACGTTTGCCTAGAAGGTTGCGCCGGTGTCTTGCAGCAGGACCAATGATTAATCCTAAATCAATGAGCACATCTTTACTAATCGTTTCTTGCGCTTCAGATAAAGGCGTCGACACGTGCATGAGTGCGTCACGAATATCGTCTAGACTGGCATGTTCAACACCAATTTTCCCGCGTTTATTTTTAGCACGTTCACGATCAATAAATGCATGTTTCACACCCGGTACCGTTTCACGAATCGTCGTTCTAATTTTATCACCCGGGAAATCAGGATCTGTTAATACAATCACACCGCGCGTCTCTTGAGCTTGACGAATAACATCTAAAATAGCTTGGTCAATCGCACTCCCATTCGTTTCAATCGTATCGCACGTCACAGCCCGTTGCACACGCTCTGTATCATCACGGCCTTCTACTACAATAAATTCATTGATTTTCACCATTGCACCTTCTTTATGTTTGTCATCATGTTTGTTTCATTATAACCCAAATAATTTTTCTGCATTTTCCGTAGTTTGGCGTGCTACCTCTTCATAAGAAATCCCACGTAAGTGCGCAATTTCTTCAGCAACTAACGTGACGCGCGCAGGTTCATTACGTTTACCACGGTATGGGTGTGGTGTTAAATATGGCGCATCTGTTTCGACAAGTAGACGCTCCAACGGCACATGTTTTGCCACTTCTTTAGGTTGTTTCGCATTTTTAAATGTCA
The DNA here is from genome assembly GCF_900636325.1 of Staphylococcus delphini. Classification (NCBI taxonomy): domain Bacteria; kingdom Bacillati; phylum Bacillota; class Bacilli; order Caryophanales; family Staphylococcaceae; genus Staphylococcus; species Staphylococcus delphini. The sequence goes on from NZ_LR134263.1 coordinate 2,595,869, forward strand.
CAGGACCACCTAATGAAATGTGGAAATTCAACTTGTTAATCACCACATCAGCAATTTCTGGAGAACCACTGAAACTGTGCATAATCCCGCCGACTTCTTCAGCATGCTCTTCCATTAAAATATCGATACAATCTTGCGTCGCTTCTCGGTTATGAATGACGATCGGCAACTTCACACGTTTCGCGAGCGCAATTTGTTTACGGAACACTTCTTTTTGAATCTCTTTCGGTGATTTATCCCAATGATAATCTAAGCCCATTTCACCAATACCAATGACTTTAGGGTGCGCCGATAACTTTTCAATCCACGCTAAACGCTCCTCCGTAAAGTCAATCGCATCAACTGGGTGCCAACCAATAATCGCATAAATAAAATCATAATCCTCTATCAATTGCATCGCGCGTTCAATTGTCTTCGTATCAAAACCGACCACAAACATGCGATCCACACCCGCATCTAGCGCACGTTGAATCACAGCTTCTAGGTCTTTATCGTATTGATCCGCATTCAAATGCACATGAGTATCAATTAACATAAAAATCCTCCTCCATCTATCAAAATCACACGTTCACATTCACGCATCACTTCACTATTACCACGATTCATACCATGGCACACATCAGCAAAACCCTTGCCCCGCTACTCACAGGCACACAAAACTGAAGGATGATGTGATGGGCTTTGTTTCATGAGGTGCAGTTTAGCTAGAAACATATCAACCCACCACTTGTCAGCTCGAGACACTCACCCAGATTGCAAGAATTGTGCAAGACTCCTGAGGGATCAGCTGGCCCGGAAAATCCACTAACGCCTCAACAAATGTAACAGTTTAATCAAGCGTTAGTTAGTTGCAGGGTCAGCCCTAGGAAAGCGCAGCACAATTCAGCAATCCGCAATCCATCGCTACCCCCAAATACTCTACTCTCTCCACCCCTAAAAAATCAGAAGGGTGATGCGATGTGGAGAAACTCAGCCATCTCATGTATCTCACCCTTTGAATTTCAACTATACAAACAATTGAGACACTCACCCAGATTGCAAGAAACGCGCAAGACTCCTAAGGCATCTGCTGAAGTCGAAAATCCAATTTGGCTTCCACTAAATGCCCACTTCCATCAAGCCAAATTTAGTTGAGACTTCAGCGCCTTGGAAAGCGTAGCGCGTTTCAGCAATCCGCAATCCGTCACTACCCCCAAATGTTCAGCATGAAATAAAAGAGTGAGACACATCAACATCACCGTCTCACTCTCCTCAAACACCCTACTTAATCACAGCACCATTCGGCACCGCATTCGGTAAACTAATCAACGTCAACACATCATCTTTCTCCGCCGACAAAATCATCCCTTCAGACTTTTGTCCCATCAATTTCGCAGGCTTCAAATTCGTCACTACAGCCACTTTTTTACCAATAATATCATCTGGCTCATAAAATTGCGCAATACCTGAAATGATTTGACGCTTTTCATTATGAAGATCTACTTGAATTTTTAATAACTTATTAGATTTTTTGACTTTCTCAGCATCGATAATCGTCGCTGCCTTAATTTCCACTTTATCAAAATCTTTAATATCAATTTGTGCTTTGTCAGGCACTTCTTCTTCAACGCTTGCTTCTTTTGGCGGTTGCATTGAGGCCTTAATATAGCTCACTTCCGCTTCCACATCGAGACGTGGGAAAATCGGTTGTGGCTTTTCTGTCACCATAATCGGTTCTGTCAATTGACCGTAAGTTGCCAAGCCTTCAAAGCCGTGTAATGCTTCGTTATTAATGTTTAATTGTTCAAAGATTTGATAAGGCGCATGTGTTAAAAATGGACGTAATAACACTGCCGCAAAGCGAATATTTTCAACGAGATGCGCCATCACATTACCTAACGCTGCTTTTTGAGATTCATCTTTTGCTAAAATCCAAGGTGTTGTTTCGTCAATGTATTTATTCGTACGACTGATCAGCTTCCAAACTGTTGATAATGCGACAGAGAACTGCAACTTATCCATACTTTCATGATACGCTTGTACCGTATCCAACGCCATTTGTTCCATTGCTTCATCCAATTCGTGTGTTGGACCTTGATATGCAGGCAGTTCACCATCAAAATATTTATTAATCATCGAAATTGTGCGGTTGACTAAGTTACCTAAATCATTCGCCAAATCAAAGTTCGTACGATCCACGAAAGCTTCAGGTGTAAATACGCCATCTGAACCGAATGGCAATTCACGCATTAAATAGTAACGTGTCGCATCTAAACCATAACGATCAATCAGCACGTTCGGATCCATGACATTGCCTTTAGACTTACTCATTTTACCGTCTTTCATCAATACCCAACCGTGTGCGAACACTTTTTTAGGTAATGGTAAATCCAATGCCATTAAAATAATCGGCCATATAATAGAATGGAAACGTACAATCTCTTTCGCCATTAAATGAATATCTGCTGGCCAATATTGACGGAATAAACTGTCGTCATCTGTTAAATAACCGAGCGCAGAAATATAGTTCACCAGCGCATCTAACCATACATAAACGACGTGTTTCGGATTAGAAGGCACTTTGACACCCCAGTTGAAAGACGTACGTGATACTGCTAAGTCTTCTAAGCCTGGTTTAATAAAGTTATTGATCATTTCATTTTTTCGTGAAGGGGGCTGAATGAACTCTGGGTGCGCATCATAAAACGCTAATAAACGGTCAGTATAGTTGGATAACTTGAAGAAATAGCTCTCCTCTTTCACCAATTCCACTTCATGACCTGAGTCTGGACTTTTACCACCCACAATTTTACCGTCTTCATACACAGGGTCTACCAGTTGCGTTTCAGTGTAAAACGTTTCGTCCGGTACTGAATACCAACCTTCGTATTCACCTAAATAGATGTCGCCTTTTTCTAATAACTTTTCAAAGATTTTTTCAACGACTTCTGTATGACGACGCTCTGTAGTACGAATAAAGTCATCATTGGAAATATCTAACTTTTCCCATAACGCTTTAATATCTTTAATCATACCGTCTAAATAATCGAGCTCTGACATTCCTGCATTTTGAGCTTTTTCTTGAATTTTTTGACCGTGCTCATCAGTCCCAGTTAAATAGCGTACATCAAAGCCTTGTAAACGTTTATAACGCGCAATGACATCGCCTGCTACTGTTGAATACGCGTGTCCAATGTGTAAATTCCCACTCGGATAGTATATCGGTGTTGTAATATAAAAAGTATCTTTCACCATCAGCGCTCCTCCTCAATTCTTATCTTATCTAATATATCTAAAATTTAGTTGTTTTTCAATGTTACAACCTATTTGTCTTGCGGTGTCTCACTAATGAATATTATGAAAAATGTTGTAGACGGTTTTGCTCGACATTTCGCGTTCTTGTGCAACTTTTTTTATCGCCGCTTTCGGTTTCATGCCTTCATCAATGTAATGCGTCACGTGTGCTTCAACGGACAGCGTTTCAAACCATGCCGTCCCTTCGATTGGCGCAGCACCTTCGATAATAACGACAAATTCTCCTCGTAACGGAATGTCTGTTTCTAATTGTTCAAGCAATGTTGTGACAGGTGCAGTCGTAATTTGCTCAAACTTCTTCGTCAACTCTCGTCCAAGCGTCACTGTCCGTTCAGCATCGATTTGAGCAATCACGTCAAGCGTATCTTTCACACGGTGCGGCGATTCATACAATAACAATGTACTGTCTTGATACATTCTCGTTTCTAGTAAAGTCGTTTTGTCACGTGATTTGCGAGGTAAAAACCCTAAAAACGTATATGTAAATGAAGGCAAGCCACTCGCCATCAATGCGGTCAAACCTGCATTCGGCCCAGGAATTGGCACTACTGCGATACCTTGTTCACGTGCACGCACAACCAATTCATACCCCGGATCTGAAATCAATGGCAAGCCCGCATCAGAGACCAAAGCGATAGTTTTTCCTGCCACTAACATGTCGATCAAAGTTTCCGTTTCCTGTTCTTTATTATGGTCATGGTACGATTTTAAAGGGGTGGTAATCTCAAAATGATGGCACAATTTTTTCGTCACACGTGTATCTTCACAGGCGATGAGATCCACCTGTTGTAACGTATGAATCGCTCGGAATGTCATATCTTCTAAGTTTCCGATCGGCGTACCGACTAAATAGAGCTCTCCCATGTTATCGCTCCTCAATTAATTGTATTTTTTGTTGTCGCGTCAACTTTTTAATCGCATGTTCTCGTTTTAACGCTTCTGATTTCGTTTCAAAAATTTCATGATAACGCAATGCTACCGGTCGTCTTGTTTTGGTATATTTCGCACCTTTACCTTCATTATGTTTGACGAGGCGCGCTTCCAAATCATTTGTATATCCCGTATAAAACGTCGCATCATTGCATTGTACGATATACGTATAATGTTTAGCCATAATAAATCTCCTTCATTTCTGGCGTATAGTCCCCTTGCGCATCATAAATATAAAAAGGCGGTGCAATATCGAGGCCTTGACGTCCCCCTTTACGCCCTTCAACGACAATCGTCTGTGCGGCTTTTCCAGGCTTACTATAAATCATATGCAAGCGTTTCGGTTCAATACGATAATGACGCATAGATTCAAACAGATCTAGCATTCGTTCTGCTCGATGTACCATCACAATGCGGCCACCTTCTTTTAATAAATGATTGCTGACACGCAAACAATCATCTAACGTACAAAAAATTTCATGACGCGCAATTTTGTGAGCTTCAAGTTGATGTTGATTCGTTTGATTCGCTTTAAAGTAAGGGGGGTTACAGGTGATTAAATCAAACTGTGCTGGCGCGTACGCTTGAACGAGCGCATTAATGTCCATTTCAACCATTGCAATACGATCTTCTAAATGATTGTATTGAATACTGCGCTCTGCCATATTTACGAGCTGTGGCTGAATCTCCACCCCTGTAATCACGTTATTTCCTTTGTCCGACAATAAAAGTGGAATCACCCCATTACCTGCACACATATCTAAAATACGATCTCGTTTTCTCACTTCTGTAAAATGACCTAATAGCAGTGCATCTGTAGAAAAAGAAAAGACCGCATCATTTTGAATAATGCGTAAGTCTTCTCGTATTAAATAATCCAATCTTTCACCAGGTTGTAACATCACAGCACCTCTATTCTTGCTTCTCATTCAGCACATTGAGGCAAAACATACAATCCTCGCCATGACGATGTTTACCGAATACATCATGACAAATATGGAAGCCTTCATGATATAGTTTCGCAAAATATTCACGACTTTGGCGCTGCTTTTTCACAGGTTTTTGAGGCGCTGTTTCTGCTTCTTGAACTTGCGCTGCTTCCACATTTTCTCGTTCTTGTTGCATCAATGTTTTAAAGTTGTCATTTTCTAGTTGTAATGCTACATTTTCTTCCACTAGCTCAACAGTTAGTGCCTTTAACTCTTGCATGCCTTCATTCAAACGTGCGACGTGTTGTTCTAACTGCATTAAGCGCGCGAATAATTCGTTTCGATCCAACAGATGTACCTCCCTATTTTAATGTTTCTAATTCTTCAATATGGTATTCCATCAATTGTTCCATGCCATCTAGTCGCACTTGCATGGATACATCAATAATATTCAGACTGACAACTTCACCATGTCCTTCTGGTGTTTGTATACGTGTGCCTATATCTGGCAACTGTTCACGTGCCGATTCATAAAAATCATTTTCGAATTTCAAGCAACACATTAAACGCCCACATGCACCCGAAATTTTAGTCGGATTTAACGATAAATTTTGGTCTTTGGCCATTTTGATTGAGACCGGTTCGAAATCCCCTAAGAATGTCGCACAACATAGCGAACGCCCACACGGACCAATCCCACCGAGCAGTTTCGCTTCATCACGCACACCAATTTGACGCAATTCGATACGTGTTTTTAAACGTTGCGCCAACATACGCACTAATTTTCGGAAATCGATACGTTCATCCGCTGTAAAATTAAAAATGATTTTAGAACGGTCTAAAATGTATTCGCAATTTACGACGCGCATCTCCAGACCTAATTGTTCGACAAATGCTTTACACATGTCCGCCGCACGCGCTGCATCCACTTCATTTTTTTCATATTGGATGATATCCGCTTCTGTTGCGACACGTAAAACAGGTTTTAATGGCAGCGTGACGTCTTGCTCCGACACTTCTCTCGGCGCATGTCTCACAACACCTAATTCGTGGCCACGCTTAGATTCCACCACGACATACTGCCCTATTGTGAGTGAAGTTGTATTCGGCGCATAATATTCTAATGTGTTGGACTTTTCAAAATAAATCCCTACAACAGCATGCATTAGCGTCACCCTTTCACTTTGATTGCAATTTGCTCAAATACTAGCGTGGCATTCACGTTTTGATTGAGCTTTTTATGTGCTTCTGTTATTTGTTCTATAATATAGGTTAAATGGTGATAACTCAACTGTGTCACCAACGTTTCATATTCTGACTGCAACTCTGAAAATGTAATCCGGTCCACCATGCCCACTTTGACGTACATTAAATCTTGGAAAAACGCATTCATGCCAGATAAGGCTAACAATTGTAACTGTCTCGTCTTCGCATGTTTCATCAATTCCACGACACCAATTAATGCCATTTCGCGTTGCTTTAACAACTTCTCACACCATTGTAAAAGCATCTTGCGCATTGGAGCTAATTCAACATTTTCATGAAGTTGTAGCGCCACTTCAAGTTGTGTCGTATACGTACTTAACAACTCTGCAATCGGTACAGTCATCGTGTCATCTTGCTCAGTTAATCGCGACACAAATGTAGCACGTGACATCGGCTTAAAATACACATGCTGACAACGAGAATGAATCGTATCTAAAATTTGTTCAGGTTTGGTTGTCATAATGATCGCAATTGTATTTTTCGGCGGTTCTTCTAAAAACTTCAGAATACTATTTTCACCTTGAATCGTTAACTTTTCAAAGTCTTGGATAATGTATACTTTATAGTCTCCTTCAATAGGCAATTGGTTCATGTGATGGACTAAGTTTTCGACTTGTTCTTTTTTAAGCGTCGTCTCATCTGTCATCACATATTGAAAGTCAGGATGGTTTTGCCCTTCAACTTTCAAGCGACATCGTTCTTCATCTTGACATAAAATGAGCTGCGCAAAGGCTATCGCGGTCGTCTTCATTGCTTCAGCATCATCACCTTCGAATAAATACGCATGTGACAGTTTTTGATTGTGATAGGCTTTGGTGAGTTGTTCGATTACTTCCATTAACCTTGCGCTCCTTTTGTAAAGATATTGATGGATAGAGATATGAGATACTACTCCATTTTACCGCAATATGTGTGGATAGACTATGACTTTATTTCATTCGTCAACATCTTCATTGGATAGATATTTATTAAGAAAATGATCAGGCTTTTGTTAAGATCTCTATCGACTTGTTTCGATAGCATACACATCCATTTCAATAAAAAAGGTTGCGACCATACATATGACTTGTTGGGGTCATACTGTCACAACCTTCCTTACTATTTTAAAATTGATGGAACGATTCAACTGGCATGACAAAGACTGTTGCGCCACCGACTTCTACTTCAACAGGATATGGGATGTAAGAATCTGCGCTGCCTCCCATTGGCGTAATAGGCGATACGAGTTGTTCTCTATTGCCACATGAGCCGCCGATGAGTTCAAGTATTTCCTCCACGCGATCATCTTCCACACCGCTTAAAAATGTTGTATTACCCGCACGCAAGAAGCCACCCGTCGTTGCTAATTTTGTTGCACGAAAATTGTTTTCAACGAGTTTGTCTGCAAGTTCTTGACTATCTTGGTCTTGAACAATTGCTATAATCATTTTCATTTTTCTAACACCTCTTGGAGTTTAGTATAACATATCTGAGTACATGACTTCACTTTGTATCAAACGACATTACTGCACGTTCATTTGGTCTTGGATCGCTTTTAATGTCGCAGCCACCACTTGCTCAATCGGTTGATTTGCATTAATGACCGCAAAACGTTGAGGATCTTGTGCGATGAGTTGCTGATATCCTTCAACTACACGCTCATGAAATGCCACGCTTTCCTTATCTAAACGATTTTGTGCGCGACGATTACTTTCAATACGCGCTCGACCGACTTCAGCTGGGATATCCAAATAAATCGTTAAATCTGGATAACGCCCCTCAATCGCAAAATCATTAATAGTTTGTACTTCTTTTACCCCAATTTGACGCGCATAACCTTGATACGCTAAAGAACTGTCTATAAAACGGTCACAAATGACGAGTTTTCCTTGTGCTAATGCTGGAAGTACTTTCGCAACAAGATGTTCTCTTCTCGCAGCCGCAAATAATAAGGCTTCTGTCCGCGCATCCATCGTTTCACCATCTAATAAAATTTGACGAATCGTTTCAGCTGTTTGTACGCCACCTGGCTCGCGTGTCGTCATGACGTCAAAGTGTTGCGCTAATTGTTCCGAAACTGCTTGAACAACAGTCGTTTTCCCTGAACCTTCTGGACCTTCAATTGTGATAAACAGAGACATTTTCATTCATCCTTCACTGTGATTTTGCCATCCGTAAGACCTTCCACACGAAAGCCTCTAGACTGCCAATATTCTATTAATTTTATCATATCTGCTGTCACTATTTCTCCTTTTAACAGTGACGGAATACCGGGTGGATAAGGTGTTAAATGTCTAGCTAATGTCCACCCTTCAGCTTTTTGATAAGCAATAGACCGCGACGGATGCATGCCCATTGCTTGATATGTACTTGGTTGTGTAAATAAGTGGGGGTGGCTGTCGTGAACTGAGTTGATTTCTGGCGTTAAGGTCATCCGGTTAATCCTTTCGAGCAGTGCTTCAAAAGGAAATCGATCTTCCTCGTGCCATAACGGTAAAACCCACAGCACCGCATTTTCATCTGACAGTTCGACATCAATCGCTTGTGCTTCCATTTCTGCTTGTAACGATGAACCCGTCATGCCTTCATATCGAATTAACAATTTCAAGGGATCTTGAGGTTTAATCACTGTCAAACCTTTATTTTCAAGTGCAGCAATCAGTCGTGCGCGTTTTTCAAAAAATAACGTGCTATCATACGATGCATAAAACGCTTGAGCAGCTTCTAAACTTTGCATAAGTAAATAAGACGGGCTAGAAGATTGAAACACTTGTAAACCGTACTCAATCCATTCACGATAAGGGGCATCTCGATGTATCCACAACACTGAACTCATCGTCAAACTCGGCAACGTTTTATGATACGATTGCACAACATAATCCGCCCCTGCTCGCATACTTGACTCTGGAAAGCCGGGTAAATCAAAATGTGCACCGTGCGCCTCGTCAACAAGAACAGGCACATTAAACTGATGAAATTGTTCAACGACATGTGCCACATCAAACGTTTCGCCATAATAATTTGGATACGTCACGACACCCAATTTTGCATGTGCCAAGTCAGTTGTCTCAACGTCAGGTTTCAAATATTGACCCGTTTGCTCACTCACGGACGTCGCCAAAATTTGCGCACGTTGTTGTCCTAATTCCAATGCATGAAACACGGATTTATGAACATTTCGCGCAATACAAACATCGCCTTGAATCGACGCAACAGCATGAATGACTGCGAGTATACCACTTGTCGTCCCATTTACTAAAAAGTAACCGCGATAATCCGGATGTTTATTCAATTGAACCATACTTTCATATAACACAGCTTCAGCATGATGAAGATCATCAAAACCTGTAATTTCCGTGATATCATATGGAACTTGTGTCATTGAAAGGTCACCGATTGTCCCGTTTTTATGCCCCGGGACATGCATCGAAATCGGTTGTTTTTTTTGCCATTCCAACATTTTTGCCTTTAATGGTTGTTGCACCTATAGCCCTCCTTTCTTATATACATTGAAATCGTTTGCTAACACCATGATTTTAACATAACCGCTACTGGCCTGATAGATGCAGATGCGTAGAGCGCAGTGGGAAGCACATCAACAGATAACAAAAAAGCCCCGAAACAATAAAAATTGCTTCGAAGCTTTCGAAATAACCTGGCACCGTCCTACTCTCGCGGAACGTAAGTCCGACTACCATCGGCGCTAAAGAGCTTAACTTCTGTGTTCGGCATGGGAACAGGTGTGACCTCTTTGCCATTGGCACCAGATTAAGTTGTTGAATGTTATACATTCAAAACTAGATAGTAAGTATATTTTCACAAGCATTACCTTATGAACAATTATTTTGATTAAGTCTTCGATCGATTAGTATTCGTCAGCTCCACGTATCGCTACGCTTCCACCTCGAACCTATTCACCTCATCATCTTTGAGGGATCTTATAACCGAAGTTGGGAAATCTCATCTCGAGGGGGGCTTCATGCTTAGATGCTTTCAGCACTTATCCCGTCCATACATAGCTACCCAGCTATGCCGTTGGCACGACAACTGGTACACCAGAGGTATGTCCATCCCGGTCCTCTCGTACTAAGGACAGCTCCTCTCAAATTTCCTACGCCCACGACGGATAGGGACCGAACTGTCTCACGACGTTCTGAACCCAGCTCGCGTACCGCTTTAATGGGCGAACAGCCCAACCCTTGGGACCGACTACAGCCCCAGGATGCGATGAGCCGACATCGAGGTGCCAAACCTCCCCGTCGATGTGAACTCTTGGGGGAGATAAGCCTGTTATCCCCGGGGTAGCTTTTATCCGTTGAGCGATGGCCCTTCCATGCGGAACCACCGGATCACTAAGTCCGTCTTTCGACCCTGCTCGACTTGTAGGTCTCGCAGTCAAGCTCCCTTATGCCTTTACACTCTATGAATGATTTCCAACCATTCTGAGGGAACCTTTGAGCGCCTCCGTTACTCTTTAGGAGGCGACCGCCCCAGTCAAACTGCCCGCCTGACACTGTCTCCCAGCACGATAAGTGCTGCGGGTTAGAAATCCAATACAATTAGGGTAGTATCCCACCAATGCCTCCACGTAAGCTAGCGCTCACGCTTCTAAGGCTCCTACCTATCCTGTACAAACTGTACCGAATTTCAATATCAGGCTACAGTAAAGCTCCACGGGGTCTTTCCGTCCTGTCGCGGGTAACCGGCATCTTCACCGGTACTATGATTTCACCGAGTCTCTCGTTGAGACAGTGCCCAAATCGTTACGCCTTTCGTGCGGGTCGGAACTTACCCGACAAGGAATTTCGCTACCTTAGGACCGTTATAGTTACGGCCGCCGTTTACTGGGGCTTCGATTCGTAGCTTCGCTTGCGCTAACCACTCCTCTTAACCTTCCAGCACCGGGCAGGCGTCAGCCCCTATACGTCACCTTACGGTTTAGCAGAGACCTGTGTTTTTGATAAACAGTCGCTTGGGCCTATTCACTGCGGCTCTTCAGAGCGTGAACCCCAAAGAGCACCCCTTCTCCCGAAGTTACGGGGTCATTTTGCCGAGTTCCTTAACGAGAGTTCGCTCGCTCACCTTAGAATTCTCATCTTGACTACCTGTGTCGGTTTGCGGTACGGGCACCGTTATTCTAGCTAGAGGCTTTTCTCGGCAGTGTGAAATCAACGACTCGAGGAACAAGTTCCTCTCCCCATCACAGCTCAATCTTAAGAGTGCCGGATTTGCCTAACACTCAATCTCACTGCTTGGACGTGCACTCCAACAGCACGCTTCGCCTATCCTACTGCGTCCCCCCATCGCTTAAAACGAATAATGGTGGTACAGGAATATCAACCTGTTATCCATCGCCTACGCCTGTCGGCCTCAGCTTAGGACCCGACTAACCCAGAGCGGACGAGCCTTCCTCTGGAAACCTTAGTCAATCGGTGGACGGGATTCTCACCCGTCTTTCGCTACTCACACCGGCATTCTCACTTCTAAGCGCTCCACATGTCCTTGCGATCATGCTTCAACGCCCTTAGAACGCTCTCCTACCATTGTCCAAAGGACAATCCACAGCTTCGGTAATATGTTTAGCCCCGGTACATTTTCGGCGCAGTGTCACTCGACTAGTGAGCTATTACGCACTCTTTAAATGATGGCTGCTTCTAAGCCAACATCCTAGTTGTCTGGGCAACGCCACATCCTTTTCCACTTAACATATATTTTGGGACCTTAGCTGGTGGTCTGGGCTGTTTCCCTTTCGAATATGGACCTTATCACCCACATTCTGACTCCCAAGTTAAATTATTTGGCATTCGGAGTTTGTCTGAATTCGGTAACCCGAGAGGGGCCCCTCGTCCAAACAGTGCTCTACCTCCAATAATCATCACTTGAGGCTAGCCCTAAAGCTATTTCGGAGAGAACCAGCTATCTCCAAGTTCGATTGGAATTTCTCCGCTACCCTCAGTTCATCCGCTCACTTTTCAACGTAAGTCGGTTCGGTCCTCCATTCAGTGTTACCTGAACTTCAACCTGACCAAGGGTAGATCACCTGGTTTCGGGTCTACGACCAAATACTCATTCGCCCTATTCAGACTCGCTTTCGCTACGGCTCCACATTTTCTGCTTAACCTTGCATCAGATCGTAACTCGCCGGTTCATTCTACAAAAGGCACGCCATCACCCATTAACGGGCTCTGACTACTTGTAAGCACACGGTTTCAAGTTCTCTTTCACTCCCCTTCCGGGGTACTTTTCACCTTTCCCTCACGGTACTGGTTCACTATCGGTCACTAGAGAGTATTTAGCCTTAGGAGATGGTCCTCCCAGATTCCGACGGAATTTCACGTGCTCCGTCGTACTCAGGATCCACTCAAGAGAGAATTTGTTTTCGACTACAGGATTATTACCTTCTATGATTAACCTTTCCAGGTTATTCGTCTAACAAATTCTTTTGTAACTCCGTACAGAGTGTCCTACAACCCCAATAAGCAAGCTTATTGGTTTGGGCTCTTCCCGTTTCGCTCGCCGCTACTCAGGGAATCGATTTTTCTTTCTCTTCCTCCGGGTACTAAGATGTTTCAGTTCTCCGGGTCTGCCTTCTTGCATGCTATGTATTCACATGCAGATAACACGACATAACTCGTGCTGGGTTTCCCCATTCGGAAATCTCTGGATCAAAGCTTACTTACAGCTCCCCAAAGCATATCGTCGTTAGTAACGTCCTTCATCGGCTTCTAGTGCCAAGGCATCCACCGTGCGCCCTTAATAACTTAATCTAAACGTTATGATAAGCGTTCGCATTCTGCCTTATTTCTTTCTTCGCTTGTTCATTTACGGAAAGTAAACTTCACTGCGCGCATCAAGAAATGCGTTGACTGACAAACGCTTTCATCAACGTTTGGTCAATCCATAAATACGTCACCTATCACAATAATATTTTGGCAAACGTTCGCATTCGGCTTCATCACTTCACATTCACTCAGTTACTTACGCGTAGTAAGCGCCTTCGCTCATGCTTGCGATTCATAGACTGACAAACGTTTTCAAAACATCATGTCTGTCTACCGAAATACAATCTTGTCCAAAATCACCAGTTATTAATTATGTGAGTCGTCATTTGACGACTAGCGATAATTTTTTGTTTCAAGCTTTTAAACGCTTGTCACTCGGTTTTGCTTGGTAAAATCTATACTTACTTATCTAGTTTTCAATGTACAAATCATTCTGAATCCTCAAATGAATGAGCATTCAAAACTGAATACAATATGTCACGTTAATCCGCTTATCACCTAATGGTGATATTCCGTATATTATCCTTAGAAAGGAGGTGATCCAGCCGCACCTTCCGATACGGCTACCTTGTTACGACTTCACCCCAATCATTTGTCCCACCTTCGACGGCTAGCTCCAAATGGTTACTCCACCGGCTTCGGGTGTTACAAACTCTCGTGGTGTGACGGGCGGTGTGTACAAGACCCGGGAACGTATTCACCGTAGCATGCTGATCTACGATTACTAGCGATTCCAGCTTCATGTAGTCGAGTTGCAGACTACAATCCGAACTGAGAACAACTTTATGGGATTTGCTTGACCTCGCGGTTTTGCTGCCCTTTGTATTGTCCATTGTAGCACGTGTGTAGCCCAAATCATAAGGGGCATGATGATTTGACGTCATCCCCACCTTCCTCCGGTTTGTCACCGGCAGTCAACTTAGAGTGCCCAACTTAATGATGGCAACTAAGTTCAAGGGTTGCGCTCGTTGCGGGACTTAACCCAACATCTCACGACACGAGCTGACGACAACCATGCACCACCTGTCACTTTGTCCTCCGAAGAGGAAAGCTCTATCTCTAGAGTTGTCAAAGGATGTCAAGATTTGGTAAGGTTCTTCGCGTTGCTTCGAATTAAACCACATGCTCCACCGCTTGTGCGGGTCCCCGTCAATTCCTTTGAGTTTCAGTCTTGCGACCGTACTCCCCAGGCGGAGTGCTTAATGCGTTAGCTGCAGCACTAAGGGGCGGAAACCCCCTAACACTTAGCACTCATCGTTTACGGCGTGGACTACCAGGGTATCTAATCCTGTTTGATCCCCACGCTTTCGCACATCAGCGTCAGTTGCAGACCAGAAAGCCGCCTTCGCCACTGGTGTTCCTCCATATCTCTGCGCATTTCACCGCTACACATGGAATTCCACTTTCCTCTTCTGCACTCAAGTTTTCCAGTTTCCAATGACCCTCCACGGTTGAGCCGTGGGCTTTCACATCAGACTTAAAAAACCGCCTACGCGCGCTTTACGCCCAATAATTCCGGATAACGCTTGCCACCTACGTATTACCGCGGCTGCTGGCACGTAGTTAGCCGTGGCTTTCTGGTTAGGTACCGTCAAGATGTGCACAGTTACTTACACATTTGTTCTTCCCTAACAACAGAGCTTTACGATCCGAAGACCTTCATCACTCACGCGGCGTTGCTCCGTCAGGCTTTCGCCCATTGCGGAAGATTCCCTACTGCTGCCTCCCGTAGGAGTCTGGACCGTGTCTCAGTTCCAGTGTGGCCGATCACCCTCTCAGGTCGGCTACGTATCGTCGCCTTGGTAGGCCGTTACCCCACCAACTAGCTAATACGGCGCGGGTCCATCTATAAGTGACAGCAAGACCGTCTTTCACTGTAGAACCATGCGGTTCAACATGTTATCCGGCATTAGCCCCGGTTTCCCGGAGTTATTCCAGTCTTATAGGTAGGTTACCCACGTGTTACTCACCCGTCCGCCGCTAACGTCAAAGGAGCAAGCTCCTTATCTGTTCGCTCGACTTGCATGTATTAGGCACGCCGCCAGCGTTCATCCTGAGCCAGGATCAAACTCTCCATAAAAGAAGTAAGCTTGATATAGCTCGTTGATTGTTTAAGTCAATCACTCTTGAAAGTACTTTTGAAGTACTCAAATTATTGGAATTAACGTTGACATATTGTCATTCAGTTTTCAATGTTCATGTCATTTATTTTTTAACTCGACAAGAATTAATTATACATAAGTCATTTAACAAAGTCAACAACTTTTTTTAATTATTTTTCGTCTTCGTTGTAGCAACTTATTGTGTCGCTCAACAAGATATAACTATACAGCCTTTTAAGCAGTTTAACAATCATAAAAATTACACCATTTCAATCACTTTGTTATATAAAGCGCACATTGTTGTTTTTATTTTTAGGATTAATTGAAAAAGATGTAATCAAACATTTTAAAATCGCATCTTTTCATACATAGCCCTCGAATCCATAACAACAAAAAAGAAGAAAAGCAACTTAAGTATGTAGCCACTCATGTCGCTTTTCTTCATAATAAGGTTAAACCGTTACATTTCTGTACGGCCAGAAATCGCTCTCGACAATGTCACTTCATCCGCATATTCCAAATCGCCACCTACCGACAAACCTTGTGCCAGTCGCGTCACGCGAATGCCCAAAGGTTTAACAAGGCGTGAAATGTACATCGCTGTAGATTCACCTTCTAAATTCGGATTCATAGCTAAAATCAACTCTTTGACCCCTTCATCTTTCAAGCGTTCTACTAAACTTGGAATATTGATATCTTCAGGTCCGATACCATCCATAGGTGAAATCGTCCCGTGTAGCACGTGATATAACCCTTTATATTCTTTCATTTTCTCCATTGCAATCACATCTTTATCATCTTCAACGACACAAATCATTGAACGATCACGCTGTTTATCTTCACAAATATAGCAAGGGTCTTGTTCGGTAATATGACCACACACACTACAATAGGTGAGTTCTCGTTTGACATCCACGAGCGCTTTAGCAAATTGTACGACGTCATCTTCTTTCATATCTAGTACGTGAAATGCCAGACGTTGAGCCGTCTTAGGACCAATGCCTGGCAATTTCATGAAACTATCAATCAGTTTCGATATCGGTTGAGGATAATGCATCTTACATCATTCCTGGGATGTTAAGACCTTTAGTATGTTTACCTAAACGCTCTGCAGTTAATTCGTCTGCTTTGTTCATCGCTTCGTTTGTTGCTGCTAATACAAGGTCTTGTAACATTTCTACGTCTTCTGGGTCTACTACTTCTTCATTAATGATGACATCGACCACTTCTTTATGTCCAGAAACAACGACTTTGACCATGCCACCGCCAGCTGTTCCTTCAACGTGTTCTTCTTTTAATTTTTCTTGCTCTTCTGCCATTTTCTTTTGCATTTTTTGCATTTGTTTCATCATTTGTTGCATATTTCCGCCACCGCGCATAAATAAATCCTCCTTAATTTTCAACTCTATTATGATAAGAGTATATCTCTCTTAGATTCGATTTCAATTATACATACCTTTCAATCGCTTGTCATGTTTCTTCATCCATCAGATGCACCATCTCTTCACCGAACAAATCTTTCGCAGTTTGTACGACGTCATTTTGTTGTTCAGCTGGTTTTTCTGCTTCTGATGCGTTGTTCTGAGTATTCTCACGTTTACGATTTGAAATGTAATCACTGCGCACTTGCATCCATTTATCAGCTGGGACACCGACGACTTCTACAGATTTGTTAATCATATCTTTCACGACATTTTCAATACTTTGCTTTTTCTCTTCGTCTTTTTTCAAGATTTCGCAATGAATTTCTTCGTCAAATTTGATTAACACTTTATCTTCACTTGCCGCGACAGGTTCTGAATTTTGAAGCAGGCTGACGAGCGATTTTTGATTACGATCTTTCGCATATTGAATGACATCTGCCCAGCGTTCTTTAATCAGTGCAATGTCTTCTTTATTCGCTTTATCCAATACTTTCGCAATTTGCTCAACAGAATACGTCGAACCGCTTCCTCGACGTTTAGTTGGTGCTTGTGGCTTAGGTGGTGCAGTCGCTGTGGAGAAGCCTTGAGATTTTAATGTTTGTAACTCAGACTCCAACGCTTCCATTCGTCTTATCATCGCGTCATGTTGTTCAGTTGGCGCATGATTGACTACGACTTCACCTGTACGGCCCACTTCTTTCACCATTTCAGATAACTTCACGAGCAAGACTTCTAGATGGACGTTTTGATTCACACTAAATCGAATGGATACGAGTGTGTCGTTAATGACATCTATCATTTTGTATAAGGCTTCTAAATTAAATGGCATAAGCGCATCGTATTCTGTTTCTAATTGCGTCGTTTTTGCCATAATCGTATCTCTTACAAAATAAATCATGTCATTAATGAGACGATTCACTTCTTTACCTTCACTCACGAATTGATGATAGCGCTCAAAGGCTTCATGGACATGACCTTGAACAATGTCTTGGAAAAGGACGTTGAGGTCAGATTCGTCTAAACTCCCCGTTACATCTAAAGCATCCTTTAATGTCAAACGTTCGTCACCAAATGCAATCGCTTGGTCCATAATACTGAGCGCATCACGCATCCCACCTTCAGACACTTTAGCGATAAACGTCAAAGCAGCCTCATCAAACTCAATTTGTTGTTGGTGTGCCACATAGCTCAAACGGTCCACAATACGGTTGGCATTAATCGCCTTGAAGTCAAAGCGTTGTGCACGTGAAATAATCGTCGGCGGTATTTTATGTGGTTCAGTCGTCGCAAGAATAAAAATGGCGTGTGCAGGCGGCTCTTCTAACGTTTTCAACAACGCATTGAACGCCCCTGTCGTCAACATGTGTACCTCGTCAATAATGTACACTTTATATTTCGATTCACTCGGGGCATATTTCACCTTATCACGAATATTACGAATTTCGTCGACACCATTGTTACTTGCTGCGTCAATTTCAATCACATCAGAATTGTATCCTTGTGTGATGCCTTTACAACTTGCACATTCATTACACGGTTCGCCGTCATCACGTACTTCACAGTTAATCGCTTTGGCAAATATTTTAGCGATACTCGTTTTCCCAGTACCACGTGGCCCACTAAAAATATAAGCATGCGACTGTTTACCTTTAGCAATAGCATTTTTAAGTGTTTTGGTCACATGTTCCTGCCCTACAACATCTTCAAAGCTTTGAGGACGAAACATACGATATAATGCTTGGTAATCCAATTTGGCACCTCCGAATTAACAATGGTTTCATTATAGCACGTTACGACTGATTTGTATGGCAACATCCTATTCAAAAAATGCGTCTGGATAGATCACTTTACCGTTAGGCGGGTCCTCGAGTGTATCCCACAAAAATTTGACACGATAGTTTTCAGATGGTACATCAAATGGCGCCAAAATATGATGTGGTGCCGCTTCCTCATAACCTAACTTTTGATAGTAATCGGCATGCCCTAACACGACAATTGCTGTATAGTTCTCAGCAAATGCACGCTCCTCTATAGCATGAACGAGTGCTCGACCAATCCCTTTATGACGATATTCCGCCACGACAGCTAACGGGGCCAATGCAAGTGCAGTATACGTCGTGTCATCATTTTGAATTGTCACTTCAGAGCACATGCCGTGACCGATGATGTCGCCTTCATCTGTTTTCGCAACGACTTCTAATTCATAACGATAATTCGGTGACAAGCGCAGACGTTTGACGAGGTGGTGTTCTTGATGGTCAGACTCAGGAACGTCTTCAAATGCTGTTGCAATCATTTCATATGTTGCTTCATAATCATTTTCAGTTGGTGTACTTAAAAATATAGACATTGCTTCAACCCCTTAGCGTTAAAATAAAGTATAAAAAAAGAGCGACTCTTAACAGCCACTCTTGTATCTATTTCACAATACATTACATTTAAAATTAAAACCGTGCACCTCTGTGTCGAATGCGCATCACAAACGTTACCAGAGTCGACAGCTAAATCTCGGCTACCCTACGGCACATACGAGGATCCACTTAATGCTGCTTCCGTCAGGACCTGACATGGTTCATGGGTTCATATTGCATAGGACCGAAATCTTCAAACACCTCGTGCTCTGGGCAGACTTCACAAATACACACCCTTCACAAAGGAATTCGGCCTCGCGTAAAGCGGATTTCGAGTAAAGGGAACCGCTACCTCCCCGCTTAGCACGGTACATCTAATAATACTATACTTCAGATTAGAATTGCAAGCATAATCAAGATTGCAAGCAATGAAAATCATGTAATGTTTCACCCATTATGATAAATGTGAATGTCGTCTAGAAAAATCAATAAATTTAAATTCAGTGGCAATATGTTTAGATACATTATACTGAAATTTTGTCGTATCTTTCAAATGGACGATGCCTCGTACAGTGGCCGAATATTGAGGTGTCACATCGCCAAATGCTGCGCGCTCCAACTCTCCAAACGGTTCGAACGTAATCGATTTGCTCGAAAAACTAATCTCATACCCTTTCACTTTTTCAATATAATCGTATAAAGAGTTTTGAACGACCGTTTCAGACAACTCTGGAAACAGGTTCGCACGCACATAATCTTCATCAACAATTTTCGTTATACCTTCCATTTGACGATAACGAATGAAATGCCATAGTTCTTCGTCAGCTGTTAGTTCCAACGCCTTTTTCACTTGAGGCACGTCCGCCGCTTTGATCTTTTCAAAACGGACGACGACGGTTTCGTAATGAAGACCGAGTTGCGATTGAACCTCTTTAAAGCTTTTCAAATCAGCAAATGGAAACTCTGTCACGCCTTGATAAATGACGACTGAACCTTTACCACGAATTTTTTGAATCATGCCATCCAAGACGAGCATGTTCAAACTTTTCCGCACTGTTTCACGTGACACGTTGTATTTTTTCACCAACTGATGTTCAGAAAGCAATTGTTCACCGTATTCATATTCACCTTCCAAAATTGCGATACGTAAACGTTCATAAATATATTGAAATTTATTTTGGTTTTTCATCCGACTTGCCTCTCATTTTCATTATCTCGCTACAACGATTGCTGCATATGCTTCGAGTTCATTTCCTTTTATTATACCACTTTGAAGGACGACCGAACCAGAGCGATCCAAATCTTCCGGCAATGTGACTTTTTCTGATGTCATATTCGCAATAATCAACCAAGTGTCCCCTTGATAGCGTCGTTCATACACAAACAGTTGCGGATGATCGAGATAGCGCGGCACAACTTCTCCATACGTCACAATATCGTGTTCATGACGCAACTGAATTAACTTTTTGTACGTGTATAAAATGGATTCCGGGTCTGCTATGGCCGCTTCGACATTCACCGTGTTGTAATTATCCGCAACTTCAATCCACGGTGTTCCAGTTGTAAAACCGGCATGCGCTTCACCATTCCATTGCATCGGCGTACGTGAATTATCCCGCGATTTTTGCCCGAGTATCGTTAATATTTCCGCTTCGTCTATCCCGGCTTCACGCATTTCACGATACGCATTCAACGACTCCACATCACGATATTGTTGAATCGACTGAAAATGCGGATCTGTCATGCCAATTTCTTCACCTTGGTAAATATACGGTGTCCCTTGTAATAAATGTAAGGCAATGGCTAACGTTTTGGCACTTTGTTGACGTAACGCTTCAGTCGCATCACTACCGAATCTTGAAACGACACGCGGTTGGTCATGATTACACCAAAAAACCGCATTCCAACCATTGCCAGCATACATTTTCGTTTGCCATTCCATCAAAATCTGCTTCAATTGCAACAAATCAAATTTTTGGTTCGTCCACTTTTGCCCGTCACGATAATCGACTTTTAAATGATGAAAGTTAAACACGCTACTCAACTCTTGGCGCTCTGGATTCGTATATTGAATACAATGGTCAATGGAGGTAGACGACATTTCACCGACCGTCATCATATTGCGATCACCAAACGTATGACGATTCATTTCATGGATATAGTCGTGCACACGTGGCCCATCTGTGTAATATTCTTTGCCGATGTCATTTGAGTTTTCAAACGTATCTTTAGAAATCAAATTAATCACGTCAAAGCGAAAGCCATCTACACCGAAATCAATCCAATAATTAATCATTTCATACAATGCATGACGCACTTCCGGATTATCCCAATTCAAATCCGCTTGGGTCACATCAAATAAATGTAAATAATATTCATCTGTCGCTTCATCATACTGCCATGCGTTCCCACCAAACTTCGATAGCCAATTCGTCGGCGACCCATCTTCTGAGCGTCTAAAAAAGTAATAATCGCGATACGGATTGTCTACTGACTGTTGCGCTTGTTGAAACCATTCGTGTTCTGTTGATGTATGATTGATAACGATATCAAGCATCATTTTTAATCCACGTGCATGTGCCTCGTCAATCAATGTGCGTAAATCTTCTTTATTCCCAAATTGCGCATTCACTTGATAGTAATCACGAATGTCATAGCCATTATCATTCATCGGCGAATCGTAAATCGGTGTGAGCCATAAATAATCGACCCCTAAAAATTGTAAATAATCCAGTTTTTCAATGATCCCTTTTAAATCGCCTTCCCCATTACCTGTCGTATCGTTAAAAGACTTTGGATAAATCTGATACACAACTGATTTTTTCCAATCTTGCCTTACCATGTGAAACCCACCTTATTTTTTCTTTGTGCTGTGCAACATGTTAAAACTTACTGTTCGTCATTGACCATTTTTTTCGTTTTTTCACGACTTAACTTTGAGAAAATGATCGTTAATACTGCCGGTACGACCATCGAAATCAACGTCGCAATACCGAAAACACCCCAGAATTGTGATTTAATCGAAATGATTGCAGGTACGCCACCGACACCGACTGAACCTAATACGCCAGAGCCACCTACAATCGCTCCAGTGACCATCGTCGTTAAAATGGCAGCGAAGAATGGGTATTTCAATGGCAAGTTGACACCAAACATTGCTGGCTCTGTCACGCCTAAAAAGCCTGAAATACCAGATGTCATCGCTAAACCTTGTTCTTTATTCATTTGACGACGTTGATACACGAACCATGCGCCAAATGCGGCTGAACCTTGCGCAATGTTAGACAACGCTAAAATTGGCCATAAGTACGTACCACCGAGTTCACTTCCCATGAGTTGGAAGTCGACTGCTAAAAACATGTGATGCAAACCTGTAATTACGAGTGGTGCATACAATAAGCCATACACGGCACCGCCAAACCAGCCGGCATTGCCAAATAAAAATTGAACCGCTGATGTAATACCTGTACCAATCCATAACGCGAGAGGTCCGATAAATAAAAATGCTAAAAATCCAGTTACTAACAATGCGACTGGGCCGACAACAAGGAGTTTAATCGAATCATGAACGACCTTGTTCAACCCTTTTTCAATTTGCGCCAGCACATACGCTGCGAGGAGGACAGGCAGCACTTGTCCTTGATAGTTCAATTGTTCGATTGTTAAACCAAAAATGTGCCACGCTGGAATTTCATCAACTTTACCAATGTCATATTGTGATAACAACTGTGGATGCATCAATACGAGCCCGAGCACAATCCCTAATACCGGATTGCCACCAAACACACGCATTGCACTCCATCCGACTAATGCTGGCAAGAAAATAAATGCCGTTGTCGCAATGACGTTAATAATATTAGCGAAATCAGCAATTTGCGGAAATCTTTCTATAATGGACGGCGCATCACCTAAACCTTTCATCGTCAACACATTGTTAATCCCTAATAACAAACCAGCCGTTACGATAGCAGGTAAAATCGGAATGAAAATATCACCAAGCAACTTAATTAAACGTTGTAACGGATTTCCTTTTTTGGCCGCTTGTGCTTTCGCTTCCTCTTTCGATACCGCTTGCGTATTCGTTTCCTCCATCAACACTTTGTATGCTTCGTCTACCGTTCCAGGACCAATTACAATTTGATATTGTTGATCCGCTTTAAATTGCCCTTTAACAAGTGGGTTCTCGCTTAACTTGTCTTTGTCCACTTGATTGTCATCTTTTAACACTAATCGCAAACGCGTCACACAATGTGTTGCGGACTGAAGATTTTCCTCTCCACCAATTGCTTCGATAATATCACGGACATCTTTCTTTTTCACTGCCATCACTGTCACTCCTTATTTAGAAACTTGTACAGAGAAGTTTTGTAAAGGCTTACATTTACATTTTCCTTTTTTATTGTACTTTATGTAACGTTGGCTCAAGATCACATCGCGCTTTCGCTTGGCAACATGAGCAAGATGAGAAGAAATACGTTTTTACCATTTCGAAAATAAAAAGACCGAGAATTTCTTCCCAGTCTTATCATTTACTTCATTACATCTTCAACATCCAAAGCGTTTTGACCTGTTTCACGATATTCTTTTAACACTTCATCTCCTACCTTAGCGTCATAGATATCTTCTAAATCTTCAAAAGTATATTGTTTAAGTACTTCGCTCAAACTCAACCCTAAAAAGTCTGCTATATACTTTAAAAACTTTCTCATCATCACTGACTCTAATTGTAATTGTAGCTATAATTGATTCACCTCAATTATTTTTAATATCCCGTTAGCATCGTTAAATCAAACAGTTAAATACGCTCTCATCACTACATTGATAATTGTAGTACAAAATATGTTACAATTTCTGATCCCTGTCATACGAGGTGACAATATAGAAGGATGTATCAGGAAGTGTGTTTTACAATGACAACGAACACCCACACATAGAGGATGAACAACTTCTGGTTCAATTAAGTTAAAAAAGCGCAAAAAAAAGCCAAGCATTCAACCGCTTGAATGTTTGGCTTTTATATCTATTAGTCTTGGATTTTACTTATAATGGCGGAGGAAGAGGGATTCGAACCCCCGCGAGCCGTTAAGCCCCTGTCGGTTTTCAAGACCGATCCCTTCAGCCAGACTTGGGTATTCCTCCGTGTGACGAGCACATAACATATATTATTACAGCTCGTTCACATTGTCAACAAGAATTTTACAAAATTTATATAAAAACTTTTCCGGCTATGTAGCGGTGCACTGATTGCGCGACTTCACGGCCTTCTTTAATCGCCCAAACAACAAGGCTTTGACCGCGTCGTGCGTCCCCTGCTACAAAATATTTTGACTGATTCGTACGATAATCTTTTGTGTCCGCCACAATTTTTTGACGCTCTACTTTTAACTGCAATGCGTGTGCCAATGGTGATTTGACACCTTCAAAGCCAATCGCGAGCAAAACGAGGTCAGCCGGAATAAAAATTTCTCGATCATCCCCTACAATTGTACCGTCAGCATGATCGCGTTGGACTTGCGCATAAATACCGCGGACATCACCTAACTCATCGACATCGAAGCGCATCGTTTGAATACCATATGCACGGGGTTCTTGCCCATATTTCGCTTCATATTCTTGATGCGCATAGTCTTTCTTCAATACAGGTTGTGCAAGCGGCCAGCTATAGTTAAATTCAAAACGCTCAGGTTTACGCGCTTTACGGTTGAATTGGATAATGGATTCGCAACCATCACGTAATGCTGTCGCAACACAGTCAGCCCCTGTATCACCGTCACCAATGACCACGACTTTTTTACCTTGAGCCGAAATGGTTTGCGTATCCGTTTCAAGCAATAACAATTGCGTTTGTTCAGTCAGATAATCCATCGCAAAGTGAATACCACGACCCATACGACCTTCTAACGGCAAGTCACGCGGCTTTTCGGCACCTGTACAAACGACGACAGCATCATACGTCTCATCCAGTTCACTTTTGCTCACATCTTTACCGATTTCTACGTTACAGTGAAAAGTAATACCTGCTTCTTCTAATAAACGAATACGTCGAAACACAACTTCTTTATCGAGCTTCATATTTGGAATACCATAAGTCAGTAAGCCACCTGGTTGGGCATTTTTCTCATACACGACGACTTGATATCCCAATGCATTTAGCTCTTCTGCTGCGGCTAATCCTGCAGGGCCACTCCCGATAATCGCTACTTTTTCATCGCGACGTACTGAAGGGCTTTTCGGCTTCACCCAACCTTGTTCAAACGCTTCGTCAATAATCGTTCTTTCAATCCCTTTAATCGCTACAGATTCGCGATTAATCTTCATGACACATGATGCTTCACACGGAGCTGGACACACATAGCCTGTAAAATCCGGAAAATTGTTCGTCTCTGCTAAACGTTCGTATGCCGTTTTAAAGTCACCGCGATACACTAAATCGTTCCATTCTGGGATGTAATTACCGAGCGGACAGCCCACTGTTTCACGTTCGACCATTTCACCTACTTGGCAAAATGGCGTCCCACAATCCATGCAACGTGCCCCTTGTTGTTGCGCATCTTCTTGTGAGAAACGTGACTGATATGCCTCATAGTGATGAATACGTGTCTCTAGAGGCATTTCTGCGAGCTTTTGCTTATCATATTTCATAAAACCTTTAAATTCACCCATAGTTAGCCTCCTTTAGTACACAGCAATCGGTTCCGCTTGTGCCACTTCATCTATATTTTGATCATCATTAAATGCAGCTAATAACGCGTCGTCTTGTGATGCACGTTGTTGCTGATGATAATGAATTTTTTGCACCATTTGCTTATAATCTTTCGGAATGACTTTGACACATTGCTGTAAGTGCGCCTCAAAATCAGCTAAAATTACTGCTGCTTTTTGACTATCTGTATAAGCCAGATGACGTTCCAACATGCCTTTTAACATCGCTTTTTCCGCTTCGTCCTCGACCACATCAAAATCTAATGTTGCCAGTTGATTGTGTGCTTTAAACTGTTCAACATCTGAAGGGAACGCGTAACACACACCCCCACTCATGCCTTGGCCAAAGTTTTTACCGACATCACCTAATATGACGACACGCCCGCCTGTCATATATTCAAGGCCATGATCACCGACACCTTCAACGACAACGTGTACACCACTATTACGGATACAGAAACGTTCACCCGCACGCCCATTAATATACGCTTCACCTTTCGTGGCACCATAGAAACAAACATTACCGACAATGATTTCGTCTTCACGCGCGACATTCGGTGCATTGACGACAATTTTACCGCCAGATAATCCTTTACCGACATAGTCATTCGCATCACCCGTATGATAGAGCGTCAACCCTTGTGGTATCCATGCACCTAAACTTTGACCGGCATGCCCATGCGTTTCAGCTACAATTGTATCTGTTGGCAAGCCATGCAAACCGTGTGTGCGCGTAATTTCACTACCTGTAATGACACCGACGTTACGCTGTTCATTGCCGACTTCGAACTGACCTTTAAAGTGACTGCCCGCTTGAATATGCGCTTGCGATGCGGGTAATAACGTCGTCAAATCAAAGCCATGTTCGAGACCGTGACGTTGTTCAATTTCTTTTGTACGTGGACCGTCATGTTGATACAACAAGTTTTCTAACTTCATTTCACGCGCTTTTGGATGATGATAGGCAACAGCTGAACGTTTCAGTAAGTCTGTACGTCCGACAAGCTCATCGACTGTACGAATACCGAGTTCTGCCATAATTTCACGCAATTCCTCGGCAACGAAATGCATATAATTCACCACATGTTGCGCTTTACCTGTGTAGAGTTTACGCAAGTCACCGTTTTGTGTCGCGATACCGACTGGACACGTATCTTTATGACACACACGCATCATAATACAGCCCAAGACGACTAACGGTGCTGTCGCAAAACCAAACTCTTCCGCACCGAGCATACATGCATAGGCAACGTCTTTACCTGTTAGTAACTTACCATCTGTTTCCAAACGCACACGTGAACGCAAATCATTCATCATAAGCGTTTGATGTGTTTCTGCAAGACCGAGCTCCCATGGTAATCCCGCATGCTGAATACTCGTTTTCGGTGACGCACCTGTTCCGCCATCGTAACCACTAATGACGATTTTATCTGCAAATGCCTTCGCAACCCCTGCAGCAATCGTGCCGACACCTGATTTAGATACGAGTTTCACAGTAATGTCCGCATCACGATTAACATTTTTTAAGTCATGGATCAATTGGGCTAAGTCTTCAATCGAATAAATATCGTGATGTGGGGGTGGCGAAATCAAGCCAATGCCTGGTGTTGAACCACGCACCTCCGCAATCCATGGATACACTTTACTGCCTGGCAACTGTCCGCCTTCCCCTGGTTTAGCGCCTTGAGCAACCTTGATTTGAATCTCTTTCGCATGTTGTAAATAATGACTCGTTACACCAAAACGGCCTGAAGCCACTTGTTTAATCGCACTTTTGAAGTCGCGTCCATCTGCTTGCGGTTCATAGCGTGATAAAGCTTCTCCACCTTCACCACTATTACTTTTACCGCCGAGTTGGTTCATCGCTTCCGCTAATGTTTGATGCGCTTCTTGTGAAATTGAACCGTAACTCATCGCACCCGTTTTAAAGCGTTTCACAATTTCCTCAACCGGTTCGACTTGTGCAATATCGATGGCCTGTTGTGATTTGAATGCAAATAAGTCTCGAATATGGCTGCTCGTTTGGTCGTTCGCCACTTTAGAAAATGCTTTAAACTGTGCATAATCATTGTCGCGACACGCATGTTGGAGTAATCGAATCGTTGTCGGATTGAATGTATGATGTTGACCTTGTTGACGCCATTGGAATGTACTTCCTGGATCTAATGTGTCACCTTTAATTGTTTGGCGCGCCTTGTTTTCAGCGTCTAATGTTTCAATGGAGATACCCGATAATTTTGAAGTTGTGCCCGTAAAATAATCGTCAATCACTGCTTCGGATAACCCTACCGCTTCAAAAATTTGTGCCCCTTGATAACTTTGAACCGTAGAGATACCCATTTTCGCCATTACTTTAATCAGTCCCTCTGATAAAATGGCGTTGTAACGCGCGACATTATCGGCCACTACACCGTCTAATCGACCGCGCTCTGTCAATTGTGCAATTGTTTGTTGTGCAAGATACGGGATGACTGCATTCGCACCGTAACCGACTAAACAAGCGAGATGATGCACTTCACGTGTTTCACCAGAACTTGCGACAATACTCGTTTGCATCCGTAAATTTTCCCGGATTAATAATTGATGAATATGACTCACCGCTAATAAAATCGACATCGCATACTGGTCTGCTTCGGTGACGTCACTATCATTTAACACGATGATTTCTGCCCCTTGACGTACCGCTTTGACGACCGCTCCCCCTAAGTTGTCTAGCGCCTCTTTTAAGCCACCTGTGTAACCTGTCGAAAACTCTGCTAACGTAAAGCCTTCTTGTCCGATGACGTCTAATTGTGCTGGCGTCAACACGGGATGTTTCAGTTGCACCCGCTTAAGGACATCTGGCCCCGGTTTGAGCAAGTTACCTTCTTTACCTAAATAACTCAATTCACTTGTTACAATTTTTTCACGATATGCGTCAATCGGTGGGTTCGTTACTTGCGCAAAGAGTTGTTTGAAATAGTTAAACAGTGATTCAGGTTGTTCACTGAGTACAGCAAGTGGCGCGTCGTAACCCATTGCCCCAATAGGATCTTTACCACCCGTCACAAGTTCCGTTAAATATTTATCCAATTCTTCTTTCGTATAGCCAAAGCGTTGTTGCATTTGAAGAACATGGTCTACAGCAACAGGCCCAGCCGCATATGGGACTGCTTCCAAATCGAGCTTGTGTTGATAGGTTTCCAACCATTCCAAATACGGTTGCTGCTCTGCAATCGTGGTTTTTAATTCATGATTTTCGATGACTTTATGTTGATTAAAATCGACGAGCAATAACTTACCTGGATTCAGTTGTCCTTTAAATACAACGTCTGCTTCGTCTACATCCACGACGCCGACTTCTGATGAAAAGACGATTTCATTTTGTTTCGTAATTGTATAACGGCCTGGTCGCAAGCCATTTCGATCGGTTAAAGCCCCTAACTTGTCACCATCACAGAATGAAATCATGGTCGGTCCATCCCATGGCTCCATTAAATAGCTATAAAATTCGTAAAATGCGCGTACTTTCGGATCGTTACTTTCGTTATACAACCACGGTTCTGGAATGAGTAACATCGCCGCTTGTTCAGGCGACATCGCTAAGCTTAAAAACTCCAGTGCATTGTCCACAATTGCCGAGTCACTGCCCGATTCATCCAATATTTGATGCACTTTATGTTGTGCCTCGCCAAAAATCGTTTCAATTAAGCGACGTTGACGGGCACGCATCCAGTTGACATTACCTTGAATCGTATTGATTTCACCGTTATGCATGAGCAAGCGGTTTGGATGTGCACGCTCCCAACTCGGAAATGTATTCGTACTAAAACGCGAGTGTACCGATCCGAATTTCGATACGTATGAGGGCTGTTGTAAATCGACATATAATGATTTAATTTGGTCTGAACGCAACCATCCTTTATAAACTATGGTACGTGTCGATAAACTCGTAAAATATAAATCTAACTGTGCACTTTCCCCATATTTTTCGATTTGTTTACGCGCAAGGTACAATGCACGCTTAAAGTCTTGAGCGCTATCATTCACGACGAATATTTGCTGAATGACTGGCATCGTTTCTGCTACATGCGGCGCGAGACACGTCACGTCGACCGGTACTTGACGCTCACCGATGACACGCAATCCTTCTCCTTCAAACAATGATGCAATTACCTTTGCATGTTTTGTGTCAGAAATCTTGACGTTAGCAAACAACATCCCTACCGCATAGTCACCTTCAGCCGGTAAATCAAAATCAGTGACTTCTGAAAAATATTGATAAGGCACTTCTGTCATAATGCCTGCCCCATCACCTGTAATACCATCTGCACCGATACCTCCACGGTGGTCAAGACGGCGTAACATTTCTAAAGACTTTTCGACAATCTCATGAGAACGTTCATTATTCATATTCGCATAAAAGCCAATCCCACACGCGTCATGTTCTTCACGACTGTCATAAAGTCCGATTTTGGAATTTAAATAATTGTTAGACATTTCTGACACCTCCCTTTAGTAATATTTCAACTATATAGCAAAGCGATTTATCACATCAATATATACTTGAGATGAAATCTATCTAATTTTGAGATAATATAAATAGCAAGAGGTGGAATGGTATGGAATTGAAACAACTCAAATACTTTGTCGAAGTCGCAAAACGTGAACATATTTCTGAAGCAGCACTCGAATTGAACGTCGCACAATCTGCAATTAGCCGTCATATTCATAATTTAGAAAACGAACTTGAAACATCATTATTTTATCGTCGTGGCCGTAACGTCTTTTTAACCGCAGAAGGCAAACAGTTGCTAACGTATGCCCAACAAATCCTCGAGCAAGTTGATCTCACTTTGTCACAGTTTCAAACTCAAGTACAACAGCAGCAAAGCGTCTTCACTATCGGTTATGTAGACGGCTCAATCGGCCAAATTTTACCGCAAGTGTTACAGACAATTGAAAACGAACTGTCCTTGTCACTCATTCCTGCATTGTTAGATGAACATGAGTCATTACAAGCGTTGCAAGCACAAGAAATTGATTTTGCACTGACGACTGCTACAACGACGGATCCTACATTTGAAGTAGTGCCGCTAGTGGAAGAAACGTACGTCTTATATGGAGACTTACACGCGCCAATGATGAATGTGCCGAACCCACCGTTATCTCACATATTGAAACAACCGTTATACTTGCTCGAACCGATCCCTACAGACTTCAAAACGTATTTGATGACGCATGCCGACAAGCCCGTCCGCGTCTTGAATCAAGAACAATTCGCACGCTTTATTTTGCGCAATCAAAAAGGCTTCGTACTTGCGCCAACGTACATCAACTTATATAGTCAAAATCAACAATGGAAAAAGATTTCATTGTCACATACAGATTTCAAAAAAACGTTACGCCTCATTTATCGACGCGATTTACAAAAACCATTACGTGATGAAGTGATACAAATCATCATGACACATATACAACAACGTTCGGTTTATCATTAAGGAGAATGATTTATGAAGCAACTTTCGAAAAAAACAAACACCATCATCATCGTGGTGAGTATCCTCGTAGCGATTTGTGCGATTGTATTCACACGTTTGAATAGTTCGTTTTATCATATCCCGCTCGGTGAAGTGACGAAAATTGAAAGTCATCACCAAGAAAAGTCAGTAGATGAACAACATAATCAAGATGTGAAATATGAAGACGTATTGCAAGTGAAATTGTTAAATACGAAACAACAAGGCGACACCCTTCACGTCGAACACCGGTATAACGCATCGAAAACTGAAGAACAAGCGTATCAACCGGGTGATAAAGTTCTGCTACACAAAGGAAAAAATCAAAAAGATACATATATTATCGAGAAAAAACGCGATACCGTACTCGTTACAGTCATCAGCGCGTTCTTTATCGCATTACTCATTGTCGGACAACGGATTGGACTTCAATCCATCCTATCACTCGTCATTAACGCGCTTGCCATTTTGTCGGCCATTAGTTTGTATCACACGTATCCGCAACTGAATCTCTTTTTACTAATGAGTCTCGCAGTCGTTATTGCGACAACTTTAACACTGTGGCTCGTAATTGGTTGGTCGATGCGTACGATTGTGACCATTGTCAGCACTTTACTCGGCACGTTCATTTGTATTTTTATCGCATGGAGTGTCATCGGTTTAACACATGGACATGGGATTAAATATGAAACGATGAGCTTTCTCACGATTCAACCTAGAACCGTCTTCCTTACTTCCGTTATGGTCGGGACGCTTGGGGCAGTGATGGATGTCGCCATTACGATTTCAAGCGGGATGTATGAAGTGTTAGAGCGGTCGCCACACATTTCAATGCAACGGTGGGTACTCGCAGGTCGTAACATCGGTCGTGACATTATGGGAACGATGACGAATATTTTATTATTCTCATATCTTGCAGGAAGTTTACCGATGCTCTTACTTTATTTAAAAAATGGCAACACGCTCACTTACAGCATTAGCATGAATTGGTCATTAGAAATTTCCCGGGCCATTACAGGCGGGATTGGTATCGTCTTAACTATCCCATTGACCATTTTTCTCATGCGTTTATGGTTAAGCCTACGAGGAGGTGCAACACGATGAATGCCATTGTCATCTTAGGTTTAATTCTTTTTATACTGATGCTCATATTTGGCGGTAAAACAGGACTCGTTTCATTTTTAACGCTATTTTTAAACTTTATCATTTTGTTTATGACCGTACTCGCCATCGTTTTTGGCGCACCGATTTATGTTGTTACTTTCATTTTTTGCATTATTGTCTCGATGGTTAACTTATTTTTACTCAACCGCTTTAATACAAAAACTTTAGCTGCATTTATCGCGAGCATGGTCACGACACTATTAATGATTGTCGCCGTTTACTTATCCGTACATTGGGGACATCTACAAGGGTTCACCCAAGAAGAACAAGACGAAACTTATATCTTTTCATTAAATATTGGGATTGATATGGCGCAGTTTATGATTTTTACTGTGCTACTTGCCGTCATTGCAGCAGTGATTGACTTGGCGATTACGATTAGCTCACCTGTATTCGAGTTACACGAGACCAATCCCTCATTATCCGAACGCGAACTGTTTCATTCAGGCATGCGCGTCGGCCGAGAAATTTTAGCGACGTCTGCGAACACCATTTATCTCGCATTGATTGGGGGCTCGATGACCATTGTCTTTTGGTTTTTCAACTTGCATTACAGTTTCGGCCATATGCTCAACGCCAAATTGTTTGCACAAGAAGTCATTACGATTGCGTTAGGTGGCATTGCCATTGCAGTCTGTATTCCGATTACAGCTATGATAACCGCTTGGCTTGTGAAACATCGCCATCAACTTCCTTTTCATCTAGACTGAGCTTCAAGCCGAGTGAAAACGGGTACAATGTGAATGAGGTGAATTGATATGACAGCGATTCATATTCATGGCGCACGTCAAAACAACTTAAAAAATATTGACGTCTCCATTCCAAAACATCAGTTAACGGTCGTAACTGGGCGTTCAGGATCCGGCAAGTCTTCCCTTGTCTTTAATACGATTGCCGCTGAATCCGAACGACTGTTGAACGAAACCTATTCGAGTTATATTCAGCACCAATTGACGCAATATGAAAAACCGGATGTTGACCATATTGAAAACTTGCCCGTCGCTATGGTTATCAATCAAAAAAGACTCGGTGGCAATTCGCGCTCAACGGTCGGTACCATTTCAGACATTTATGCGTCCGTCCGGCTATTGTGGTCGCGTATTGGCACACCTTTCGTCGGTTACTCAGACGTCTTTTCGTTCAATAATCCGAATGGGATGTGTGAACATTGTCAAGGACTCGGTTATGTCGAGGATATCGACTTGAACGAACTGCTCGATTTCGACAAATCTTTAAATGAAGATGCGATTCGCTTCCCGTCATTTAAGCCGGATAGTTGGCGCGGGAAACGGTATCGCTATTCGGGTTTGTTTGATAATGATAAAAAGCTCAAAGACTACACAAAGGAAGAGCTTGCTACGTTTCTTTACACCGAGCCGACACGTTTGAAAAATCCACCCGCAGAATGGCCTAGAACTGCAAAATTTGAAGGGTTAATTCACCGGTTCCGACGCTCATTTTTAATTAATGATAACTTTGAGAAGAAACGCTTTTTAAAGGACGTTGAACGCGTAGTCACCAAGCAAACATGCCCTGTCTGTCACGGACAACGCTTAAATCAAAAAGTGCTCAGCTGTAAAATTCACGGCTTGAACATTGCCGATTTTACAGCACTGACGATTGAAGAAACCCTTCCCTTTTTAGAGCAAATCGACAGCGACAAAGCGACTTATATTATCGAACCATTGAAAGCCCAACTCCAAGCTTTGAATGATATTGGGCTGAACTATTTAACGCTCGCCCGTGAAACAACGACCCTTTCTGGCGGGGAGTCACAACGGATTAAGCTGATTCGTCACTTGAACAGTCCGTTAACCGACCTCGTGTACATTATCGACGAACCGAGTGTTGGTTTACATCCTGCAGATATTGAAAAAATTAACGAAATTATGCTCAATATCCGTGATAAAGGCAACACCGTCATCATCGTCGAACACGATCCCGACGTCATCAAAATTGCGGATCACGTGATTGACATCGGACCTGGCGCAGGGAAACATGGCGGCCAGATTACATTTGAAGGCAGTTATGCACAACTTAAACAGTCCGATACCGATACAGCGCGCGCATTGACACGTCAACATCACTTGAAACAGTCAACGATTCGTGACAATCAAGCATGGTTACATTTAGAACATTTGCAACACAACAACTTACAAGACGTCTCTGTCGCGATCCCGAAAAATGCGCAAACGGTGGTGACAGGTGTCGCAGGTTCAGGGAAAAGCTCCTTAATTAAAGGCGGTTTTGCGAAACATGAAGATGCGATACTCATAGATCAAAAAGGCGTACACACTTCCAACCGGTCGAATTTATTAACGTACACAGGTATTTTCGACGACGTTCGTGAATTTTTCAGTAAAGCAACAGGACTGAAAAAAAGTATGTTCAGTTATAACTCAGATGGGGCCTGTCCAAATTGTAACGGGAAAGGCGTACTCAAAACCGAACTCGCCTTTATGCCAGACTTCTCCCAAGTATGCGAAGTATGTAGGGGCACCCGCTATCGTCCAGAAGTGTTGGAGGCGAAAGTCGACGGTTATTCTATCGCAGACGTGTTAGCACTCACCGTTGAAGAAGGCTTATCACTTTTCCAAACACATGACGCCATTGCTCAAACGTTAAGTGCCTTGCAATCTACAGGGCTCGGCTATATGACACTCGGCCAATCACTCGACACCTTATCTGGCGGGGAAATTCAACGGCTCAAATTGACGCGCTACATGATTGAACCTGTAACAGAAAAAATATTTATTTTCGATGAGCCATCAACAGGTTTACATGAAGATGATATCCCGATTCTACAAACACGCTTTGATCAACTCATTGAAGAAGGTCATACCGTCATCTTAATCGAACATAATATCACGATGATGACACAAGCAGACTGGCTCATTGACGTCGGACCTGGCGCTGGGAATCAAGGTGGGCGTGTGCTTTATAGCGGCCCACCTGCAGGACTTAAAGACGTCACCGAATCACGCACTGCCCCCCATCTCTTTGGCAGTTTGTCGGAATAAGTATGATATTACAATCGCCTGTGAATACACAACATCTCGCCAAGTCTATTGCAGAAGCCGAACAAAGCCACACGATTGCATTAAATTGAAATACTTAAACAAGCTCTCATCAACGCAAAAACTCCGAGGCTTTCGTCTACTATTCACGAAAAGTCCCGGAGTTTGTTTTAACTATGACGTTATATGGGCAAAGTGCACCTCAATCTTAACGGCTCTCTTTTGCTTTAATCACAATTGAGTTACCTGAGTAAAATGCGACATGTGTTGTTTTGGCATCATAAATTTCGCCTTGTTTCACGTGCTCGCGTACAGATTTGTCACTATGATTAATTTTTTCAATCAATAATGTCATGTTGACCAATTTGCCTTCGCTATTAATACCGAAAATGACGTCATTTTTCTCGTAGTATGTGACACCTTTTTCTTCATAATATTTTTTCACGTCGTTCCCTACCGCTTTTTTAACGTCAGCGAATGTAGAATCGCCAACTTTTAAGCCTTCATATTTAAAGTTGTCGTGTTGTAATGCACGGTAAAAGTTTCGGTCCTCTAAAGCTTTATTCCCTTTAAAGTTAAATAAGCCGTTATATGTGTAATAAGGTGTTTGCTGTTCCGTTGCGGCATGTGCGTCTGCATGGATTGCACTTGACCCAGCTGTTGCCCCTAATAATGTACCTAATGATAAAGTTGTTGCGACTGCAATTTTTGTAACTTGATTCATGTGTACCACTCCTCTTTCTCTCGATACTGTTCTAAAAAATTAGGAATTTATGTTATTTGTAATTGTCGAATTAAATTTCCACTTTATAATAACTTATATATCATATTGTTCCTTACTCGAATGATAACAAATTAAGATAACATTTTCATCCAAAAGTGTTTCGGTCATTGGACTGAAATTTTTCTACAACGCTGTACCTAAAAGATGTGTCGGCAATAATTTAAGGAAAGTGCATCTATTGAGCTTTGGTCTATCACTAATGTTATAATGAATGACATCTTACTATAATCATTGGGGGAAGTATTATGGCTAAAAAATCTAACAAATCATTAAGTGTGCTTTCAACTGCTTTAACAGGCGCAACACTAGTTGTAGACTTTTACAATTCTTACATTTATCGCTCAAAAAACCGCAAGTTGAGCTACATTTCAGTCGGTCTTGGCTTAGTGGATGTCGTATTAAGCTTCTATTTATCACTTGGTGCGAAAAGCAAGTTCACAAAAGCGTGGTCTTTCTTCTCAGCAAGCCGTCAAGTGTGGAGTGGCATTCAAAAAATCCAAGCGATTCGTACACGTAGCTAATACAAGCGATATCTATATTGTCCTACAACAAATAAAGGCGTGAACATGAAATCCAACGTTACATTGTGATTTCTGTTCGACGCCTTTTTATGTACGATACGCACGATAAACCATTCTCCACGGTCCTTCATACATGAGCTTATAAATGTTTTCGACTTGCGCATCTATCGGCAAACGTTCTTCATCCAACACCCATGTGCGCATTAACGACCACATACTGCCTAATACAAAAGCGTGAAAGTAACGAAATGGAATGCCTTCAATTTCATCAGGATTAGGCAATAAACTTTTGAGGTTTAACGCAATCATATCGCCTAGTTTTTGTTCAATTTCATGGTTACGTCCACTACTTAAAAGCACTTGATAGCGTTCAATATCCTCTGAAATCATCGTCAACATCGCTTTCGGAATCTCCTTGAACACAATCGCCGCTTCTTCTACACTATTCAACGCTTTGAGCTGTTTCGCTTTATCATTAAAATTAACTCGCATCTTTTCCAACACTTCATATTCAATTTGATCCAACAAGTCATATTTATCATAATAATGCTGATAAAATGTCGCACGGTGGACATCCGCGGTATCTGCAATTTGTTGTATCGTAATTTTGTCTAACGGTTCAGTTTTTAACAACTGGATAAGTGCGGATTTAATTGCATTCGTTGTTTTACGAATTCGTCGATCCATCTCACGCCCTCCTCTGCCTCTTTTTGACATCGCTGTTTTTATTATTTTAACATACCTTTCATCGAGCGCATCATGACGGTCATGTTAATCGCACTATCCCCAAAACCATGTGATTATTACTAATGTGTTAACAGCATATGACATGAAATTCAAACTTTTTGAGATTTGAACCAAAAACAACAAAAATTTTTAGCCCATCCGACATTGATGAACATAAATAAAAACGTGAGCACTACATTAAAATGCATACTCACGCCTTTTTCGATTAATGAATATATTTGAATGAACTTACACGAGAAGCTGCAACTGTACGATATGTCAAAATACCTGGTGCCGCAGTAAAGTTCATTTCTGATACTAAAATACTACCGTCTGGGTTAATACGCTCTACATAAGAAACGTGCCCATAGTAACCTAAGTCAGACTGTAAAATGGCGCCCACTGCTGGTTGATGGTTGATTAAATAACCGTCACGCGCTGCATTATCATCCCATGCATTCGCATTCCACCAATATGTACTAATTGGCATACCCATTTCTTTACGTTTGTTGAAAACGTACCAAGTACATTGACCCCAATCGTAAAGGTTTTGATGATTAAATGTAGGCGAGTTATGCTTTGGCGTTGTTGACGACGGACGTGAAGTCGATTGTGTTGAAGACGTCGACGTTGCTGTACCACTCACTTTTAATTGTTGACCTGGAAAAATTAAGAACGATGTCAAACCGTTCAAATCCATGATATGGCGATAAGTCGTACCATATTTAGATGCGATTAATGACAATGAATCCCCAGGTTGTACTGTGTAATAACTCGCATTTCTTGAAGACGTTCTTGTCGTTGGTTTCGGCGTTGCCTTCTTCGCTGTTGTACTACTTGTTTTGTGGCTTGATGTTGACGGACCACTCACGTTTAACTTTTGTCCTGGTAAAATCAAGAAGCTATTCAAACCATTCCAACGCATAATGTTTTGGTATGTTGTTCCATATCTCGCTGCAATGCCAGATAAAGTGTCCCCGTAACGCACCGTATATACTGTTGATGACGAACTGCTATGACTTGAATTTGATGATTGCGCTGTTGAGCGTGATGTGCTGCTGCCTCCAGATATATTCAACACTTGGTTTGGAAAAATCAAGTTAGATGTTAGTCCATTACGTTGTTTAAGTTGCGCTATTGTGATGTTATATTTCGTCGCAATAGACCAAAGAGAATCCCCAGCTTTAACGCGATATGTTGTTGAAGCATCTGCATGTGCTGTTAATGCTGTAGCGGCAGCTGTTGTTCCTAATAATGCTGCGATGAACTTTTTACGCATTCGTTTCCCTCCTTATTAAGATAGAAGATATTACTCTCATACAGTTTTATATTATACACTGATTATCATGTAGAAATATGTCTGTTATATAACATTATGATTACAAAAACTGTTATGGCGGTGTTTAGAATAGATATATATTTACTCATGTTTATTTGAGAATTAAAATAATAGCTATCATATTATTCATAAAGACATTTTTCTCGAATATTTCTTTTATTTATCTTTCATAATTGTGAGAGATATGACTCCTTCATCATTGTTTATGGAAGAGAATTTATGTATTATGATAAAATTTGATACGATCTATCCAACAAGACAAGACGCGATTTCGGTCGTTAAAAACTTATGCCAAAAAATAATACAAAAATAATCAAAGGTGTCAAAACAAATATATTTAGCAAATTGACGATAAACCAAATGAGTCCTACTTTTCGTAACTTCGCATCATCTGAGTTCAGGTGCCACAATGAAAATATGCCAACAGCTAATGACGTTGTATCAAAATATAATAATAAATCACCAAGCGCTATCATCAATTGCACACAAATCGGTCCACCAACTATTAAAAATAAGTAATTCAAAACGTTCACGCTATGTACGACTCTAATCCTATTCATTGATCACGCCTCCTGTCGAAAGTCCTTAATGTGGTTTTTCATCATAAGATAAACCTAGGGACTAATTCTGCAACTTATCAAAATTATAATATTTTTATATGATTTTGATTAGATATATTCGTTTCATACTTATTAAAAAGCGTGCGCATGAAGATAGGACATAAAAGTTTTTGGTGCTATTGATACCGTATTGGTTTAACTTGCGCGTTCCTGGGACTTACCGCAACTAAATTTGGCACCCACGAAGGTCATTTTTATTTGGCGGATATAAAAAAGCCATACCATGTTCAAATCGAGACATGGCATGACGTTGTCGAATGTGATTAATTTTATAAACGAGAATCGTGATGGCTTAAGGCTTATTATTTTTATTGCTCGTGATTTTGAGAAGCCTAGTGAGCCTTACTATGGGGACAGTAGACAAAATCTTTGTTGCACATGAGATTTCTGTACTGCCTCCTCAATCCAACATGACTTATAATTGATCGAGTGCTTGTTTTAAATCTTCTACAAGATCATCTGTATCTTCAATACCCAATGATAAGCGTACCAAGCCATCCGCAATGCCTTCTTTTGCACGAACATCTGCGGGGATAGAAGCATGTGTCATTAAACTTGGTACAGAAATTAAACTTTCAACTGCACCTAAACTTTCTGCTAAGGTGAAATATTTCGTTTGTCTCACGAGGAATTTTGCTTTTTCTACATCTGCGACTTCGAATGAGATGATACCTGTTGTGCCGTCTGCTTGCGCTTGATGTACGTCGTAGTTTAAATGTGACGGTTGGCTTGGATGATACACTTTCGTCACTTTGTCATGTTGATTCAACATTTCAACGACAGCTAATGCGTTACGTTCGATTTGTTCCATACGTAAAGCTAATGTTTTCATCCCACGAATCAGCAAGTAACTGTCTTGAGGTCCTAATACGCCCCCTGTTGAGTTTTGGACAAATGCGATACGTTCTGCGAGTGTTTCATCTTTAACTGCGACAAGTCCAGCTACAACGTCACTATGACCGCCTAAATATTTCGTCGCTGAATGTACAACGATATCTGCGCCAAGTGACAACGGTGTTTGATAATATGGCGTCATAAATGTGTTATCCACGACAGTAATGAGTTCGTGTTGCTTGCCGATTTCACTTACTGCTTGAATATCTGTAATACGTAACAATGGATTGGATGGCGTTTCGATAAATAACATTTTCGTATTATCTTTAATCTTATTTTCAATATTTTGAACATCTGTTGTGTTAACAAAGTTAAATTCAATACCGAAACGTGTGAAGACGCGTGTCATTGCACGATATGAGCCGCCATATACATCTGAACCGACAATGATGTGGTCGCCTTGGTCTAACAACATAATCACTGCACTGATGGCCGCCATGCCTGAACCGAATGCGAAACCGTAATTCCCATGTTCTAAATCAGCAATGACAGACTCGAGTGATGAACGTGTAGGATTCGCTGTACGTGAGTATTCAAAGCCTTGTCTCAACTCCCCAATCGCATCTTGTTCATACGTACTCGTTTGATAGATCGGCGTCGTCACCGCACCTGTATATTCATCAGTTGTATTCCCACAATGGATCAATAATGTTTTTTTATTCATTTAAATCTCCTCCGTATTGAAATATCTTTTTCGACATATAGCGATCACTGCCATCAGGAAAAATGGCTACAACTGTTCCTTGTTCTAATCGGGACGCCGCTCGAATCGCACCTTCCAATGCAGCACCTGAAGAACTTCCCGCTAATATGCCTTCGTAACGTGCTAAGTCTTTTACGTGTTGAAAAGCAACCTCATCCGGTACCACTTCGACCGCTTCGATCCATTCTCGTTTTAAAAATTGTGGCCACACTTCAACGCCAATGCCTTCTGTATCATGGCGCCCTTTTTCTTGACCACTCAGAATAGAACCGGGTGGCTCAACGACAATCGACTTCACATCATGAGGTTGGAGCGCCTCTGCTACACCTGCAAATGTGCCACCCGAACCTGCACCCGCAACAAAGTAGTCTAAATCCGGAAGTGCCTCAATGAGTTCAACTGCTAATGTGTCCCGGTACGCTGCTGGATTATTGCGCGTTTCAAACTGATTCGTATAAAAAGCACCTGTCTCATCAGCATAGCTTTCGGCCCATTGTCGTGCACCGAGCATCCCTTCTGCTTGGGGTGTACGATGAATCTCAGCGCCGAGTGCCCTCATAATCGAAATCTTCTCTTCTGAAAAACCTTCTGGCGCAAAAATGACACATTTAATGTCATAATGATTTGCAACAATCGCTAGCCCGATACCTGTATTGCCCGCTGTTGCTTCCACAATTTGATCACCGGGGTGAAGCTGACCTTCTTCTATCGCATGCTCGATTAAATACTTGGCCAAGCGATCTTTCACACTGCCCCCTGGATTATGCATCTCCAATTTGGCGAAGATTTGCACCCGGTCCGTACTGTAATGCTCGAGTTGTACAAGCGGTGTCCGGCCAATCAAGTCAAAATTTCTCAACACTGTCCCCTCATTTCAACCGTCTAATTCTTAGTTAATACATATGAATTATAAGATAAATGTGTGTCGGTTTCAATGCTAATCGCTATAAAAATACAAATTATCTTAAAAGCAATCGATATAGCGCTATACAATTGCAAATGAGCGATTCAATTATGAGGTACGCATTAAGCATGTTGTCACTTTATGCCTATACATTGCCATCCCATACAAGAAAGCCGCGTTTGCGTTATAATGAAAGCAATCATATGATACATTTCACAGTACAAAGGGGAGAGATGGATGGAACTGCATACACCTAAAGGCACGATTCATGGTGAACGTCATACTGATTATGAAGTATTTAAAGGGATTCCTTATGCGCAACCACCTATTGGGGCATTACGTTTTAAACATGCGCAACTGTTGTCAACGTGGCCAGAAGATTTTCAAGCGACTTCATTTGGACCTGTCCCGATTCAGCCACCGAATTCATTAGAGTCCTTTTTTGATACACACGTGCAAGACTACCCGCAGAGTGAAGACTGTCTCACTTTAAATATTTGGCGTCCTGCAACACCCTCTCACCAACCATTGCCTGTCATTGTATTCATATATGGAGGCAGTTTTGTGAATGGTCATAGCGCACAAGCGTTGTATCATCCTCATGAAATCGTCAAGCGCGAATCCGTCATCGTCGTTACGTTGAATTACCGTTTAGGTGCACTCGGTTTCTTAGACTGGTCTACAATCAATCCGGAGTGGGATGCGAATAATGGCTTGTCAGATCAAATGTGTGCACTACAATGGATACGTGAAAATATCGTACATTTTGGTGGAAACCCGGAGCACCTCACCTTAATGGGTCAATCCGCGGGTGCAATGAGCGTTGCGGCCATGTTGCGTATGCCTACAGTGCGGCCTTGGATTAAAAATGCTGTCATGTTAAGCGGGATTTTGCATTTGGAATCTCCTCACGTCGCATCCGATAAAGCAGACGCCTTTACAGCATTAAAAGCCAAACACTATCCGTCCACACCTTGGCATGAACTCGATGCACAAGGGATATTAGCGTTAATGGCGAGACACCAAATGCAGTATGGCCCATCAAAAGGCTTAGAATTGTTATACCAACCAGTTGCCACAGCTAATATCGAACGAGACTATCGCCATGTCAATGTCCCCGTATTATTAGGTCACACGACAGCTGAGGGGGACATTTATATTAAAAACGAACAAAAAAAATTAGCCCCGCGGCAATTTCAACGTGTCATTCAACGCTTAGGCGGGCCCGTGCCACCGCTAGAGCACATCGAAACTGCCCAACAACAGCGTGACCTGATTACGAATTGGCATTTCAAAGCACCGTTTCAACAACTGTATCAAGCATTGTCAGCAGTGACGCCGACTTGGCAAGCGACTTTCAATTGGTCTCGTGGCGATCATCCAGACTATGCCTCGGCGTATCACATTTTAGATATGATTTTTTGGATGGGCCGTCTCGACATTTTAGCAGCACACGGTTTGGAAGTAACTGCACGAGAGACCGAACTACGCGAACAAATGATTCATGATTTGTGTCATTTCGCTCAACATAGCACATTAGATGACGACCGCCTTTATGAATAATGTGAGTGCCCAAAATAAAAAAGGAAGCGAATCGGGAACAATTGGCGTTTTCCCAGTCACTTCCTCTTTATTTTGATGTGTGTTCAATCCATCCTTGGAGACCATCAAACATGCGTATAATTGAATTGAATCAACTTGAATAGAACATTTCTTACACTAATTGCAAAATGAAAACCAATAAAATGACAACCGGTAAAATGTATCGAATGAACATGTACCATATCGAAAACAATTTCAGAGGATCCTTACCAAATCCTGTTTTCAAACGCACCTTTTCCATCGCATAGCCAATCGCTAGTGTTGAAGCTAAGGCGCCGACAGGTAATAAAATGTTTGAAAAAACAAAGTCCATATTATCAAAAATGGAACCGGCACCAAATTGGATGTGGCTGAGCGGTCCAAATGACAATGTAGCAGGTACACCGACGATGAAAACGCCTAAGCTGATTATAAAAGCCATCGTTGGACGTTTACGATTATCGTTGCGCGTTAAGTTCGACACGTTCAGCTCCAGTAGTGAAATGGAAGATGTCAGTGCCGCGAATAAAAAGAGCACTAAGAAAATCGCATAGAATAGCGTACCGAACTGCATCTTTTCAAAAACGAGTGGCAAAATGATAAACAATAAGCCAGGTCCTTCTTTCGCTTGGTAGCCAAACGTCTCTAATGCTGGAAAAATGGCAAGCCCTGCTAAAATCGCAATGGCAATATTCATGATTAAAATCGTCACTGCGGATGTTTTAATCGGCATGTCTGTTGAAGCGTAACTCGCATACGTCATCATCCCTGTTGTCCCAAGTGATAGCGCAAAAAAGGACTGTCCTAAGGCGAATAACATCGATTCCATATTGATTTCAGAGACACGGGGTTGAAATAAGAAACGCACCCCTTCCATCGCCCCATCCAACGATAATGTTTTCACTACGATGATGATTAAAAAGACTAATAGTAATGGCATCATTAATTTCGACGCTTTTTCCAACCCTTGTTGTACGCCACGCATGACGATACCACATGTTAATGCAATAAAAATCGCCTGCCCTGTAACGACATAGAGCGGTTGACTAATCATATCTTGAAATTGCAAATCATGAAGCTGTGTCGGCACAATGTGGAACAATTGCGCAAGAACAAAACCGAGATAGACGATAATCCAACCGCCAATCACACTGTAAAAACTAAACAACACAAACACCGCTAAATTACCGATCCAAGCGATACCGTTTAACCATTTGCGCCCTGTTAATTGACCAAATATTTCTGTTGTATACGTGCGACCGAGTTGACCGACCGCAAATTCCATAATGAGTAGTGGCAAGC
Source organism: Staphylococcus delphini (assembly GCF_900636325.1). Taxonomy (NCBI): domain Bacteria; kingdom Bacillati; phylum Bacillota; class Bacilli; order Caryophanales; family Staphylococcaceae; genus Staphylococcus; species Staphylococcus delphini. Next base: position 2,640,681 of record NZ_LR134263.1, read on the forward strand.
CTACTAAAATCGTGAAAGCTAAAAACATGAATAAAAATGCGCCACCACCGAACATCCCCGCCATGTATGGGAATTTCCATAGTGCACCTAGACCAATCGCAGAACCGGCACTCGCTAAAATAAAGCCGGTTGACGATTTCCATTGTGACCGTTGCGACAAAACCGTTCATCCTCTCTTTTTCTATGCTTTAATACGTTGAATCGTTTAAGTCATCTTGCAATATAACACATTCATCAGTTGTCGACAATGAAAAAACACTTTTTTATAGTATTTCATCAAAAGTTTAGTATTGAAACGATGTTGTATTTTGTTATGATTAAGTTGTAAAAGAGGTGAGAAGTCATGTCGCAAAAATTAAAAGAACGTATTTATTTAATTGCCATCATTGTGAGTACGCTATGTGTCTTGTCGTCTGTGCTGTTTGGTTTAAGTCCGACAATCACAGCAACCGTCACGTTTATTTCCATTATCGTCTTTGCGATTCTTTATTTTGTGGTGCCTAATAAACAACAGGACCGCAAATTAAGGTAGCAAAATGAGGGGATGAGATAAGCCCAACACATCAATATCTATGTCCCATAATGGGTTGATTTTCAGTATCTTTATTTTTTTAAACACACAGGAAGAGGCTGGGATACGTTATCCCCAACCTCTTTCCTACTCACTTATTTATGATTGAATGATTATAAAACAGTCAGAAACATTGTTTTTCAGCATAACTTTATTGCCAATATTGCATTTGATAACCGATGCGAGGCCGCGTAATAATGAGTTGTTTCGACTCGGGATGGGCTTGTGTCAGTTTATTGCGCAACGACGTCATATGTACACGCAAGCTCGGCATTTCTGATTGGTTCACATAACCATAAATTGCTTTAAGTATCATATCATACGTAAGCACTTTACCTACGTGACGACACAATAATTCTAATAAGGCAAATTCGTGTGGCGTCAGATTGAGCATTTGATCATCCATTTGGGCCGTTTTAGCTTGATACGACACGACTAATGGGCCATTTTCAAAGACAATTTCTTTTTGATTCTGCATATGCTCCAACCGTTGCACCACTCTAATACGTGCGCGTAATTCATCCACATTAAACGGTTTGGTCATGTAGTCATTCGCACCGTTATCCAATGCCTCCACAATGGTTTGTTCATCCAATCGTGCACTAATCACAATAATAGGAATATCGAAAGTTTGCCGTATCCTTTTAATCAATTCTAAACCGTCGATATCGGGTAACCCTAAATCTAATAAAATGATGTCTGGTGCTTTAGAACGTATTTGAAAATCAGCGTCCTTTCCATTTGTCGCAGTGATGACTTCATAATAATCAAGGGTTAATGAGACATCGAGCAAATGGGTAATCGCCGCATCATCTTCTACCACTAATATTTTTGTATTCACGGCACTTCACTCCTCAATTTGTATCTTTTTCAAAAGGTAAGTTGAAATAAAATATACTCCCATGTGGCTCATTTTGTCGATATTTTAACTGACTGTCATGTTTTTGTAGAATCGCTTGCACGAGATAAAGCCCGAGTCCCATACTATCTTTCTTATTGTCTTTGAAAAGTTGATGCTTCTCAAAAGGTTGGAAAATCGTCTGTTGCTCTTCATCCGACAATCCCGGTCCCTTATCGATTACCTCAAATAAAATGTGTGGTTCATGTTTACTGATTCTTAACATAATCGGTGTTTCAGGAGGCGTATGTTTTAACGCATTTTCAATCAAATTAAAAACCGCTTGTAAAATGAGCTTACTATCAATATTGACGAAGCACATCTCATGTAATGCTGACACTTTCACTTGCTTGTTGAGTCGTCTACGTTCAAGCACGGATTCGATTTCTTCAACTAATTCTTCAATGAGATACAATTGGCGGTTGAGCTTCATATTCGAATGCTCGAGTCTGGTAAGTGACAAAATATTGGAAACGAGCATGTGTAAATACTGGGCTTCGTCAAACGACCGCGAAACTAACTGCTGTTGTTCTGCGCGAGGCATTTCTTTCCCATTGAGCAATAAGACATCTAAGTATCCGATGATGGAGGTGAGTGGTGTGCGAATATCATGAGAAATGGAGCGTAAAAAGTGCGCACGTGCCACCTCCCGCTCAGCTCGTAACATCGACTCTCGTGTTTGACGAAGTAAGCTCAAGTTCTCTACAGCAAGCGACATTTCATTCAACATGGACTCTAAAATAGAATTGTCATAGGAATCGATAATTTTCGCTTCAGAAAAGTGTATGGAAACAATCGCTTTGACCGGTTTTGTGCCGATCGGTATGAGCAAATAGTGAATACCTGGAAACGTATCCGTCGTTGCCCCTGCACGCTTTTGATTTTTAATGATCCAACTTAGCGCTTGTTGATGGCGAGAATCATGAGTCTGTGGCCCTTCAGCCGGTATCGTGTTTGAAATTTTTTCATCTTCTACTAAATAAATCGTGACTTCTTGATTTAACAAATGTTGGATTTGATGTCTTGCATTCACCAATAAATCAGGAATCGTGTACGTTTGTTTAATTGAATCATTAAATTGCAACAAAATATCGGTCCGGTACAATTGATGTTTCGTGACGATGTACTGATGTTTAATTTGTTTTAACAAGCCACTCGTGACGATACTAACGATAATGCTGATCGTGAAAGTGATAGGATAGTCAAAGCGATAAACTTCAAACGTAAATCTTGGCACGGTAAAAAAGAAATTAAATACTAACACGTTTAAAATCGCAGCGAAAAAGCCGATCAAATACGATTGTGTCCACATACTTAAAACGACAATCCCTAATAAAAACAACAGGAGAATGATTGTATCTTGTTCTCCTTTGCCTGTGCTATAAATCCACAAGCCTAAAAGTACGCAAATCGCTTGAATCGCAATCATTTTAAAAATATCGACGGTCCAACGCTTTTGTTGCATATGTTGCTGTTGTCGCTCAGGCTTTGCTTTCATTTGAATATGCTTAATCGGCACAATTTCAATTTTATAATGATGTTTTAAATCAAGTAATTGATCAATTAAAGGCCGCTTCAACCGTGTATGCCATTTGTCATTCATATGTTGACCGATAACGAGTTTCGTCACTTTCTGAGATTTACACCAATCATCAAGCCCCGATGCAATTTGATTATCATATATCACTTTGACGGATGCCCCTAACGACTGCGCCAGCATTAAATTTTGGTGCACTTGACTATTATTTGCATACTGTTTCCCTTCATGATCAAACACGTCAATATACACCGCTGTAAATTGAGCATGCTCACGATTTGCAATGCGACGTGCCTCTCGAATGACGGTTTCGTTGCTGATACTTCCACTGATAGCGACTGCGACATGCGGGGTAATATCTGCATTTTTCTTATAAAGTCGTTCTTTTTGGCTCATCATATCCGCGGCTGTTCTCAGTGTTAATTCTCGTAATTCAGTAAGGTTCTCGTATGTAAAAAAATGCGAAAATGCGGTATCAAGTCGTTCCTTTTTATACACCTTTCCTGCTTTAAGTCGGTTGATGAGTTGCTTTGGTGAAATATCAATGACCTCTATCGCATCACTCGACATAATGAATTGGTCAGGTACACGCTCTTTAATTTTGACCCCCGTCAGTAACGCCACTTGTTCACTCAAACTTTCGATGTGCTGAATATTTAATGTTGTATGGACATCAATGCCGTGGGAAAGTATTTCTTCAATATCCATGTACCTTTTTTCATGTCGCTCTTTTGAAATATTGGTATGCGCTAATTCATCGATGAGGACAACATCTGGGTCGTCTTCAATAATTTGATCGACATCTAAATATTGGAATGCGTGGCTGCCGTGATTTTTAGATTTTGTTTGAATGGCTGGCAATTGTTCAGCAAGGGCTTGGGTTTCTTTACGTTGATGTGGCTCAATATAACCAATTTTAATATCCGCGCCTTCGTGATAAGCATCGATCGCATTGGATAACATTTCATAGGTTTTACCTACACCCGGAGAATAACCCAAATATATCGTTAATGACCCTTTTTTTATCGTTGGATGACGCTCCATATTTTTCACCTCTTCTCACTCATCATAAACTTCAAATCTTACATTTTCTATAAAAAATACGTTTTTATTTATCTTAATAACTTCTTAATAAAACGACGCAAATATTAATAATCCCCTTATAGAAATTTTTATATAATGATTTCGGCAATAAGGAGGAGGTCCAGAGATGATTAGCATATTAGGTTTGATCGTCATCGTATTAATCGGCTATTTAGTCTATGCCTTAATTTACAGTGAAAAGTTTTAAATTTAGCTATTGATGGAGGGAAAACATGGAAATCGTTATCTTTTTAATCATCTTTTTTCTATGTGCATTTTTATTAAGTCGTTATTTATACAGTGTGGCATTATTAACACCTACCCCCGCGGATAAAGTATTTTCAGGTGTTGAAAAAGGCATTTATAAAGTTTTAGGGACGCAATTAGAGCATATGTCGGGTAAGACGTACCTGAAACATTTTCTATTGTTTAATGGACTGATGGGCGCGTTGACGTTCGTACTGCTGCTCATTCAACAATGGCTCTTTTTAAATCCTAACCATAATTTAAATCAATCTGTGTCATTAGCATTTAACACAGCCGTGTCGTTCTTAACGAATACGAACTTGCAACATTACGCTGGTGAATCCGGTCTAACCTATTTAACACAAATGATGGTCATCACTTATTTAATGTTTACGTCTAGCGCTTCAGGTTACGCGGTTTGTATTGCGATGTTGCGCCGTTTAACAGGAATGACAGATATTATCGGCAACTTTTATCAAGATATGGTGCGCTTTTTAGTGCGTGTTTCCATACCTTTGTCATTCATTGTAAGTCTCCTGTTAATCAGTCAAGGGACACCGCAAACTTTAAAAGGGAACTTAACGCTGCATACGATTACAGGAAAAGTTCAACATATCGCATATGGTCCTATGGCATCTTTAGAGTCCATTAAGCATATCGGTACGAATGGGGGTGGCTTTTTAGGCGCAAACTCTGCCACACCTTTTGAAAACCCGACTGTATGGTCTAACTATATTGAAATGTTGAGTATGATGTTAATTCCGGGTGCACTCGTCTTGCTATTTGGACGGATGTTGACTAAAAGCGGTAAACACATTCATGCGCATGCTTATGTCATCTTCGGAACCATGCTGCTCTTTTTCTTAGTGTGCTTTGTCATCGCATTGATTGCAGAGTATAAAGGCAATATCGTGTTGTCTCATTTAGGCGTCATTGGCCCAAATATGGAAGGGAAAGAAGTCCGGTTTGGTCCGGGTCTGTCAGCGTTATTCACAACGATTACGACCGCATTTACGACCGGTACAGTCAATAATATGCATGACACACTTACCCCTCTTGGTGGTCTCGTGCCTATCGTGCTCATGATGTTGAACGCCATTTTCGGTGGTGAAGGTGTCGGACTCATGAATATGCTCATTTACGTTTTATTAGCCGTCTTTATTTGTAGTTTGATGGTCGGCAAAACACCACATTATTTAGGGATGAAAATAGAAGGTCGCGAAATGAAACTGATTGCGTTGACCTTTTTAATTCATCCGGTATTGATTTTAATCGCAACAGCTTTGGCATTTATCGTTCCAGGTGCGAGTGAGGCGATCACCAATCCTGCATTTCACGGTATTTCACAAGTACTTTACGAAATGAGCTCATCTGCAGCGAATAATGGTTCTGGCTTTGAAGGTTTAAGCGATAATACAACATTTTGGAACGTTTCGACAGGTATTGTCATGTTGATTGCACGCTATGCCCCTATCATTTTACAAGTGATGATTGCTTCGAGTTTGGTGAATAAAAAGGCCTATCAAAAAAGTGATCAAACGATTGCGATCGACAAACCTTTCTTCGGGGTATCACTCACAATTTTCATTATTTTGTTGAGTGGTTTGACATTTTTACCTGTTCTATTACTTGGACCGATTGGCGAATTTTTATCATTAAAATAAAGGAGACTGTGTTCAATGAAACAATCATCTCATGTGGTGAATGGCGCGATTGTCAGACACGCCATCAAGGAGAGTTTTATTAAATTAAACCCTGTATCTCTCATTAAAAATCCCATTATGTTTGTCGTAGAGGTGGGGATGGTTTTAACGTTAATCATGACAATCGTGCCACAAATTTTTACAGATGACGCGATGTCACGACTTTATTTATTTACGATTTTCATCATTTTATTCTTTACCGTGCTATTCTCTAACTTTTCAGAAGCGATTGCAGAAGGACGCGGTAAAGCACAGGCGAACAGTCTTCGAGAAACAAAGTCTCATATGATTGCACGTCGCATAGTCAACGCTGAAGTATACGAAACGGTTGATGCGTCAGCTTTAAAACGAGGTGACCGTATTCTCGTAAAATCCGGTGAAATGATTCCGTCAGACGGTACCATTATTAAAGGGATTGCAACAGTGGATGAATCTGCCATTACCGGAGAGTCTGCGCCAGTCATTAAAGAATCAGGTGGCGATTTTTCAGGTGTTATTGGTGGAACAACCGTGACATCGGACTGGCTCATTATTGAAGTAAACAGTGAAGAAGGCGCGACATTTTTAGATAAAATGATTGCCCTCGTTGAAGGGGCCCAACGTAAAAAAACACCCAACGAAATTGCGCTGTTTACGTTGCTGATGACATTAACGATTATTTTTCTCGTTGTCATTTTAACGTTGTATCCCATTGCCCAATATTTAAATCTCAATGTCCCTATCGCAACATTGATTGCATTGACAGTTTGTTTAATTCCAACAACGATTGGAGGATTACTTTCTGCCATTGGGATAGCGGGTATGGACCGTGTTACACAATTTAACATTTTAGCGAAAAGTGGACGCGCGATTGAAACGTGTGGCGATGTCGATGTCTTAATTTTAGATAAAACCGGCACCATCACTTACGGTAATCGTTTAGCGGAAGCCTTACTGCCTGTTCGAGAGGAATGGTACGACAGATTACTCGTCGCAGCGTATGAAAGTTCCGTTGAAGATGATACACCTGAAGGCAAAAGTATCGTCACTTTAGCCAAACGTTCATCCGTACAGTTGCCAGAGGAGGTCAAAGGAGATTATCGCCCATTCAAAGCAGAAACACGTATGAGCGGGATGATTATTGGTGAACGCTCCGTCTTTAAAGGCGCACCTAATAGTATGTTGAAATATGTGAAACAACAAGGGGGCGTGATCCCTTCCAATATTGAAGCACTCGTCACTGAAGTGTCTAGTAAAGGCGGCACACCGTTAATTGTCGTCGAAAACCAAACGATTTTAGGCGTGATTTATTTAAAAGATGTCATTAAAGAAGGCTTAGTGGAACGTTTTCAAGAGTTGCGTCAAATGGGCATCGAAACAGTCATGTGTACCGGTGACAACGAATTGACTGCCGCTACTATTGCGAAAGAAGCCAGTGTCGACCGTTTTATCGCCGAATGTAAACCGGAAGATAAAATCAAAGTCATTAGAGAAGAACAAGAAAAAGGCCACATTGTTGCGATGACAGGTGACGGAACGAATGACGCCCCTGCGCTTGCCCAAGCGAACGTCGGCCTAGCGATGAACTCAGGGACTTTAAGCGCAAAAGAAGCCGCAAACTTAATTGATTTAGATTCCAATCCAACGAAATTAATGGAAGTCGTCAAAATCGGAAAACAGCTACTCATGACGAGAGGCGCATTGACAACATTCAGTATTGCGAATGATATTGCCAAATATTTTGCTATTTTACCTGCCATGATGATGGTCACGATACCTGAAATGAGTCGCTTAAATATTATGCAGTTACATTCCCCTGAATCTGCCATTATTTCAGCGCTCATCTTTAATGCACTCATTATCGCATTGTTGATTCCTATTGCGATGAAAGGGGTGCGCATTAAAGGAGCATCGACTGAAACGATATTGATGAAAAATATGTTGGTCTATGGACTCGGCGGGATGATGATCCCTTTTATTGGCATTAAATTAATTGATCTTTTAATTCAATGATGGCTATAGGAGGATGTAGTATGAAAGCAATAAGAAGTAGTATAGGACTCGTTGTAATGACAATGATTTTATGTGGTCTCATCTTTCCACTGTCTGTCACTGCAGTTGGACAGACAGTGTTTCATCATCAAGCGAACGGTAGCCTAGTGAGACTAAACGATCAAGTCGTCGGTTCCGAGTTAATCGGTCAGCAGTGGGATAAACCCCAATACTTTCATGGGCGTGTGAGTGCTGTGAAATATAATATGGATGCCGCCATGATCAAAGAAAACGGGATCGCTTCTGGTAGTCATAACTATGCTAATGGGCATCCTGAACTTCAACAGAGAGTGGTAACTTTAAAACAAACAAACGGCCATACACCTATTGATGCCGTTACAGAATCAGGTTCAGGTTTAGACCCGGATATTACTGTAGACAACGCGAAACAACAAGTCGCGCGCATTGCAGAACGCAGAAACCTGTCAACAGAACAAATCAATCAACTCATTTCTAACCAAGCCCATCAAGGTACTTTGTATGAGGATTATGTCAATGTGTTAGCATTAAATCTTGCGTTGGATCACATGTCGTGCCATTAAGTGAGATGTGATTGTGTCGATACAAACGAAACATCTCGTTCACATATCGTCGGAGAAAGAATCAGATAAGTTGTGAAGGAATCTGTGACACTAGATTGCTTCACAGCTTTTTTATATTTAGCTATAGAATGCTTGGAAAACTCCCTCTAAATCGTATTGTGCCTGTTGTAATACCGCTTCTTTACTTAATTTAGCTGTACCTTGCGTGCGAACGATGTAAAAGTCATCAAATGCCATCATTTCTTTAAATATCGCTTTTAAATATTGAGGCGCAAAATCTAAAGGTTGATAGCGATCTTCGTTAGTATAAATGGAACCGCTCGCCTGGATATATAGCGCTTTATCATTATCAGTCATTCACCCTACTGAACCGTCAGAAGTATATTTGAAAGTTTGACGCGCAATCAAAATGTTATCAATATAATCTTTTAAACGTGATGTAACATTAAAATTGTGCAGTGGCGAAAACCAAAAAGACTGAGATATGATCCCAGCCTTTATGGTTACAATGCATTGCTGTTCATGAGACACCCATAATTCGATGTGCTTGATTGACTTCATATCGAAATTTTGTCCTCATTCACATCATCAAACCGCTATTGTTGTAAAACCTTTTCGATATAAAATGCGGATTCTTCAATCGAGCGATATTCTGTATTAATGACTGTCGCATTGAGCTGCTTGAACACTTCTTCAGCATAAGCGAGTTCTGCTTTAATGCGCTGTAAATCATTGTAATACGCTTGTTTCCCTTTCATGCCAAGCACTTTCACACGCTCTGTTCGAATGCTCATAATGTATTCAGGACTTGCGGTGAGACCGATGACTTTCAATTTTTTGTCTTTTACGATGTCATAAGGGATACCGATTTCAGGTACTAACGGAATATTAGCGACCCTGTACCCTTTGTTCGCTAAATACATACTCAATGGCGTTTTAGATGTTCTGGAAACACCGACGATGAGGACGTCCGCTTCTTCAATGTCTGTGAAATGTTTGCCGTCATCATATTTGACTGCATATTCTATCGCGTCAATCCGTTTGAAATAGTCTTCATCTAACTCACGTATTTTTCCTTTTTCCTTCACAGGCATATGACCCGTTGCAGCTTGAACATGCTGCATAAGTGGTGACATGTAATCAATGTATGGAATTTCATGTTCTGCAGCATACGCTTGCCCCAATGCATTGAAATGATCCGTCACTAACGTGGTCACGACGATGGCTTGCCGTTCTTTGGCGAGTTTTAGCACGTTAAGGAGCGCTTCCTCGCTTTCAATCAATGAAAATTTCTTCATTTCTATTTGGGTCAGCTTCGGAAATTGACTCATCACCGCGTGCACCATACGTTGTGCAGTCTCACCTAATGAATCTGAAATGATAAAAATGGTCAATTGCGGTGTTGTTGCCATATTATCCCTCACTTTCAACGACACTTTGTGCTGCTGCTAACTTGGCACCTGGTACACGGAATGGCGAACAAGACACATAATCAATCGCCATACGGTTAAAGTGATGGATAGATTTCGGATCCCCGCCGAGCTCACCACAGACACCGATTTTAATATTAGGATTTGCGGCTTTTGCTTGTTCTGACGCATTTCGAACGAGTGCCCCCACGCCATCCACATCTAAAGTTTGGAATGGATCGGCTGCTAAAATATGTTGGTTCAAATAGTCATTAATAAATTTTCCTGCATCATCACGAGAAAAACCGAAAGTGAGCTGGGTTAAATCATTCGTACCAAAGCTGAAGAAGTCGCATTCTTTCGCCAGGTCACCCGCAATCACACAAGCACGTGGTGTTTCAATCATCGTTCCCACTAAATAATGAAGTGATTGGTTCGTGTCTGTCTCAATTTGCTGAATCGCATCTAGAATTTGTGCTTTTAACACTTTAAATTCTGCCACAGTAGAAACCAGCGGCACCATAATTTCTGGATGACATGCGATACCCTCATTTTTCAATTGTGCCACACTCTTCATCATCGCTTCGACTTGCATAACATACAATTCTGGGTATGTGATCGCGAGACGACAACCACGGTGGCCTAGCATAGGGTTCGTTTCATGTAATTCTGCCATGCGTTGCTTTAGCTGTGCCGCAGAAATGTTTAACTGCTGTGCGACACTGTCAATTTCTTCGTCAGATTTCGGTAAAAATTCATGAAGCGGTGGATCGAGTAAACGCACAATCGTTGGACGCTCGCCTGATAAACGGAAAATTTGTTCAAAGTCTTCTGTTTGGTATGTGCGAATACGATTTAAAGATTGTGTTCGTGTCTCATCGTCTGAAGATAAAATGAAGCGACGCATTTCTACTAATCGTTCTGCACCGAAAAACATATGCTCTGTACGGACAAGACCAATCCCTTGCGCATTGAACTGATAACCTGCTTCAATATCAGGCGTCGTTTCCGCATTCATACGAACATCTAGACGCGCAATTTCTTCCGTCCACTGCATAAATTGCTCGAACGCCTCGCTATGTTCTGCACTTGTCGTTTCCACGATACCTGCATAAATGTCACCTTGTGCACCGTCGACAGATATTTCATCACCTTCAAATAACTGACCATGCGCATACGTCACTGTTTTCTCACGTGTATTAATTTCAAGGTCCGCACAGCCTGTCACACAACATTTCCCCATACCACGCGCAACTACAGCGGCATGCGACGTCATTCCACCATGTGTCGTTACGATCGCTTCACTCGCAATCATCCCTTCAATATCTTCCGGCGACGTTTCTGGACGCATTAAGATGACCTTTTCACCCGCCTCAGCTTGACGTTTCGCTTCTGCTGCTGAAAACACAATTTTACCCGTTGCTGCACCTGGACTCGCCGGTAAACCTGCCTTTGAAATGACTGTCGCTCTTTCTAACGCTTGTGCTTCAAAAGTTGGATGTAATAACGTATCAATGGATTTCACGTCCACTTTAGTCATCGCATCTTTTTTCGAAATGACACCCTCTTCAACTAAATCAACCGCAATTTGCATCGCTGCTTTCGCTGTACGTTTACCGTTACGCGTTTGCAGAATATAGAGCTTTTCATTTTCAATCGTAAATTCAATATCTTGCATATCTTGATAATGTTGTTCGAGTTGTTCTGCTACAGCGACGAATTGTGCGTGGACATGCGGCATTTGGTCATGTAATGTCGCAATATCTTGAGGCGTACGAATCCCGGCCACCACATCTTCACCTTGTGCATTTAACAAATATTCACCAAATAATTTCGCTTCACCTGTCACAGGATTACGTGTGAAAGCAACCCCCGTTCCACTTTGCGGTCCACTATTACCGAACACCATTTCTTGTACATTTACAGCTGTTCCAATATTGTGTGGAATGTCATTCAAGTCACGATACACACGTGCACGGTCATTATCCCAAGATTTAAAGACTGCCTCAATCGCTTCTAACAACTGATCGAGCGGATTTTGTGGGAATGGTTTGTACACTTCTTCAATATACACCGTTTTAAAATGCTCACAAATTTCTTGTAACCCTTCAGCCGGAATATCAGCATCATTTTGATAATTGTGCGTCGCTTTGTAGTTATCGAAGTATGTATCAAAAGCAGTCATCGGAATCCCGTACACCACTTCCCCAAACATTTGTAAGAGACGACGATAACAATCATAAGCAAAACGCGCATCATTCGTTTTACGTGCCAGCTTTTCAACATTTTCATCGTTCAAACCTAAATTTAAAATCGTATCCATCATACCCGGCATCGAAATTTTCGCCCCACTACGCACAGAAACGAGCAACAGATTGTCATCCGAAGAAAACGCCTTATTCGTGCGCGCTGAAAATGCCTCCAACTGCGCTTGTAATTGGGCTTTCACTTCATCAGACAACTGCGCACCACGCTCTAAATATTCAATACATGCCGCTGTCGTTAACGTGAAACCATCAGGCACAGGCAAACCTAAACGCTTCATTTCTGATAAATTGGCCCCTTTTCCGCCAAGTAAATCCTTCATATTTTTCTGACCTTCATCAAATGCATAAACATATTTTGTCATACTGGGCACCTCTTTCTTTTTAATGTGTCATACTAATTAAATAAAAGTATGTCATATTAATGCGAAATTGACAATTAAAAATCGGTTCGTCCATTAATTTTTTTATATATTGTCAATAATTTGTCATAAAGGAACACGTCCATATGGTCAAAAATATTTATCAAAGCGCAGTACGTTTTCAATGATAAACATTGCATGGGGCATCACGTGTAGGAGCAGTCTAAAGGGAAAGATGTAAAAAGAAACATTGTCAGTGGAATGGTTTTTTTGGTATTCGCTAGATAAAAATAGCACTAAAAAGTGGCCGACTTTGGTTTAGAATGACCTTTGCTCTTCACATGTGATGAAAACCAGTTGCCGGACATTTAGTTGAAATCGAAGTGGGTGACATTGTTGATTAACTCATGCAATATAAAGTTTTGCACATCATTTCTTAATCAATTATTACACCTCTTTAAGAATTGTTTAATATCAATTAATTCCGAGTTAATTTCTCTTGTTTTCAAACTAATATATAATCAAAACTTGCAAATTAATTAATTGGGAGATTAAAAAATAATTTGTAACTATAAATATATTCATATTAAGGGAGATTCATTAATGAAAAAGAAATTGCTTGTTTTATCGGCGAGTGCTGTTCTCGCTTCACACTTTTTAGTTGGCGGAGAAGCATCCGCTATCGTTACCGGGGAAGAAAATCCTTATAAATCAAAAGCATTATCTATTAAAGACCAAAGTTATACATCATCATATACAACGGAGCAATATAAAAAGAGCTTAGAAGACTTGATTTATACATTAAGTATTCATGGTCATGAAAAATATGATGAGCCAGAATATGCGGCGGCAGTTAAAAAATATAAGCAACGCTATATGGCTGAAATGGACGCCATGAACCAATTTTTACAAGGTGAAAAAGTAAAGAGAATAAAGGAAAAAAATAATGAACCTATTCCAACAGCTGTCGTAGGATTAACGTATGAAAGGTACAAGTCAGTTTTTGAAGAATTGAAAAAAAATAAAAACGACTTTGAAAGAGAAATCGCTGAGCTGAATGAAAAACACCCTGAGTTGAAACCATTCAATGACGAAGATCAAGATCGCGCAGAGGAACAATTAAATAAGTTAGAAAACCAAATTTTAATGTTAGGTCAAACCTTTACTAGACAAGGTGATGCAATATCTAATTTGTATAACAAACTCGATATGAGTATCGGTTATACAGATAAAGAGCGTAAAGAAAAGAAAGCAATTAACAAACGCATGTTAGATAGAAAAGTAGAAGACTTAGAAACAATTATTGATGAGTTTTTTGAAGAAATCGATTTGGCACGTCCTCAAGATATACCGATTTTGACAGCAGAAAATGAAAACAATCATGAAGTAAAAAATAAACTGAGAAAAGATGCAAAAGAAGCTAAAAATAACGTGAACTTAAGACACCCTAGAGCATTGAAACAGAAAGCTGCTGACGAATCAGCTCATTCTAGTCAGCCAACAGTTCCTCAAGCATCAGGCAATAGTATGGCAATTGAAGCGCCACAAACTGTCAAACCACAGCAACCTGTTTACACTGAAACAACAGTACATACACCCATGACTGCTATCCCACAAATGAAGACTGAGACGACATTTGAAGTCCCTCAAGGGCGTAATGCGCAACCTTTAGCAACTCTGAATAGCGAACAAGTATCTGAAACGGTAGACGCACCAAAAGAAAATGTACAAGAGAAACCTGAACAAGTCGAGGCACCTGTTTTACAACAAGAACAGTCTGACGCACCTCAACAAGCCCCTGTTGAAACTGAAACAATTACAGAAAGCAATATTGTTGATATTGATGAATCGACAACATTCCAAAAGTCAGGCTATTTGTACGGTTTGAGTGAAAGTGATACATCTGGTTACACGGAAAGAGAGAAACGCGCTATTCGACGTAACCATGTCAGAGAAGCTGAATCCAATATGTTGACACACATCGTTATCAAGACCGAATTGCGGCTCAACAAAAAGTGAACACATTAAGCAAAGCGCACCAAAAACGCTTTAACAAAATGATTGATAAAGCTTACAATGGTCAATAAAATATAAAATAATCACGTAAACCCTTATTTTAAGTTTCCAAACTAAAGTGAGGGTTTTACTTATTAATTTTTTAGCTCATAAGTTAATAATCATTTAAAAAATAGTTAATATTAAAATCCCTAGTATCTTTATATAATTAAAAAGTCTTCAATGACACACTATAGATGACAGCATATTAAGGAGAAGAATCATCATGAATCATTCAACAATTTTAAAAGTTAGCTTGGCAGTAGGTATTTTAACAACAGGCGTTGGCCTACAAAGTCACGCAGCAGCATTCGCTAATGAAGGGGATATTCAAGTTATTAATACTCAAACGAAGGCGTTAAAAGATTATTACTCTAAAACCCCTTTGGAGGACTTCAAAGTTACTGGTCATGTACAGGGAAATAACAAACTTAATGTAATAACAAATGCCGGTATCTCAGTGCTTGTTTCATTAGACGGAAGTGACTTGTCAAAATACACTGATGCGCAAAAAACTTATTCTAATTTAGATCTTTTTGTAGTGCCAGAGGGAACAGATAGAAGTGCTGAGATTAAATCTATTGGCGGCATTACTCAATCAAATAAAGCTACATACCACGATTATGTGAAAAAACCTAACATCGAAATTAATAGAAAAAATGATTGGGTAACTTCAAGTATTCACACAAACGACTTTACTATAAACAAAGAAGAAGTGTCTTTAAAAGAATTAGACTTTAAACTTCGAAAAATGCTGATGAAAAATTATGGATTATACCAAAACGACTCAAACAACGGTAAAATTGTCATCAAAATTGGCGATAAAGATACAGACATCATGACTTTAGAGTTAAATAAAAAGTTACAAGATCACCGTATGAGCGACACGGTCGATGTCAATAAAATCCAAAAAATTACGATAGATCTTTAAAAGTTCTATTTGATATAAAAAGAGGGAATCCGATGCGGTTGCCTCTTTTTTGTAGCATCATTCATAAAAAACAGGCTAGGAATAATGTTATCCTAGCCCTGTTATACTTTATATTTAAAGAATTACCGTATCTTCTTTCTCATGAATCATTTCTACAATTTCATTATGCTCATTCATCACTGCCACTTTAGGGGAATGTGTTTTTAACTCCGTCTCATCCAACTGCGCATACGTCATAATAATCACGACATCGCCAACTTGTACGAGACGCGCTGCTGCACCATTTAAACAAATTTTACCACTGCCGCGCTCACCGGCAATGACATATGTTTCTAAACGTGCACCGTTATTATTATTTACAATCGCTACTTTTTCGTTTGGCAAAATATCCACTGCATCTAAAATGTCTTGATCAATCGTAATACTACCGACATAGTTCAAATTGGCTTCTGTGACACGTGCACGATGAATTTTTGCGTTCATCATAGTTCTTATCATTTCTCTGTTTCATCTCCAATAATAATGTTATCGATTAACCGTGCTTGGGTAAACTTCACGGCTAATGATATAAAAATACGTCCTTCTATATGTGCTTGCTCTCTTAATTCGGGGTAACTGTATACTGCAACTTCTTGAACTTGACCGCTTGTGTGGGTCTCTAAATATTGTGTCACTTTATTAATAATGACGCTACTTTCACGCTCACCCGCATCATATAGCGACTGTGCGAGCACTAAACTTTGACGCAAATGGACGGCTTCTTGTCGTTCTTCCGCTGTTAAATAAACATTTCTTGAACTTTTCGCCAATCCATCCGCTTCACGCACAATATCGACACCGACAATTCTAACGGGGTGGTTAAAATCGCGGACCATTTGTTCGACGATTGCGAGTTGTTGGGCGTCCTTTTTACCAAAGTATGCGACATCTGGTTGAACAATGTTAAATAACTTATTCACCACTGTCACAACACCATCAAAATGACCTGGACGTAGCGCACCTTCTAATACTTTTGCTAAACGTCCCACTGTTACATGAGTACCGATTTCACCTGGATACATTTCTTCTACTGCGGGATAAAAGACGTAATCCACACCGATTTGACTGACCATCGCCTCATCTTCATCAATTTGACGTGGATAGGCATCAAAATCTTCATTTGGACCGAATTGTAATGGGTTAACAAAGACACTCATCACGGTGATGTCATTCTCTTCTGTTGATTGACGCATCATCGTTAAATGACCATCATGTAACGCTCCCATCGTCGGTACAAAACCGATTGACTTGCCTTCACGATGAAATTGTCTTGCGAGTTGTTGCATTTCTTGAATTGATGTTATACGTTGTGTCATGCGTCTACCTCATCCATAATTTGCTTTTTATAAGTGTATGCTTCAGATGGAAATACACCTGTTTTCACTTCTTCATTATATTTTTCTAACGCAGCGATACCGATTGAGAGATCACAGTACTGTTTCACGAATTTCGCATGACGATCCACGCCATAATTAAGCATATCGTGATAAACCAACACTTGGCCATCTGTCCCTTTACCTGCACCGATACCAATTACTGGAATTGTTAATTTTTCTGAAATGACTTGGGCGAGATCACTCGGAATCGCTTCAAGTACTAATGCGATCGCGCCTGCACGTTCAACTGCTTGAGCATCTTCAATCAGCTGTTGTGCCGCTTCTTTCGTTGCACCTTGCATTTTATAACCTAACACGCCAACACTTTGAGGTGTCAAACCGAGATGTGCGACAATCGGAATGCCCATTTGTGTTGCTTGTGTCATAAAGTCAGTCAAATGTGCACCTTCTACTTTTAAAGCATTTCCGCGACTTTCTCTATAAAGACGAATCGCATTTTCAATATCTGTTTTAGCATCGATACCTACTGAACCAAATGGCATATCAACGACAACAAACGTATTGGGCGCACCACGTCGAACAGCACGGCTATGATGCAACATATCTTCAAGTGTTACATCGACTGTGCTTTCATATCCTAATACCGTCATGCCTAGTGAATCTCCCACTAGAATCATATCGATATTGGCCTCTTCAACTTGTTTCGCACTTGGGTAATCATAAGCGGTCACCATTGAAATTTTTTCACCGTCACGCTTCATTTGTTGAATATGATTTAAAGTTTTCAATTCTTTCACCCTTTAATTTTTATTATATCAATAGTAAATCAAGTCACTTGTATTTTCCATTGATTTTTTTGATTTTTATAGAATCGTCCTCATGATTATGAAAAGTCTTTGACAAAACTTCACTGAATCATTCGTCATTCTAAATCATTCCACATGATATACTTTACAACTTTTCTAAAACATAATAAATTAAAGCATATTCATATGTGGAAAAAAGCTTAAATTAAATAGAAGAAAGGTGATATCCAATGACTCGAATTGCTGTTATCGGCCCTGGTGCAGTGGGGACTTCTATCGCGGTTGCCTTATCTGATCAATACGAAGTCACACTACTCGGACGTCGTCATCAAACTTTAACATTTGAAGATTATGCGGATCAGACAACTCGCACGCTTTCTGTAAATGCACTCCAAGAAGCATCAGAACCGTTTGATTTAATTTTTATCGCCGTGAAGACCCATCAATTGGCGAATGTGATTGCCAAACTCCCCGCACTCACACACGACAAAACCACCCTCATTCTTGCACAAAATGGTTATGGTATGCTCGAGCAATTGAAAGATTATCACGCCTATCAAGCGGTCGTTTATGTGAGTGGTCAGAAGAAGGACAACCATGTGACACACTTTAGAGATTACAAACTGCACCTTCAATCTGATGTCATTACAGAACAACTCGCTCAAGCGTTCTCAGCAACAAAATTAAAACTCGTGTTGGAACCTCATATTCAACAAGCGATTTGGTATAAATTAATTGTCAATCTTGGTATTAATACCGTCACTGCACTCGGACGCGATACTGCCCGTGTCCTTAAAGATGAACGGATGGCTGAACTTTGCCGTCAATTGTTAATAGAAGGCGAACAAGTGGCACGTGCGGAAGGGATACATTTCGGTGCGGATTTCGTCACATCAATCATGAATATTTATGCAGGTTATCCTGATGAAATGGGGACGAGCATGTATTACGATACGATGAATCAACATCCTTTAGAAGTAGAAGCGATACAAGGTTACATTTATCGACGTGCCAAAGCCCATCAATTGGATACACCACATTTGGAGACCATTTACACCTTGCTCGCCTATCAAAATCAAAGTAGGCTATAGTGAAAAGTAAGTAGTTACAACTTTTGGATTGGAAAATTTGAATGAGGAAGTCTGAGAAAATTCACGCGCCCAGACTTCCATTTTTATACTTATTTCAATTCTGGCCAGTACGCTTTGTTCGCTTCAATCAAATCATCTAAAATTGCTTTTGCTACTGCCGCATTCGGTACTGTTTTTGATAAAGTTATCGCTTGCCATAGTTTTTGATATGATGCTTCTTCATATGCTTCTACAACAAGCTTTTCCACGCCGACTTGTTGTTCCATTAATGCTTTTTGGAAGCGTGGAATTTCGCCAACGACTAACTTTTCTGGACCATTGCTACCTACAATACAAGGCACTTCTACCATGGCTGTTGGATCAAAGTTAATAATTGCGCCTTGGTTTTCAACGATCATCAACATACGCTCTTTCGTATTGTATGCGATCGCTTTTGCAAGGTCTACAATGTATGACGCGTGCTCATCAACAGTTAATTCCGTGTCTTTCGCTGTACCTTTGTCGATGATATTTTGACATTGCGTAAAGATAAACTTTTCACGTCCATCCATGACTTCATTCGCACGTGTATATTCTGGATTCGAATGTTCTACTTCTTGCGTTGGGAAGAAGTAATATTTCAAATACGTATTCGGTACTGTTTGCGGATCTAACGCTTGCACGTCACGTGCTTTTTTAAGTGTATTGTTCCAGCTCTCTTGCTTTTCTAATTCAGAACTACCATCTGTCGCATAACCATGCTCACTGACATGACGAATTACTTCAGGCATCAAAGAATTACCTTTTTTATCGCGAATATCTGTCCACCATCCGAAGTGGTTTAAACCGTAATAATTCACTTCAAACTCTTTACGAGATTCAAGTCCTAAATTTTTCGCAATCAGTTCTTCAATTCCAATCGGCATGTCGCAAATGTTCAATATTTTAGAATTCGGACGTAATTTACGTGTTGCCTCAGCTACAATCGCTGCAGGGTTTGAGTAATTGAGCATCCACGCATCTGGAGAATATTTTTCCATAAAGTCAACCAATTCAAGCACACCTGGAATAGAACGCATCCCGTATGCAATACCACCAGGTCCGCAAGTTTCTTGACCGACGACACCATGGCGCAATGGAATCTTTTCATCCAATTCACGCATCGCATACTTGCCTACTCGAATGTGTGCCATCACAAAATCTACATTCGTAAATGCTTCTTCTGGATCCACACTGGCAATCAGTTTCATTTCTGGTGCACGCTCTTTCAAAATGATTTCACATGCGTCTGCAATCGTTTTTTGACGGGCTTCATCATTATCATAAAGTTTGATGGTATCAATTGGAAACTCGTCTAAATAATCCAATAACATCATAATAATTCCCGGTGTAAACGTACTTCCGCCACCTGCAATTGTAATAGTGAACTTCTTCATTTATACTTCCTCCTCTTTTTCTAACTTTTCTTCAAAGTAATCCCTGACTTGTGGCACACTCATGCCAACAATCACTTGAACACTACGCCCACTCTTCACCAATCCATGGGCCATTTGTTCATGTGTAAAGTAGTCACTTTCTCTCACTAAATTTGGATCTTTAACAGTTAGACGTAAACGTGTTGCACAGTTCGTCACATCAACAATGTTGTCTTTGCCACCGAGACCTTCTAAATAATAAATCGCTTTTTGGTCATATTCATTTTCACCTAATGCTTGTTTGGACGCACTTTGCTTTTGTTGATAATCTTTTTTCGTAAACAACTTAGCACCTTCATCACCTTTACGTCCTGGAATTGGAATATCAAACTTTTCAATTAAATATTTGAAGGTCACAAAATAAATACCTGTGAAAATAAAGCCGATAATGAATTGTGCGATATATACACTCGCATGATTACCGAATAATGGAATCCAGTTCGTCGCAGCAATTTCAATCAAGCCGCCACCCATCAGACCAACGACACCGAACGCATTCATTAATGTCACCATTGTTGCGCCTAATACTGCATGAATCGCGAATAAATATGGTGCAATGAATAAGAATGTGAACTCTAATGGCTCTGTAATGCCAGCAAATATTGCAGTTAATGAAGCTGGCACAACCAATGCGATGACTTTCTTTCTATTCGCTTTTGGCGTTGAGAAAACCATTGCTAAAGCGACACCAAGCAATCCAAACATTTTGATATTTCCTTGTAATAAGAAACCATATGGATAGAGTTCTTTTAATGCTTTCGTTGAGTTAGAAAATTCATTAAGATGATGAATCCAATAAGGTCTCAAACCACCATCTACCGCAGTTGGCCCAAACTCAAATGGGGTATAAATGAAATGATGTAACCCAGTTGGTATTAAAATACGCTCTAAAAAGTGGAATAACCATACACCGATGAGCCCTGAATGTAACATCACACCTTGTAATGATTTAATTCCTACTTGGACGTATGGCCATACAAATGCTGTAGCAACTGCAACTGGAATCATCAAAAAGAAACCAATCATGACAACAAATGTAAGCCCTTGGAAAATGCCTAACATCTCAGGCAACTTTTGATCATAAAAACGGTTATGTATCCAAATCGCAATCGCTGAGATCAAAATGGCACCGATAATACTTGTATCTAATGTCGGGATACCTGCAATCGTTTTAACACCCGTAACATTTTCGACCCCTTTACTTAAATCAACCCCAAACATATCCGGCCAAATCGTCAGTAATGCATTGATGAAATTATTAAATACGAGATAGATCATCAATGCTGCTAAAGTTGCACGCCCTTGTGCTTTTTTCGCTAATGAGATAGGCAAACCAATCACAAAAGCTAACTCCATGTGGGTGAAGATGGTCCAACCCCCACTCTCAATCACACTCCAAATGTTAAACCACGTTGTCCCTTTTGCTGCAATGCTTCCCATGATATTTTCGTTTTTAAATAGTGTCGCTAACCCAACAACAATACCGAAAAACGCAAATAGAATAACAGGAACAATCATCGCACTCCCAAAACGTTTGATTGCATTCATGAGCAAAAATCCCTCCATCAGATTAGAAGATTTCTGTGCGAACCGATATCGCGCTGTTATGATTAAACACGCGTGACTACTCCGAATTACTTTTAATCTTTCTAATCTTTTTCATTTGATGAACTGTGTCGACAAACGATGCATTTCATCTAGCCTCAATATAATTGAAGCGCTTACATTTTGGAATCCGTTTGACACTTTTTGGAACCACATAGTACGATTGGGTTATATTTACAATTGATGAAAATATTTTCAGGAGGCGTTGAAGGTGCTATTAGATAGATTTGTAAATGCAAACTATGACCAGTTGAACGACAATGATTTACATATTATCAAAACCATTCATGACCATATTGATGCTATGAAGAAAATGAAAATTCAAGACTTAGCTTTAGCCGCACACACATCCATTTCATCTATTCATCGTCTCTGCCGTAAATTAGGATTTGACGGCTATAGCGAATTAAAAACGTATATTAAACTCAACTATCAAAAGGAAGCATTACCACAAGATACTATTGCATTACTTGAACACGATATTCAACAAACGATGAAGCATCTCAATCACATCGATTTTTCGAGCCTTAACCAACGTATTGATGACGCGCCTTTTATTTATATTTATGGGACAGGCACAGCACAACAATCCGTCGCACAAGATGTACAACGTCAAATTCTCGCATTGCACAAAAAATCTGTCGTCTTGAAAAATGAACTAGAACTTTTACATGCACTCGATATGATGGCGCCATGTGAATTGCTCATTATTATTTCGCTTTCCGGTGATACTACACGTTTTGAAGAGGTCATCAAATCTATTAAAGCACGAGAACTTTCCTATATTAGTGTGACGACACTTCAAGACAATTCATTAGCGCAACATGCAACGTTTAACATCTATGTTCATAGCACACCTTTCCGTTTGTTCAATCAAGTTGACAACTCTAGTTTCGTCACTTTCCATCTCGCGTTCGATATGATTTTGAGAAAATATAGCACTTGGAAGTTAAAGCAACCACATTAATTTAAATACTGCAGTAGCTAAATCTATGCTGTCATTTGCGATTTAACAATGTTGGTGCTGTTTGAATCCATTAAAAAACAAGGGTATGCCACCACAGCGGGCGCACTACCCTTGCACATATCAAACTATTCTTTTGTGTTTTGATTTTCTGATTGGATAAATTGTAATTCATAAACGGAGCTTTCATCGTAACGGTTGAAGCTATCAATTTTCCCTTGTAAGTAGAGCGTTTGTACTTTTCGACTGACGTTATGTTGATATTGAATTTTAATTTGGAGGTTCGATTCATAGCCATTATTTTCAATAGTACTGTCTAATTCCTTAAATACGTCTTTGTTAATAGGGAGAAGGTAACTTTCTTTGCTTGGTAAAATACTGACATACTTGCTCTGTAACACGTTTTCTTCATCCAAGTACACTTCTATCTTGATTTGTTTAGCGGCACCCGCACCAAGGTTAAATAATTTCAAATAATCATCGCCCCATTGGTCATCTTCTTTTTCATATGATGATGTATTTCTCAATTTTAGCTTTTCTCCATCACGCGTCATCAAAATTTGGTTAAATCCGAGTGCAGGCAAAAAGCTCATTTTCATTTGATACAGTTGCACGGTGACGGAAATAAAATAGAACAGTGCCATAATAAACGTACCAATCGAACCTATCGCAGAAATGATATTAATCATCGCGATACTCCTTTCTCTTTATCATCTTTTTAACCTTGTCTCTTTTCCACTTCTGTATGCGGATTAAACGCGTATGTCATGTTTGATTGGTGCTACACGATAATAATCCAACAACAGCATGGCTCATTTTTTAATAACTACTTTCTCAAATACAGCTTCATAAGTACGTGGCATGTGTATCATCACCGTTATGAAAATAAATGAAAACAGGAGGAATCCATTATGAAGAAGTATCCTATTGCAATTTGGATGTTAGCAATTGGAGCATTTGCGATTGGAATGACTGAATTCGTCATCATGGGCTTACTTCCTAACGTGGCGAATGATTTAAATGTATCTGTGAGCCAGGTAGGACAATTGATTACTGGTTACGCTTTAGATGTCGCGATTGGAGGTCCTATCGTCGTCATGCTTACTTTCCGTCTTAACCGTAAAGCGTTGTTAATACTACTGATGGGCATTTTTATTATTTTTGCTGCTTACTTTGGACTGCTCTACTTCATTCAGTTCCATCCGATAATCATGGTGATCGGCGTCTTTCTTTTCGGTTTTATTGGCTTTAGCATGAGCCCTTCACTTCAATACAAAAGTACGCTCATTTCCCAAGAAGCACCAATACTTTCCAGTACACTCAATCAATCCGCCTTTAATATCGGCAATGCATTAGGGGCCTTTATCGATGGTCTTGTTGTGAGCACACTCCCCGTCGCTAGTCTAAGTTTAATCGCGCCATTGCTTACATTAATTGGACTCGTCTTCCTATTATGGAGTACTGCTGTCGAACGAAAAGAACAGGCCAGTGCGCATTCGAATTAAAGTTTAACTCATCACATATGACATTTAAAAATTTTTTTAATCATATGCCGCCTCCCTATATGTTTCACTATGCTGTTGATGCACCGCTACATTCCGACATGTGGCGGCTTTTAATTTAATGTTCGCTTTTAAATTTTACATTGAATTTAGAAAATGTAATATATAATTTTCGATAAATTTAATTTGTGCAATTAAAATGTGAAATAACGGGTATTTAATAATAAGTATAAGGAGGTATAAAGCATGATACTCTCTCATAAAGATCTTCTTTATCAAATTGAAGAAGATGGGACGACAGTGACCATATATAAAAATAATGATGCCAAAACATATACTGCTATAGAAGCGACAGGCGAACTCACACCGCATCATTTTTGTGTCTTAAATTATATTAAAGTAGATCTGAATCAAAGTGAAACATTTGAGGAACGCTTTCTAAGTCGCACAGCTGATTTGAATGATGTACATGGCTTCATATCGCTACGTGTTTTGAGACCCTTGGACCCACAAAATCGTTATGTTGTGATTTCATTATGGGAAGATCGTAAAAGCTTTGAAGAGTGGCAAGCTTCTGAGCAACCATTGAATTACCACAATCAATGGAATGGCGCACTGGATAAAGATATCGTGGATTCTGAGTTATCTTATAATATTAAATTTGATACACAGTAATGCTTGCAGAGAATTTTTTGAATTTTCGATAACTGCTTGGATATTTCTGAAATTAAAAACCAGGCTAGGAAAACTTGATCATGACGTCCTAGCCTGTTTATTTTT
The DNA here is from genome assembly GCF_900636325.1 of Staphylococcus delphini. Lineage (NCBI taxonomy): Bacteria > Bacillati > Bacillota > Bacilli > Caryophanales > Staphylococcaceae > Staphylococcus > Staphylococcus delphini. The sequence continues at coordinate 2,665,891 of NZ_LR134263.1, forward strand.
TTACATTATTTTTCTATAAATTGCGGTCTTCTCTCAATACTCATCAATGTAATGAATGCCATTAAAATACCACAAATGAGATACATATTTGCATAGCCGACCATATCTGCTATAGGACCCATTAATGCAGCCCCGAGTGAAACACCTAAGTCAGCTGTTGCGATAAAGAGACCAAGTAACATATTTCGTCCAACTTTCGGTAATTTAAAGCTTAAAAATGAAGTTAATGTCGGATAAACCATCGCTTGCGTCAAACCAATCATGACGGCACTGATATAAAGTATCCATGCGCCGACATAAGGACCGACTGCAATGAATAACAGCGCGACAGTTAATAATCCGAGGACACCTAACATAAAGCGAACGTGCCAGCGTCCATCTGAAGGAATGTATTGACGTAAAAAAAACGTGCAAATACGACCGTAATCGCTTGTACAGCTAGAAATAGACTCGCGTGACCGACTTGATACGTATTGACGTACAACACGATAAACGTTGCCACTGCCCCAAAGCCAATTGAGGCCACAAGCATAATCGTCCCTGCTTTCAATAAAAACGGATTTTTAAATAACTGCAAGAACACTGTCATCGCACCATATGGCATCTTTTCTTGTTGCGCAGGCGTCGTGTCTGCATCATCTTGTCCATGAAGCGTCGCACTGAAACCGACCACACCTGTCGTAATCGCGATAATGATCATCGTCAATGCGAAGTAGCTCAAGTTATCTAATTGCCAAATCCCGACTGCAATCATTGGTCCGATAATGCCTGGTATGTAAGAAAAGAGTGAGTATAAGGAAATCCCTTGTGAACGATCTTCTTCAGGTAACGCATCGATAATCCCGATTTGTAATGACATGGAGAAAAAGGCTGTACATACCCCTTGCATCACACGTGCAATAAAGTAACCTTCTAAACCTGTAAATCCATATAAAATCAATGCAAAACCGTTAATGATTAAAATCCATCTTAATATTTTGATTGGACCGACTTTAGCGATGACTTGCCCTGCCCATGGACGAAAAAGCATGGCTGTCAACATGTAGGCCCCCATGACAATACCGATTGTCGTATTGGTTGCACCTAAATCATGTCCGCGTAACGGAATCATGACGTTCAAAATAGCATTGGCACTAAAGAAAAAAAGTGCGAGAATATACAATCTCAAAAAAGGCCAAGCGAGTGCACCTTTCATATCATAGCCTCCTAGTTCATAAATTGTTTTTCAAAAAGTTCACGTGTATAGTCATTTTGAAGGTCTTTCAGCTGGTGTCTATTTAAACGTTCCTGAATTTGACCGTCATTAAAAATAATCAAATCTTCACATAAATAGACCGCCGCTTGAATATCATGTGTAATAAATATTAAACTGAGCTGATATTTATCTCTCAGTGTCGTTAATAAATCTAAAATTTGCGACTGAATCGACATGTCGAGCGCACTAATCGCTTCATCTAATACAATGTAGTCTGGATTCGTAATGACTGCTCTTGCAATAGCGACACGTTGCGCTTCTCCACCTGACATCATTTGAGGGTATTTATTTAAAAAGGCTGCACTTAATCCGACACGTTCGAGTAATGCCGTCATATGTGCTTCTTTATCGTCAACCGATGTATCACATTGACTCAGTGCTTCATTTAAAATTTGACGCACATTGAAATAGGGATGCAGTGAGGATTTGTAATCTTGAAACACGACGCTCACTTTGCCGAGACGGGCGTGACGTTGGTAGACCGGTTGACCATCCAACATCACTGTCCCTGAATCTGGCTTTTCGATACCTAATATCATGCGCGCCAATGTGGATTTACCACTCCCACTTTCACCGATAATCGCAATACTTTGGCCTTTGTTACATTGAAAGCTGACTTGTTTCACGATTTGCCGTTTTTGCCTTTTCACACCACTACGATAGGATTTCGTGACATTTTGGACTTCTAACATGACGCATCACCTCGCAATGATTTGTAATAACGCGTCACTCGATCTCGTGCTGCAATCAAAAATTGTGTATATGCATGTTGTGGCTGTGTAAACAATTGGTGTGCGGTACCTGACTCCACGACATCTCCATGACGCATGACGATGACTTGGTCCGCAATCGACTTTACTACCGCTAAATCATGTGAGACAAACAGCATAGCACAACCGATTTTTTCTTTGACCTCACGCAATTCTTCAATCACTTCATACTGTGTAATGGCATCGAGTGCAGTAGTCGGCTCATCCGCAATAATGATGTCCGGTTGGAGTGCGAGTGCTAATATAATCATTAACCGTTGCAACATGCCGCCTGACAATTGATGCGGATAGGACTTTAAAATACGCTCAAAATCTCTTAAACCGAGCATGTCGAAATAATGTTGTAACGTCGCTTTCTGTTGTTGGGACGACATGGGACGGTGTTGCTTCAACATCATCGTCAACTGTGCGCCCACTGTAAAAGAAGGGTTAAACGCTGTCGCACCTTGCTGCATAATCATCGCAATACGTCGGCCTCTGATTTTTCGAAAGTCCGCTTCAGAGGCTTCATGCAATGCTGCTCCTTGGAACCAAATTTCACCGCTCATCTGAATGTTACGGTCGTTCAGCCCCAGTAATGCTTTACACGTCATCGATTTACCACTGCCACTTTCACCGATAATCGCAATGACCTCACCACGATGTAACGTCAAATTAAAGTGATGGACGAGGACATGATTCGTATGACCATCAATGAGCGTTAAATCTTCTACACGCATGACTTGTTCCGCCATTATATCCACCCTTTCTTAATACGTTGTTTCATTTGTTGTTGTGATAATTTCGGATCGATTGCAATTTGGAGGGCATCGGATAAAAAGTTCACCGCTAACACAATGACGATAATCGCAATACCTGGCGCAAACATCAACTCAGGGTGACTGAACATCACTTTACGTGCTTCATTCATCATCATGCCCCATTCTGCTGTCGGTGCTTTAACGCCTAAGCCTAAAAATGAAAAGCCTGAAATTTGTAAGATCATCGACACCATCGAACTCGTTGAAATAATCGCAATATCCGCTAAAGTTCGCGGTAAAATGTGTGTCATAATAATCCGTGCGTGTGACAGACCAATCGTACGTGCAAATTTGACATCATCTGAGTTACGATATTGCATTACACTTGTTCGAATAATTCGGCAAAACCATGCCCAGCGCGTAATGATGAGTGCGACGATAATACTTTTCAATCCAATGCCGAGTACACCGATTAAAGCGAGCGTCATGACATATGTAGGAAACGATAACATGACATCGCAAATACGCATCACAAGTGCATCGATCCAGCGTCCAAAGTAGCCTGAAATAAAGCCAAGTAACGTCCCAATCAACACTGAACAGGCTAATGCGAATAAAATGAGTAAAAAGCTCGGCCGTATCGCAAAAATTAAGCGTGTTAAAATATCTCGTCCTAAATGATCCGTCCCGAGCCAGTGTGCAAATGACATACCGGCAAATTTGTCATCGATATTCACCGCATTGGGATCATAAGGCGTCACAATAGGTGCACAAATACCGAGTAAAATATAAACCGCAATGATTGCCAACGCCCATTTCGCGCCGTTATCTTGTAATAATCTTTGGAAAACGATCATGTTAATGCTCCTCCCTTAATTTCGGGTTCAGCCACATATTAATGACGTCTGCCAACGTATTAAACAAAATAAACAACACCGAAACGATGAGTACATACGCTTGAATCATCGGAAAATCTTGTTCCAACACGGCTTTAACACTTAGTTGACCCATACCCGGCCATGCAAATACGTTTTCGATGACGACAGAACCACCTAAAATAATAGGAATCGACATACAAAAAATAGAAACGACGACTTGCATCGCATTACGCGCAACATAAATGAGCAGTTGCGACATCGGCACACCCATTGCACGCATATATAGCACATAATCTTGATCAAGTTGCTGAATGACCGCACTTCGAACATTTCTAAAATAAATCCCTGTATAACCGAGCGTAATGACCGCAACAGGTAAAATATAACTTTCAGGACCGGTTAAGCCAGACGTCGGCAATGCATTCAATTTAACCGATAAAAAAATAATTAATATCGCCGCTAGCCAATAAGATGGAATTGCGGTTAATACGAAAGCTGTCGTCCGTGTCATACGATCAAACCACGTTCCACGCAACAATGCCGTCAAAATACCGAACAGTAATGACAACACAATAATCACCAAACTTGAAATGAGTGTTAACTTCAATGTATTAAAAAATGCAGGCCATAGTCTCAAGCCGACATCTTCGCCGGTTACGAAACTATGCCCAAATTGTAGCTGTACCGCGGATTGCAGCCATTCCCAGTATTGTACGAGGAACGGCGCATCCAAATGGTACTTAGCACACGTTTGTTCGATTAAACTTTGTGTAATGTCAGGAACTTCTTGTGCATGTAGAATGACGACAGCGGGATCTTCACTGGATAAATGCGTTAATGCAAAAGTTAAAAAACTAATGACAATCAGCAACGGTATCATCAGTAACAAACGTTTCATCACACTATATGCCATCGATGAACCACCCTATTTGTAATCCATTTGTTCAAATGGCAATTCGTATTGTGATTGTTTAAACGAAATGTGTTCTAAATCTTTCGGCGCGACCACTGTCATACCCCCATGAGAAATCGGGATAAAGATTGCTTCATCATGAACTGTTGTTAAAATGTCTTTATATTTTTGTTCTTGTTCTTTTGCATCTTGCGTTTCTAAAGCGGTATCGATATTATCAAACAGTTGGTCTTTTTCTTTAATACCTGAAACGGCCGCTTTATAACCTGTATCTGCTTTAAATCCAGAAATCGTACTTTGTGGGTCATATTGAAGGCCCCATGTTTGGTTGAACAGTAAATCATAGTCCCCCGATGTACGACGTTCTGCCACTTTATCAGATGTTTCGCCTACAATTTTCAATGCCATGCCGACTTCTTTCGCTTTCGCTTGAATAAATTCGGCTTCTTGTTTTTGCGAGCTTGAATGGTTGTCATAATATAACGTCATTTCAAGCTTTTGACCGTCTTTTTCACGTACTTCACCTTTGTCAGTTTGCTTCCATCCCGCTTCGTCTAATAGCGCCGCTGCTTTTTTCAAATCAAAATCACGTTTCGGTAAATCAATGTTCGCATGTGGCACGTTTTTTGAGAATAACTGTGACGCTGGTTTTTCAGTACCGTCTAAAATTTTATCCGCAATACGCTTTTGATCGACACTATGCCATAATGCTTCACGTACTGCTTTATCTTGTGCAGGACTGTCTTTTTTACCAGAGTTTGCAACAATCATTTTCGTATTCATCGGCTGACTGCGCTTCAATTGAAAATCGCCATTGTCCGTTAACTTTTTCATCGCTTCATTGTCGATGTTGTCTGTACCACGGTCATCTGTAAATGCAAAGTTCACTTCACCTTTTTGTAATGCTAAAAATGAAGTTTCCCCTGCAGGCAATACTTTAGCAACAATCGTTTTCAGTTTAGGCTCGCCACCCCAGTAATCCGTATTGCGTTCAAATGTCGCTTGCTCATCTTTGTCGTGAGATTTCAATTTGTATGGACCTGTACCAACGTAAGATTTCAAACCATCTTTCGTACCGCCATCTTTAAATGCTTTAGGTGAGACAAAGACGTAAGGACGTGTCATTGCCAGTTCTTCCAATGTTGCGTTGTACGGTGCTTTCAACGTCATCACAAATGTATCATCGTCTTTCGCTTCTGTACGATCGATTAATGTTGATAATTTAATCCATGAATGTAACTTTTGGTTTGCTTGAATCGCATCAAAGTTCTTTTTCACTGCATCTGCATTAAAAGGCGTCCCATCTTGGAATTTCACACCTTTTCTCAAATGGAATGTATAAGTTTTACCGTCTTCTGAAACATCCCATGACTCAGCTAATAACGGTTCAATCCCTTTTTGCGTATGGTCGACGAGTGACTCATAGACCATGCCTTGCGCTGACATCGAGCCGCCGTATACGTGTGGGTTCATATCTCCAATATCTTTAGATGTGGCATATGTAAGGTTTTTATCTTCTTTTTTCTGTTCTAATGCTTTAGAGTTGCCACAAGCTGCGAGTACGAGTATAAAAACAACACACATGGCAATCCACTTTAAATTTTTCATCATCATTCATATCCTCTCTTTATCTCATTTCACTTCGTCGTGCTAGCATTTTGGTACAAATGAAAGCTTTTAGAGCGAAGATTGCTGAACTTGCCCTCACGTTCCCAGGAGGCTCGGGCAGTTCTTGCAATCTCAAATTTGCGTACAAATCCAATCAAAATCTATCGTCACAGACAATCAGCAGCTAAGATGCCTTCATATTGCACATCAGCCCAAAAGATAATGCGCTATGTTTGCAATACATCTGATTTTCCTCATCACTGTCCATTGTCATTTACTCATCTAGGTTCAATAACGCGTCAATGCGAGCGATATCTTCCTCAAACGACTGGATTGTGAATTGCGATGATAACGCGTCACCAACATGCGTCTGTTGAAACGCAGTCAGTTGCGCTTCATAACGTTCGATCAATGTATCCATCATCGGCGTCGCAATATCGAGTGTGCGTGCCATACCGCGCATCATTTGTGTCCGGTAATAATCTTCACTCGGCATCCTCGGAATGTACCAAATCCCTTGTTCATTTTGAAATACGGGTTTAAAAGGGACGGCCGAAAAGTCAAAGTATTTTCCGTTGTCATCAGGTTCTGAAAATGGATCAATCAAAATGCCGGTATAGCGGACATATAATAAATATTCTTGTTCGATCGGTGACAACGTTTCAAATCCTTCAATGCGTGCCTCATCCATCGTTTCAGGGCGTAGTGGGTAATTTTCTTTCACCATAAATTTCAATAAATTCAACGTATCGATATTCAAACGTTGTAATATCGCCATGACTTCTTGCCACATTTGACGCATTTCCGCTATAAGACGCATCGTTATCGGTCCTTCTGGAAATAATTTGTACACGTAAAATGGGACGGTCATTCCTTCAAACACAGCTTTCAAGGCATGTTCATTCATAAATAATGCGGGATGCACATACAATGAACTGTTCCGTGACTCAGCCATGAGCGGGTGTGCTACGGTTGTTACAGGAATTTGAACTTGAGCCATAAGGGTTACTATTTCCCGGGAAAAGTCCGATTGCGCATGTGTCGTCCCTAAATATAAATGTTTCTTGACACCTTTAGTGAGGACACGATGCGGTGTTTCTGGATTTGGCACACCGGTATCACCTAAATACGTCGAAAATGACACGACTTCGATTTGCGGTTGGTCGACACTTAATTGTTGTTGTACAATCATATGCGAACCGAACGTGGGTGAGACGAGAATGACATGTTTGAGCCGTTGACGTACGTCAGATGGTAATTGTTGAATGACTTGACTATATGCATCTGCTGTACAAGCTAGCACTAACACATCGTATTGTGGCAAGACCGCTTCATAACAGTCGTACAACTGTCCTAGGGATGTCGTGCCCGCCAAAGAAGCATGCAACTCATTTTGTACGCGGACTTCCAATTCAGGTGCCGCTTGATACGCTGTCCAAAACTGTCGCGATTTCTCTGTCTCACGCCCTCGCCCGACCATATCGACATTGTGGGGTGTATGGCGTTTAAACAATACCGCGAGTTGTACCGCAACAGGGCCCGTCCCCGCAATCAATACAGATTTTGCCATATTATGCACGCCCTTCTGATCGTTTTTGATAAAGTGCAATATCAAAAATTTGGTCTGGACGCGTAATATCATCGACACACGTCCAATATTGTGGATGCGTTTCTTGTTTTGGATAATTGAAAATCGATTTTAAGCCATCACCGTAACGCATCGACACGACAATGTCATGATCCGTTAAATCATACAGTTCTTCTAAAATGTCATATTTCATTTCCACCGTCGAACTGAAAATCACGTGCGTCACTTCTCGAATAGCTTCTAGTTCTGCCACTGTTTTTTGATGAATTTCAATCGGGGCATCTGGCGCTAAAATGTCAATCACTTGTCGGCCATAACGCACCGCTTCTTCATCAATGTCAATGCCAATCACGCGCGCACCTGTTTCTTGCGCAATTTGAACGAGGGTCATCGGATACGCGCCTGAACCTACAAGAAGTACCGTATCTTCCGGCGTAATCTCGAACTGTCCAAACTCCTCTGAAATACAGTGCTCGATATTATCAAAGTATCCCGTCGAACCGAGTTGTCCATGAATCAATCGACGTGCACGTGTCGACTCCATGAGTTTCACACAACGCGCCGTAATGTCTGCTAATGGTTTGATGAGCGGTTGCTGTTCAGACGTAGATGTACGCCAATGCTCATATTGTTGTATCGGCTGATCGTCAAGGATGTAGCCACTATATTCATCAATCAATTGCTCTAAATCATCCAGTGCACGCTCTCCTTGCTGAATCGTCTCGTATAAATGCTCAAACTGTTGCTGATAATACTTCAAACGTGTTTCAAATTCGTTCGTATTCTGTTGCATTTTAATCATCTCGAGCTCCTATTCTATGTATGCTAAACCCGTGGCCACCGTTGAAACTTGTCCTTTAATCGCAATCGTATAACCTGTTTCTTTTCGATCGACAATGACAGACAATGCGCCTCCAGGTTGTGCAATTTCTTTTTCTACATGGTCTAGCTGATGGCGATACGCTTCATAAATGCCTACCGATCCTGTGCCCGAACCACAACTTTGTTCCCAAATGATGCTGTCGATTTGTGGCACATAAATAAGTGGATACAAACGTTGATGTAACGTATCATAAAGCATCATGCCCACTGCCGTTAGATGTTCAGGCCATGATTGTGTTCTTACAAACGCCTCAACTGACGTCGCGAGTTTGTCTGACCAAACAGTAATCGGACAAACAAAATGTTGGTATGTATCATATTGAATTTCTAAACCTTCAAACAAAACATCATCAATCACATAATGTTGCACTTTAATCGCGTGCGGCTCTGGTAAAGTCGTTTCATACAGATGACGTTCTTCATCCACTGCACACGCCACAGGTTCATCCAATCCTGACACCTTTAAATGAAAAGAGGACGCCGAAAGTAATTTTCTGTCCTTTAAATAATGGATAAATGATAACGTGCCATTACCACAAAATTCTTGTCCGCTCATAACAAGTTGATGTGGAATGTCGCCTTCACTATTGACAATAAAGCCTACTTGTTCACATCCTACATGCGACGTTTGCATCAGTTGCTGTGCAATCCGTGCATAGTCGGCAGGATCGTGTTGTGAGTCGACTAATACGGTCATATTTCCAGATGGATTAAATTTTGAAAAATGCACAATTTCCAATGTTATTCCATCTCCTTTAAAAATAAATATTAATTTTTTCAAATCGTAATCATACCGATTTAAAAATATCCTACTCCCTAATTTTTGAATTGTCAACAATGATAATCATTATCAACTTTATGATTTTCCTTTTTCAAGCTGTTGTTATCTTATTTCATTCATTTTTATTTCTTATACTTAATAAATGCGGGTTCAAAAAACAGATTTTGCGCACAAAAAAACAGACACTGTCACATTTACAGCATCTAAATGGACCCCATGTCAAGGACACTTTAAAAAAGGTAATTAACTTAATAATTAACTCCCACTATGATTGACATAGGAGGAGTTAAGGCAATGTGAGCCTGTACTCAAAACTAAGAGTATGGGCTTTTGCTTTAAAATTATAACTATGGAAATTATGAGTTTTAGTGAGTTTTGTGTGGCACATGAGAATAGAATGGTACCTAATTGGATGATTCGATATTTTAATGGTTTGAATGATACAAATCTTTTGGATTACTATGAGTCATATAATTCCCTTAGATTGATATGTTTATCTGAAAGTTACTTACATGATACCCTGAAGTTTGTGTTGAAGAATAGCTCTAATGACCTTATTTATGACTTCTATGTCTTTCTAATGTTTGATGAAAGTGTGTGTGACATTGATTCAATTGTATTATCCGTAGAAATGAATAAACTCATTATTCAATATCACACTAAATTTGAGACTGAGTTTAACTTCGATAGTGAGATATTGGGACCGCCGGGGGATTTTGATATTGAATCAATGGATAATCTCCCGTTTTAATGTACGTCTCAAATTGATTTGGAGATAACTTTGCCAGCCCTATTTGAAACCTATCATTGTTGTAGTAATCGATATAATCATCTATTAGTCGAACCAGATCTTGAAAAACATGAATACCTTTGATGCTTTTGATTTCATCTTTCATATGACCAAAAAACGATTCTTGAGGTGCATTATCCCAACAGTTCCCTTTTCTAGACATCGATTGTTTCAAACCACTTGCGCTAACTAATTCTTGAAATGATGTACATGTATAGTGAATTCCTTGGTCTGAGTGGATAATTAATTTTTTATTTTTTGATATATGGTGTTTCTTCATGAGTTTTGAAACCGTATTTAATACAATGTATACTTTCAGACTCTCACTTAATTCATACGAAAGTATCTGATTTGTGTAAGCATCTTTTATAGTAGATAGGTATGCGATTTTGCCTTTTCCATAATATAAATATGTAATATCCGTAAGAAGAATTGTTTTTGGACCGCCCATTTTGAAATGACGGTTAACTAAATTATCTTTAACACGTTGTTCATTAGAATACTTCATTGCTTGTTTATGCGGATTTGGCTTTCTTATTGGGCATACTAAATTAAACTTTTTCATAAGTCTAATAATCTTTTTTCGATTCATGACAACGCCTTGGTGTAACAGGGTCATATGAATACTTCTTGAACCTTTAGAGTACCCTCGCTTATTAAACGCTGCTAGAATCAATTCAAAATCTTTTTCATCCTTTTTCTCACACTCAATGCGCTTAGCGTTTCTCTTTTTCCACGCATAAAAACCTGATCTTGAAACTTGTGTAAATGGCGGTTATAAAATGTAGGAAAATGGCGGAATGAAAATGCTGTTTTTCCTACATTTTTTATTTTCTAAAATATATAATCATGTCTTAACTCAATCTTTGAATGGAGGTTGTTTGATTGAGACATGATATATACGAAGGAGTGTCATTTTACATTATGAAAGGCATAAAACCAAATTACGCTGAACTGGCTAGACAATATCATTGTGATCCAAGGACAGTAAAAAAATATTATGAAGCTGGGAAAGGCAATGAGTTGAAAAAATTAAAAACAAGGAAAACGACAAAGAGAGTATCAAAATTAGAACCCTATAAAACGCTCATAGACGAAAAATTAGAGCTAGGTTGTACGGCTATGGCGATTTATAAATATATTACTAAAAAAGGATATGAAGGCAAATATACGATTCTTAGAGAATATTGTAAGAATAAAAAAGGAAAGGAAATTAAAAAAGCAACTATACGGGTAGAAACACGCCCCGGTATAGCTGCTCAAGTAGACTGGAAAGAAGATATGGTCATGCATGATAAATTTGGGAAACGTTATCAATTTAATATCTTTCTTTACGTTCTACACTATTCAAAAATGAAGTATATCACATTAACTTGGGATAGAAAACAAGATACATTATTTCAATGTTTGAAAGAATCTTTTGAGTACACTGGAGGTGTTCCTAAGGAAATATGGTTCGATAATATGAAAACGGTCGTTGATCGTCCTAGAACACAATATAGAAAAGTGGTATTTAACACCCTTTTTCATCAATTTAGTAAAGATGCAAACTTTGAACCCATCGCGTGTAGGCCTTATAGGCCGCAAACCAAGGGCTCTGTGGAATCTTTAGCTAAATTTGTGGAACAACGTTTAAGGCCCTACGATTACGAATTTTATGACGCTGTTGAACTTATCAGTCTTGTCAATCACTTTTGTCATGAAATGAACCATAACGAAATATCGCAAGCAACTGACTGCTATCCAATTGATTTATTCAATTCTGAAGAAAAACATCTATTGAACCCGTTTAATGTGCAGTTACTAAACACCTATGTCGAAGATGAATGCATTCGAATTGTTTCTAAAGAGTCGATGGTTAATTTTAGAAAAGGTAAATATTCAGTACCTACAAAGTTTATTGGTGAGGAGGTTGAATTAATCTTTAATGAATTGACTGACAAATTATCCATCTACTTTGATGCCGAGTTAATTAGAACCCATCATTTATCGGAAAAGAAATTCAATTATGTTACCAAAGATATGTGTGAGATATTGAAGTCTGACGCATTCAAGCACAAAGACGATCAAGAAATTCTTACGTATATCGAAGATTCATTATTAAAATATGACGAGGTATAGGAGAAACAGATATGTATACAGACCATCAAAAGCTATTAGAAAACTTTCAACAGCTCAATCTAAAAATGATTAAAGACTATTATCCGAAGTATTTAGAATCACTATCCAAGAATCAAAAATCTTTAACTGAAATTTTACTTGAGTTGACAGAAAAGGAAGTAGAATATCAAGCTGAACAAAAATTTAAACGTGCTATTAAGTTAGCACGTTTCCCTAAGGTTAAATATTTAAATGACTTTGATTTCACGTTTCAGCCAAGCATTAATAAACAAGAAATACTCACATTAAAATCCATGCATTTTCTAGAGAAGAGTATCAATATATGCTTCTTAGGTAATAGTGGTGTCGGTAAGACACATCTAGCAATATCGCTAGGCGTAGAAGCTTGTAAACAAAATATCAAAACTCGATTCTATACTTTTAAAGAATTAATTGAACTCTTAACCACTTCAGAGGAGAAAGGAATCATCAATAAAACTTTAAAACAATTAAACAGAATTGAACTACTTATTATTGATGAGATAGGCTATACACCCATTTCAAAAGAACAGGCAGACCTCTTCTATCAATTGATGTCACTAAGATATGAAATGAAATCCACGATCATAACGACGAATATCCCTTTTTCTAGTTGGGGCGACTCATTTAGTAACAAGATAGCGTCAGCAGCCATTATTGATAGACTTATTCACCATTCAAAAATATTTAAAATTACAGGCGATTCATACCGACTTAAAGACTATAAAAGTGAAAAAAGTTTAAACATACGTCATTCTTAAACCGCCAAAAAACGACATTTTCAAACCGCCATAAAACAACATTTTCAAACCGCTATTGACAACTTGGACAATCTCACACAGCCAAGATATATTAAGTAAGTTATTGTCTCTTGAAATCAAGCTATCTATGAGTTCGAATTTTTCTTGCGTATAGCTTTTGAAGCACGGCGATTGATAGAATTCGTTTTTTTTAGCGCCTCTATTTGTTGATTCTGAAGTTGGATTTTATGTTTTAAATAGTTGTTTTCTTCTTCTAGTGTCATTTCTGATAATCTAGGTCTTCCAGAATTTTCTTTCCTCGTGTCTTGTAATCCTTCAGGTCGGTCTTTCATCATAAGTACGCGTTCTCTAAAGTTACTAATTCGTCTTCCTAAGATTTTCGTATTAAACCCAGCCTCTTTAAAGATTTGTGAAGGCGTCTTTCCATTTTCATATTCTTCAACAAAATGTTCTCTAAATTCTTCTGTATATGTGATAGCTTTAGGTGATACATTAAGCACGTATTTGTTGGATTTTAAATCTGCAATCTCATCTTCAGTAAATAAACGTTTACTCATCACTTTACACCTCTTAGTCAATGAAGTAGTTACTAAAATTATACATTAAAATAACCCTATAGACTGACTCTTTTTTTAGTGTCTCATCTATAGGGTCCATTTTATTAGCAGCTGTTCTCTAGTTTTATATATATATATCTAAATACGGCACTTCTATATAAATAAATAAGCTCAATTATTTCATTTGGTAGAATTTTTTCTCATCATTTTAGGAATAATTAACTTAATGAATAAAACAGATAATTAAAGTTTGTATAACTTAAAAGCACACTCGCGAATATAGCAAGCATATTTAATCCAGGCCTAATAGTTACTCTCTTAATAAAATCATAATGTTTTGTTGTTTATCATCTAAAATACAAAGAGTATAGTTTTTCTTCGTTAAAGTCATTTGAGAGATCTACAAAGTATTTCGTTTGCCATTTTTGTGTGCTTTTAGCAGTAGGATTTAAATTTGAAACCCAGCTCGGATAAACACGCATTGCCATTTTACCTTTAGCTTTATTTGATTTTATAACTCCTTTTTCTTTCAAAATATTTTTAGGAAATATGAATTGACCTATTTTTTCATTGTCTATAATATTTATGATTAATATATCTTCTGTTGTATCATAATCAAAAGGGATATTCACATTACATTCATTTTTTCGCCAAAAAGCAACAAAATACCCTTTCTTTTTTGGGGTTTTTTTGGCTAATCTACTTTTAAAAGTTAATTTATCTAACTCAAAAGTAAATGCTTCGTAATCAGAGTTCAAGTTATCAATTTTAATATTCGTTAAAGACAAGTTACTTATTACATTTATAACAGAGATTACTAATTCCTTTGAGATATAAGTGTTATTCATAATACTTATTCCTTTCTATTGAAATTCTTATGTCTTAAAATATCTTCTATTTCAATTTCATTAATAGAAGTAGGGAATTCATTTACTTTTGAACACACAGAAAATATGTAATTATCATAATGATACTTTTTAAAATAAAAATTGTTATCATAATAATTAGTGTAAACTGATATGTCATTCTCTAAAAAGGGATTTTTTATTGTAAAAGAGTTTAATGGAATGTAAAGGCCTTTACCTAAAGCTTTTACATAGCTCTCTTTTAATGTCCATATATAGAAAAATGTTTTACTAATGTCATCTTCTCCGACATTAGTAAAGTAAGATTTTTCATATTTAGAAAATGATTGAATTAGAATATTAAAGTCTAAATATCTGACTTTTTCTATATCTACACCAATTTTCTGAGAGTGAATAGCACAAATTATCCATTTACCTGAATGAGATATATTATAGTGAAAATCAGAACTATTTTTTAAAAACGGTTTTCCATATTTGTTACTACAAAATACTAAGTCATCATTTTTAAGATTAAATTTATTCATAACTATATATCTAATTAGTAAATCAGAAAGTAAAGATCTTAATCGATCATTTTTATAGATATATCTTTCTATAGTATTTCTTTTAGAATCAGAGATGTTATTTATAGCAAATTTGAAATTTTCGGAACTGAATTTGTTGGGTAGTTTTAAAGAAAATATTTCAATCATAGTCACATAACCTTCTTTTTTTAAATGAAGTTCATTAACCCTTTTTGGTTAGGTCTCATTCTAAATGCTATAAAATCTTCTAATGTATCAATATTTAAATATATATTATTACTTATTGTATACGAAAAAGATTTTCCTAACTCTGCATTATATCTATGTCCGGGATATATTTTTGTTGATTTAGGAATAATTTTTAGCAGACGCTTTAAAGAATAAAAAAGAGCTTGTGGACTTGATGTGACATCTGTGCACATTCCACATCCTTCTATAAATAAAGTATCACCAGTAAATAGGTTTGTAGAAATAAGGTATGAAACACTACCTTTCGTATGTCCTGGTGTAAAAATTGGATATATAGGTATATCATCAATATATATTACACTTTCATTTGAAATAATTTTTGCATTTTTTCTATTTATATTGCAATTTTGTATAGATTCCCATGAAATATATATTGGTATTTTATATTCTTGCGATAGTTTTTCAGCCAAGTTAATATGATCAAAATGTTCATGAGTTAACAATATAGCTTGTAATTTTATTTCTTTTTCAGTCAATTTTGAATCGATTTTTTCATAGTTCCAACTAGGATCTATAATTAATCCGACGTTAAATTTGTTATACACTATATAGCTATAGTTAATATAGTTATTGGCTTCCATTTTTAATATTTCTATATTACACAAATAAATTTCACCTCATAAAGTTAAATTGTAATTAACAAAGCACTCCATACTTATGAAGTGCTTTATACAAATCAGATATTTAGTAAACTATATAACTTTTCCCTATCAATGTACTGATATGGATTACTATAATCAATAAAGTAATTCAATTGCCATTTTTGTGTTCTAATTGCGCTATATTTAGAGGGATAAGTCCATGGTGGATATACTCTAAAAGCGAGTTTCCCTTTATTAGCTGCATGCGATACAACCCCTTTTTTAATAAGTATCTCTTTATCCAAGATAAATTGACCTCTATGATTAGGTGCTCTTACACCTACTATTAAAATGTCTATGTCATCTGTACTATCAAAAGGAACTATGCTTTTAAAAGGTCTTTTCCATACAGTTACAAACTGACCAATTTTATGTTGAGTAGTCTTTGCATCTCTGTATACAATGTTTTTACCTTCAATTTTTAATCTACATGCATTATATTCAACACTTTCAGATTCACGTTGAGGAATTCCATTAATTTCTAAACCACAAGGCTTGTATATATGCTCTATGGCTAACTCAAGACTACGTGGCAATTCAAAAGGATCAGGTTTATAGTACTTAGAATTAGTGATTGAATGATAGATGGAACCACCTCTTTCATTTAGTTCATCAAACCTATTTAGATCTTAATATTAAATCTTCTAATTCAACTTGCAATTTTTGACTTAATAGTGGATATACATGCTTGCCATTATGCCTGAATTCTTTATAATATTTAAAATTATTTGCAAATTTAGGAGCAGCGTCTAAAAAAACATTCATGTCATTATTTCCAACGATTTGTAACATGGGAATATCCAAAGTTGTGTTTGAGATTTGAGTATCTAATATTTTGTGAATTGGAGAAACCCAAGGTGCCATAGCGATTAAAAACTTAGTTTTAGACAATCCAAAATCATGACCATGTTTTTGTAAAGATAATGCAGCATGTGCAATAGACGCTCCTTCACAGAAACCAGCTATACCATCGAAAGGACCAAATTCATTTATAACTTCTTTCAAATATTTTAAAGAAGCTTTCCATTGTAAATGATCTGTAGTAGATATATGAATAGGGTCATTATTTTCATAATTATTGTACAATAATTCAAACCCTGATTTCCACTCCCTGTAGGAAGTATTTTTTTATACTTACCTGATTTCGATAGTTCATCTAAACCTAATAATTCTAACTGTTCTTCATTTGTAAATGCAGGCATTTCAAATGGTGCATCTGGTATAACAAAATCAAGATTTGAATGTTTTAACCATCCGGTTTGGTTTAGTAATTCTTTCGATAATTGTGAGTTAGTCCCTTGACCAGCTAAAAATAAAACTCTCGGTTTACTTGGTATATATGTCGAAATAAATCCGAATAAGGGACTATATTTACGTGTTTCAATAGGAAGAGAAGGATTACGCTTTTTAATTATATGCAAAGTTGGTTTCATCAATTCCCATAAAGAAATAGTAGAAGAAGTATCATTAGCTAGTAATTTTGAATAATATTCCCATTCGCTTTCGCATTTGCTTTGAAACACATCAAAAGGACATTCTTCTTCTACGTGAGCAGCTAGATTCTTTTTAGCTTTTTCTAAGTAATCCCAAAGCTCAGTATATAGAATTTCAACAGTTGATTCTTTTGGATTGTTTTTTATTCTTTTCATAAGTTTGTCAAATTTTATTGGGTCTTTTCTATAGTCAATATATGGTTGAACAAATGATTGTACAAAAAACGTATAACTGCTACATAATAATGATTTAACGTTATTTAAGGTTTGAGATCCATTGGTTCCATCATTATAAGTAATTAGGTTTGGATCTTCGTTAATCCACAAGCCATGTATCGTAGCCTTATCTCCAAATATGTTTTTTATAATACTATCGTCTGTTTTTGAGCCTAAACATTTAAGAAAGACATCACATTCAATAGATTGTCCATTATTTAATATAAGTGAGTCTTCTGTAAGTTTCTCGGGTTCAGCAATTACAACCTTCAACTTACCTAAAATTTGTGATAAAAAATACAAGTCAGAACCTGCTGGAACAGTATTTTGATTAATTTTCCATTCTCCGTTTTGTTCCTCTATAATTGCATTTAATTCTTCAATATTAATTCCACAAGCTTTATAAAACGGTCTCATTACTTCTATAACATCTTTTGCTGACATCGTACTATCGCTTGAATTAAGTAGCCAATTCCCAAAGTTAGGCATAACTAGATTTCTTTTTCTACATATTATTGTGACACTATTCGCTCCGTTTTCAAAAGCTGTACGCATATTTTCTATTGCAAATGCACCGTGCCCTAAAATAGCAACTGATGCATTTTTAAATATATCCCTAGGAGTGTCATTTGAAATTCCAGAAGCTATATGTCCTTTGAAACAGTCTTCATTAGGTATTTTTTTCTTTATTGGTTTATGTAAACCACCAGTGAAAGCAGCTACGCCAGATACATTAATGCTCTTTTCACTAGAATTTTGTATATAAGTTATTTCATATTCATTTTCAGAAATTTTTTTCACTTTTTCAACATGTGTATTATAAAGTATTTCACCTTCAAGTGAAGTCGAAATACTTTTCAGTTCTTTAAGTATCTCATCCCTTGTAGGAAAGACACTAGACCACTTATGCGTATTTAAAGAAGGGGGAACAGTACAATCAAAACCATATCCAGGAGAATCAATTTGTAATTTTGAATGACTGTTAGCTAAATTACTCCATACGCCTCCAATTTCACTTTTGGACTCCATTATTATAGTGGAAATCCCTTGACTCTCTAGTTTTCTTGCAAAAGAAATCCCACTAACTCCAGCTCCGATAACAAGAACAGGTAAACTTGATTGAATATAGTTTTCATATCCTAAATTTTTTGTATTATAACCAACAAGTTCACTATTTATATACTTAGTAATTGCTTTTATATTAGGATAATCAAACAAAAGTGAAGGTGTTAAGTTGACATCAAATATATTCATAATTTTGTTACGAATAGATACACTCGCTAGTGAATCTATCCCATTATCTAATAGAGAATCGTAATCATCTAGAGATTTACCCAAAGTATCATAAACAATGCTTTTGACAGTACTATATACATCTATTTTACTTATATCATTATTTAATTCCCTTTTTTTAGAAATGAAATTACTAATAAAAGAAGTATTTGATGTAAATTCACTCCAATTAATTGGAGTGAAGCATAATACACCTTTTAATTTATTGGCAAGTACTTGCTCAATCATTTGTGATCCTAGTTCATTTGAGATAGAGCCAAATCCAATTTTCTCAGAATAATCTGCTGCTGAATGGCGTTCTGCCATTCCTCCATCAGACCAAGCACCCCATTGTATTGATAATACATTCTCATTGTTATAGTTCCACTTTTCAGCCAAAGTATCGAGTGTAGAATTTGCTGCCGCATAGTTACCTTGTCCAGCCGAACCAAATATTGCTGCTGCCGAAGAAAATAGCAGTAAGAAGTCAGGTGGTAAAAACATATCATGTAAGTTATGTGCCCCATGTACTTTAGCTGAATAAGATACTTCAAAGCTTTCAGATGTTTGGTTTTGTATAACAGCGTCACTCAGCACACCTGCAGCATGAATAATCCCTTTAACACTTGGCCAACTCATTTCACTAAGCCACTCTTTTACTTTCCTTACATCTTCCTTATTTGATACATCACATTTTAAAAGTTCTATACTAGATTCTTTCCTCAATACATTTAATTCTTCATGAACATCATCTCTTAATGATGATCTAGAAAGCAAAATTATGTTTCTAGCACCTTTTTTCACTAATAATCTTAATGACACAAGTCCTAAAGCACCTTGCCCACCGCTAATTATATATGTTCCATTAGGATTTAATTCTAATTCTTTTAATTCATCTAATTTGGAAGAACGATTCAATCTTGATCCATATATTTCTTTGTCAGATTCAATTAATAAATCTTCTTCCGAAGATTGATACATACAATACAAAATATTAGAGAATATATTATTCTCATCTTTGTATTTAATATATTGTACTTGCGCTTCTGGATATTCTAAGCGGAAAGTTTTTAAAAGACCTTGAATTCCCGAATTGTTAATATTATCAAAATGGTTAACAAAACTTATAGGTGTCTGAATTATGTTGGTATCACTAGCTAAGTATTTCAATATTTCTAGTGATTTATAAACATCATCTTCTATATCTGTGCTAAACACAATAATTCCATCCCAAACTTTAGTTTGAATCATTTCTTTTACAATATCTAAATCTTTACCGTCAATCTGTTTCCATTTTGGTGGCAGATTATCAATTGAATTTTCAGAGATAACAAGATATGATGTCTCATTCATATCAAAATCAGCTTTTGATAAGCTTATTAATTCCCAATTAGTTTCAAAAGCATACTTATTTAACATGCTTTCTTGAAATCTATTGTTTATTTTAGGTTTATTCCATGGAATAGGCTTAGAATTATATAATTTATTTTTTCTTTTAACAATTTTTATATTTGAATCGAACGGAATGTATTTTATTTTTCCTGTGTTTATTAATGTTTTTTTAGTAATATTTAATAAGGTTGAACTCACACCTAATTCTGAAACTGACGATACATTAGGAAACATTTGCTTACAGGTTTTAATAGCTTTTAAATAATTTACAGGTTGAACTATTTGTTCAACCCAATAATTTGTACTAGTGAGTTTTTCCGTTTCTTCGTTCCCTGTTAAAGTAGAAATGAATTTTACAGATTTATTAGGATATTTAAGTTTGGTTTTTTGTACATAATTCTCAAATTTAGAGGCAGCTTCTCTCATTGAAGGTGAGTGAAAAGCATGCCCTACATTTAGCATCACATAGTTATCCCTATGATTAATATTTAAGAACTTTTCTAATTGTTGATATGGACCTGAAATAACAGTTAGATCTGGCGCATTTTTAGCTGCTACTACGATATCATTAGGTAATGGGAGCAATTCTTTTATCCCTTTAAACACAGCTGCCATTCCACCTTCTGGAGATTTAGACATTAAATTTCCTCTATGCGTTGCTAATAGCAGTGCATCAGAAGGTTCCATAACACCTGCAATGACTGCCGCTGAATATTCTCCAATTGAATGACCGATAACAACAGAAGGATAGAAATTCACTCCATTCCACATTCTAGCTATCGCTAACTGTAGCGCCACAGTTATTGGTTGCTCTAAATCAGTCCTTTGGTTTAATTCAGAAGATTCATCCAAAATCATTTTCATTATGGAAATATTTAATATATCTTCTAACTGAGAAATATATTTAGAAAAATAGAACTTAAAAGTATTATTTTTGTTATATAAGTGTTTAATATTTTTCAGATTCAAAGAACCTTGACCAGTAAAAACCCATAAATGTTTATCAGAGTCATAACATTTAATTACATTATTCATTTTTTCACGTCCTATATTATTTATTTTGCCATGATTCTAAAATTACGTGAGCGTTCGTTCCTCCGAATCCAAATGAAGAGACCCCCGCCAATAAAGAAGAATCTTCTTTCCCTTCACCTAACGGTGTAGATCTAGAGGAGATTACAACGTTAAAATCATTTATATCAATTTCAGGGTTTAATTCTTTGAAATGAACATTTCCCGGAGCTTCTCGATGTCGTAAAACTTCAATTGCTTTAATAAAGCTAACTATTCCTGCAGCCCCCTCCAAATGACCAATATTCGTTTTAACTGAACCGATAACTAATGGAGAATCACGGTTATCACCTAAAGTATTTTTCAATGCTTCTACTTCAATAGGATCTCCTAATCGAGTTCCCGTTCCGTGACACTCAACGTAATCTATATCTTTACCTATCACTCCTGCGTCTTCTAAAGCTTCATTTATAACTGCTTCTTGTGCTCTACCACTTGGAGCTGTTAAAGATGCACTTTTACCATCTTGATTTACAGAAGATCCACGTATAACTGCTAATATAGGATCTCCATCTCTTTGAGCATCACTCAAACGTTTTAATACAACAGCGCCTACTCCTTCACCACGACAATATCCATCAGCATTTTTATCAAAAGTAGCACATCTTCCTTCAAAAGATAACATTTTGGCAGCACAGCAACCAATATAAGATCTAGGATGCAACATTATATTAACACCACCAACTAATGCTTTAGATACTTTACCACTGCGCAATTTTTCGACAGCTAAATCTATTGCTACTAGTGAAGATGAACAAGCTGTATCTAGTGTCATACTTGGACCATTCAAACCTAATATATATGACAATCGATTTGATGTTATAGATGGAGAAGATCCTGCAGCATAATAGGGATCTTCTAATGAACCCTCTAATTCCATATGAGACCAATCATAGCTCATTTGACCGATATATACAGCTGTATTAGAACCTAATAATTCTTTCTTTCTGTATCCAGCATTATAGAAAGCTTCATACGCTACCTCTAACAATATACGTTGTTGAGGATCCATTACCTGAGCTTCTGGAAGAGTTAAATTAAAAAACTCATAATCAAAATTCTCAATGTTCGATATAAATGCACCTTTTTTTGTATAGCTTTTGCCTATAGCATTTATATTGTCACTATAGACGTTTTCAATATCAAATCGAGAACGAGGAACATCAGTTACACAATCTTTATGTTCTTTTAGCATTTCCCAAAATTCTTCTGTAGATGATACATCACCCGGTAATCTACATGCTGTTCCAATTACTGCAATTGGTTCATTTACCTTATGATCTGCCATATTAACTATACCATTAGTTTTTTGATTAGAATCTACGCTTTTCAAATCATGAATTTGGTCTTTATTTATAGTAATGTTTGACGTTATATTATTAACTTTCTTTTTTTCGGTAATTTCTTCAGCCATATATTTAATGGTTGGATTATTAATGACAAAAACGCTATTTAATGACAAATCAAATTCTTGACTCAATGCCTGAGCTAACATAACAGATCCTAAAGAGTCTAAGCCATTGTCCATCAAAGTACTATCATCTGATATATCGTTAGGAACAATTTCATTAACACATTGTCTAACACTCGAAAGGATAGAAGAATAATCCGTATCATTTTCCTCTTTAACAATTGCTTTATCTCCATTAACTACAGATTGACTTGTAGTATTTGCTAAATGAGAAACTAATTGAGTAGACAATTTTAGCTTGTTCCAATTAATTGGAGTAAAGCATAATACACCTACTAATTTATTAGCAATTACTTGCTCAATCATTTGAGTTCCTAATTCATTTGAAATAGATCCAAACCCAATTTCTTCAGAATAATTTGTTGCCGAATGACGTTCTGCCATTCCTCCATCAGACCATGCGCCCCATTGTATTGATAATACATTTTCATTATTATTACTCCATTTTTCAGCTAAAGCATCAAGTGTAGAATTCGCTGCCGCATAATTACCTTGACCAGCTGAACCAAATGTTGCCGCTGCTGATGAAAATAATAATAAAAAATCAGGTGGTAAGAATATATCATGCAAATTATGTGCACCATGCACCTTAGCTGCATACGATGTTTCAAGAGTCTCAGATGTTTGGTTTTGTATAACAGCATCGCTTAGTACACCTGCGGTGTGAATAATCCCTTTAACATTTGGCCAATTCACTTCACTAAGCCACTCTTTTACTTTTCTAACGTCTGTCTCATTTGATACATCACATTTTAAAAGTTCTATATTAGATTCTTTTCTCAATGCATTTAATTCTTCATGAACATCCTCTTTTAATGATGATCTAGAAAGTAAGATTATATTTCTAGCACCTTTTTGTACTAATAATCTTAACGAAACAAGTCCTAAAGCACCTTGACCACCACTAATTATATATGTCCCATCAGGATTTAATTCTAATTCTTTTAATTCATCTAATTTTGAAGAATGATTTAATCTCAGCCCATATACTTCTTTATCAGATTCAATTAATAGATCTTCTTCCGAAGGTTGATGCATACAACTTACAATATTAGCGAATAGATTATTTTCATTCTTATATTTAATATTTTGTGCTTGTACTTCCAGAAATTCTAAACGGAAAGTTTTTAAAAGACCTTGAATACCCGAGTCATTAACATTATCAAAATGGCTAACAAAACTTATAGGTGTTTGAATAATATTGGAGTCACTAGCTAAGTATTTCAATATTTCTAATGCCTTATAAACGTTGTCTTCGCTATCTGTATTAATCACAATAATCCCATCCCAAGTCTTAAATTGGATTATCGCTTTTACAATATCTAAGTCTTTACTATCCACCTGTTTCCAGTTTGATGGTAGATTATCAATTAAACCTTCAGAGATAACAAGGTATGACGTTTCATTCATATTAAAATCAACTTTTGATGAGTTAATTAATTCCCATTTGCTTTCATATACATGTTCTTTTATATTATTCGCTGAGCGGTTATCCTCTGTTTTTTTAGATAATTTAGTATTTAATCCTCTTGAAGTTACTCCCGATAAACGAGTAACAACTTCGTTATTTTCATCAAATATAATAACTGTTCCTTCTACATGATTTTTTTCTGATTTATCGATTTTTGCATAGGCAAAAAGATTTTTAGGCTGCTCTTCTACAAAATAGACTTCTGCTTTTTCTATATGAAAAGGAATACATATACCACTACTTTCTATAGAACAAAAACCTAGTAACTGTAGACTAGCATCTATTGTCGCTGGATGTAACAATGACAAAGATTTTTCTAGAGAATTTTGATAATCAACCTCTATATCAGCAATTGCTTCACTTTTACCAATATAAACATTCTTTAAGTTTCGATATTTCGGCCCAAAATCTACGCCGTATTGCTTAATACTATTATATAAAATATTTTCATCGAAAATATCACACTGTTGTGAAATCCTCTCTATATTTATATTTTCTAATTTACTTCTATCAAAGAGTAATCGAAAATCGCCACACTCAGCAAACTTAACATCTTTGTCATTCTTTATAACATAATTATTATTAGTTGTATTACAACAAATTATTCGAGAAATATTATCATTAATAACTAATGGATTGATCATTAATGTGTTTTCTATTAATACCCCTTTAGAGTTTTCAAGCGTATTATCTAGTAAAGCTGCTCCAGCCAACGTCGCAATATGATTTGAGGCCGGTACAATAACTTCTTCATTGATTTTATGATCTTCCCACAATTTCATAACTTCCTCATTAATATCAGAAATATATCTGTTATTCACTCTGTTACTTAGCAATGGGTTAGGAACTCTATTCCAAGGTAAAAATACAGAGTTATATTTGAAAGGTCTATTGACCATTTTCTCATTTTCTTTATACGATTCTAAAATTATATGAGCGTTCGTTCCTCCGAATCCAAATGAAGAGACTCCCGCCAATAAAGAAGAATCTTCTTTCCCTTCACCTAACGGTGTAGATCTAGAGGAGATTACAACGTTAAAATCATTTATATCAATTTCAGGGTTTAATTCTTTGAAATGAACATTTCCCGGAGCTTCTCGATGTCGTAAAACTTCAATTGCTTTAATAAAGCTAACTATTCCTGCAGCCCCCTCCAAATGACCAATATTCGTTTTAACTGAACCGATAACTAATGGAGAATCACGGTTATCACCTAAAGTATTTTTCAATGCTTCTACTTCAATAGGATCTCCTAATCGAGTTCCCGTTCCGTGACACTCAACGTAATCTATATCTTTACCTATCACTCCTGCGTCTTCTAAAGCTTCATTTATAACTGCTTCTTGTGCTCTACCACTTGGAGCTGTTAAAGATGCACTTTTACCATCTTGATTTACAGAAGATCCACGTATAACTGCTAATATAGGATCTCCATCTCTTTGAGCATCACTCAAACGTTTTAATACAACAGCGCCTACTCCTTCACCACGACAATATCCATCAGCATTTTTATCAAAAGTAGCACATCTTCCTTCAAAAGATAACATTTTGGCAGCACAGCAACCAATATAAGATCTAGGATGCAACATTATATTAACACCACCAACTAATGCTTTAGATACTTTACCACTGCGCAATTTTTCGACAGCTAAATCTATTGCTACTAGTGAAGATGAACACGCAGTATCTATAGTCATACTTGGACCGTTCAAGCCTAATATATATGACAATCGATTTGATGCAATAGAATTCGCAACACTAGATCCAAAGTAAGGTGTATTTATATCTTTATTCTCTTTCATAGTGCGCCAATCGTCATTAGCCATACCTATATGAACACTAGTATCTGAACCCCGTAACAATTCCTTAGTGTAACCGGCATTATAGAAAGCTTCATACGCTACCTCTAACAATATACGTTGTTGAGGATCCATAGTTTTAGCCTCTTTAAGTGAAATGTTAAAAAACTTAAAGTCAAAATATTCTACATTACTCATAAATGCACCTTTTTTTGTATAGCTTTTGCCTATAGCATTTATATTGTCACTATAGACATTTTCAATATCAAATCGAGAACGAGGAACATCAGTTACACAATCTTTATGTTCTTTTAGCATTTCCCAAAATTCTTCTGTAGATGATACATCACCCGGTAATCTACATGCTGTTCCAATTACTGCAATTGGTTCATTTATTTTTTCTTCTTGAGTCATAACCTTATTAATCTCCTTAGCGACAAATTCAGCATGCTTATAAAGTAAATTAAAATGATGACCTTTACTTTTAACAATCTCTAAATTAGTACAAATTTCCTTTGTTTTTTTTAATACTTCTTCATTATTTTGAAATCCTCTAGAAGATTCTTTCATCAACTCTGACTGATTTTCTTTAAATACTTCTTCTGTTTGAATAATTTTAACTTTATTTTTAATACGAGCACTAGGTATATAATGCTCTGATAATATTTCAAAAGGTGCTGGGTCTTCTGGTGCTACATAGGGAGGTATATGCCTAGGGTCAAACAATATTAAATTCACCTTATATCCTTCTCTTTCAAGAATCAAAGATAGTTCTATCGCTAATGTAGCTCCGAATGAAAGGCCCCCAATTGTAATATTATCTGATGAATTAATTTCTAATAATTTTTCCTTTAAGTTTTCTGCTATTATATTGATATTATTTTTATCTATATTGACTTCAGCTGGTATTACTGGCATATAAGCGTATACTGGATTTTGCAAATTGTCTGAAATTCTACCAAATGTATCTTCAGCAGAACCCACAACGCCTCCTAATAAGAAAATAGGATTCCCTTCATCAGTGTTTTTCAGTAAATTCCAACCATTTTTAGAATTCTTTATTTTTATTAAGTTCCTTTCAGATAGTTGGTCATATATATGATTTGCAACATCTTCAATATTAGGATAATTAAAAGCAAAGTGTGCCGGAAGTTTTACAAATCCTTGAAAAACCTCTAACAATTTTTGTCTAAACTGAACTAAATCTAATGAAGAAAGACCTGATTCCATGAAAGATGTATCTAGATTTAATTCTTGGTCTGGAGTTAAAAATTGAGATATACTTTCTTTTATTTTCAAAAGAATTTCATCATAAGTCCATTCTACAGTCATATTTGTAATTCCCTCTTTACTTTTCGACCTATTAACTACAGATTGGCTTGTAGTATTTGCTAAATGAGAAACTAATTGAGTAGACAATTTTAGCTTGTTCCAATTAATTGGAGTAAAGCATAATACACCTACTAATTTATTGGCAATTACTTGCTCAATCATTTGAGTTCCTAATTCATTTGAAATAGATCCAAACCCAATTTCTTCAGAATAATTTGTTGCCGAATGACGCTCTGCCATTCCTCCATCAGACCATGCGCCCCATTGTATTGATAATACATTTTCATTATTATTACTCCATTTTTCAGCTAAAGCATCAAGTGTAGAATTCGCTGCCGCATAATTACCTTGACCAGCTGAACCAAATGTTGCCGCTGCTGATGAAAATAATAATAAAAAATCAGGTGGTAAGAATATGTCATGCAAATTATGTGCACCATGCACCTTAGCTGCATACGATGTTTCAAGAGTCTCAGATGTTTGGTTTTGTATAACAGCATCGCTTAGTACACCTGCGGTGTGAATAATCCCTTTAACATTTGGCCAATTCACTTCACTAAGCCACTCTTTTACTTTTCTAACGTCTGTCTCATTTGATACATCACATTTTAAAAGTTCTATATTAGATTCTTTTCTCAATGCATTTAATTCTTCATGAACATCCTCTTTTAATGATGATCTAGAAAGTAAGATTATATTTCTAGCACCTTTTTGTACTAATAATCTTAACGAAACAAGTCCTAAAGCACCTTGACCACCACTAATTATATATGTCCCATCAGGATTTAATTCTAATTCTTTTAATTCATCTAATTTTGAAGAATGATTTAATCTCAGCCCATATACTTCTTTATCAGATTCAATTAATAGATCTTCTTCCGAAGGTTGATGCATACAACTTACAATATTAGCGAATAGATTATTTTCATTCTTATATTTAATATTTTGTGCTTGTACTTCCAGAAATTCTAAACGGAAAGTTTTTAAAAGACCTTGAATACCCGAGTCATTAACATTATCAAAATGGCTAACAAAACTTATAGGTGTTTGAATAATATTGGAGTCACTAGCCAAGTATTTCAATATTTCTAATGCCTTATAAACATTGTCTTCGCTATCTGTATTAATCACAATAATCCCATCCCAAATTTTAGATTGAATCATTGCTTTTACAATATCTAAGTCTTTACTACTCACCTGTTTCCAGTTTGATGGTAGATTATCAATTAAACCTTCAGAGATAACAAGGTATGACGTTTCATTCATATCAAAACCAACTTTTGATGAATTCATCAATTCCCAATTAATTTCATATACGTGTTCTTTTATGATGTTTTTTTGAATTTCAGATTTTACATCTTGTTTATTCCATGGTAATGGTTTCGAGTTAAATATCTGTTTCTCTACGTCTGGAAGAGCTTTACTAATACTTTTATTTTCATTATTCCAAGATTCTAAAATCACATGTGCATTAGTTCCACCATAGCCAAAAGAAGATACACTGGCTAATATTGAATCTTTTTGAAGACCAATATTTATATTATTAGATGAAATGACAGCATTAAAATCATCAAAACTTATTTTTGGATTCAGTTCATTAAAATGAACATTTCCTGGGGCTATTTTGTGTTTCAAGACCTCTATGGTTTTTATCAATCCCACTATTCCTGCTGCCCCTTCTAAGTGACCAATATTAGTTTTTATCGATCCTAATACCAGAGGATAATTACGATTTTTTCCAAGTGTATTTTTAATTGCTTCAACTTCTATAGGATCTCCCAAAGGCGTACCTGTCCCATGACATTCAATATAGTCAATGTCATTTCCATGAATATTTGCTCTATTAAGCGCTTTATTTATAACATTTTCTTGTGCGTAACCATTAGGAATTGTTAAAGATGCACTTTTTCCATCTTGATTTACTGCAGTACCTTTAATAACACTTATAATGTTGTCACCATCTCGTTTAGCGTCTGCCAATCTTTTTAATACAACTACACCAACACCTTCTCCTCTTGCAATACCATTAGCCTTACTATCAAACGTAGCACATCGTCCATCAATTGATAGCATTCCAGCTTTACATGTAGTTATATATGGTTCTTTTGATAATATTAAATTAACCCCACCAGCTATAGCCATTGAACAAGAATTACTCAACAAGCTAGAGACTGCATTGTCGACTGCTACTAAAGAAGAGGAACACGCAGTATCTATAGTCATACTAGGACCAACTAAGTTTAAAATATAAGATATACGGTTAGATGTTATAGAAGGAGACACACCTGTACCAGCATATTCTTTGTTAAAAGAAAAATCAGTCATCCAATCATAATTCATTTGACCTATAAATACACCCGTATCAGATCCATTTAGTTCGTCTTTTCCGTATCCCCCTTTATAGCAAGCTTCATAAAGTACTTCGAGAAGTATTCTTTGCTGTGGATCCATTGCTTTAGCTTCAGCAAGAGGTATAGAGAAAAAATCATAATCAAAATACTCAACATTGTCTATAAATGCACCTTTGTTTGTATAACTACTGTTTACCAAATCTCTATTTGTATTATATATAGTGTCTATATCAAAACGGGAAGGTGGTACTTTAGTAATACAATCTTTTCTTTCTAATAGCATGTCCCATAACTCATCTGTAGAATTCACGCCTCCCGGAAGTCTACATGAGCTGCTTATTACTGCTATAGAATCATCCGAAGCGCTATCACCATCATCTTTAAATTGCATCTCAACACCACTTTTTCCTTTATAATATTCCATCAATTTTTCAATACTAGGATTATTAAATAACAAACTATATGGTAACTTGGTGTTCCACATGTCAGATAAAATATTAACTAATTTCACAGCATGTAATGATGTTAAGCCTTGTTCAAAAAGGCTTTTAGACATATTTATTTTTTGAGGTGATATCTCTAACAACTCACTTACTTTTTCTAATATTAAGTTGTTATTGGTTGATGTGTCTGTATATTTTTGATTGTCAAATTCAAACATTTTATATTGCGCTATTTCTTTTAATTTATTTACATCTACTTTTCCATTAAGCGTGCTTGGCATATCATCTATTATAATCCACTTTTGTGGTATCATATATGCAGGGACATAGTTTGCTAGATACTCTTTAATTTCAATTTCTTCATTGCCAGTATGTCGATTAACTACTACAAAACCAACTAAATACCTTGTATCTGTATTAATTGCTATTACATTAACCTTGATAATATTTTCCATATTTTGAACACACTTTTCAATTTCACCTAGTTCAATACGATGACCACCAATTTTCATCTGCATATCACGTCTACCTAAAATTTCAATTTCACCATTGCTAAGGTATCTTCCTAAATCTCCCGTTTTATACAAACGTCCAAATCTATCACTATTTATAAAACTTTTTTGAGTTAACTTTTTATTGTTAAAGTAGCCTTTAGCCAAACCTTTTCCACCTATATATATGTCACCAACAACATTTTGAGGTCTATACTTCAAATTTTTATCAAGTACATATATTTGTTGGTTGGCTAATGGTTTACCATAAGGTAATAGTTTACTTCCCAATCTTTTCGATTTAGATGAATATACATGATAATTTGACCAAATCGATGCTTCTGTAGCTCCTCCTAAGCCAACAATCTTTAATTCCGGAAAAATCTCTTGAGCTTTCTCAACTAAACTAAATCGAATTGCATCTCCACTAAGTAAAGATAATTCTAACTGATTTTTTTTATCTTCAGAATAAGCTGTTAATAACATTTCAAAAGTTGTCGGGACAGAATTCCATATATTTATATTATGATTTTGAATTTGATCCCACCAATAATCAGGGTCTCTTACTTTATCATCTCTACATATAACCAACGTTCCACCTGCACCTAAAACCCCGAAAATGTCCCATATAGACAAATCAAAATTGAATGCTGAAATGCCAAAAGCTATGGAATCATCACCAATTGAGAATTTCTTATTAATATCTAAGCAAGTATTAATTGCACTATTATGTGATATTTCTACTCCTTTTGGTTTTCCGGTAGAGCCAGAAGTGAATATTATGTATGCTAATTGATTATCTGCCACCTTAATTGGATTATAACTATAATGTTCGAAACTATTAATTCTGTCATAAGTAATATCTAAAAATTCAATATCCCCATTGTGTCTTAATACAGAGTTCAGACTAATTGACATTTCATTACTTATAACTAATTCACTATTTAAAGATTTAACAGTTTCGTTCAAACGTTTTTCAGGATCTTTGTGATTCAACGGTACAAAAATACCCCCAGACATAAGCACTGCTAATGCTGCAACTACTTGCTCCCATCCTTTCTTTAAAATGATAGGAACATGTGATCCTGGCTTAACCCCTTTTTTCTGCAATTTTCCTGCTAGCATCCTTGATAACTTTATCATTTCACCATAACTCAAAGTATATTCTCGATCTATAATAGCAGTTTTTGTAAAATATTTTCTTTCATTACCTTCAATCAAATCATGTAGTGCATTAAATTCTGTATCCCCAAAATCATCAGAAGTATCATTTATTCGTTCTATTAAATCGATAGATTTTATTGGTATTTCAGCTTTAGAAGATTGATTAGATGTTAATTTAATCATTAAATTTTCCATTTCATTCATCATACTTCTTATAAGATCCATACTATAGATTTTGTTATCATAATCCCAATTTACTACGAGACCATTGTTGTTTTCATATATTTGGCAATCTAAAGTGATTTGTGGTGTTTGAGTACGTTGGTAATTAAGAATAAATTCCTTGCCATTTAATTGGATACCTGACTCGAATATTCCTAAAAAAGAAGTGAAAACAACTGGAAAATTAATATGTTGGTCTTTATAGTAATCTTTAAGCATTTTTATAATGTCTATTCCACTTATATCATCGTGTTCCATACTTATCCTTAAGAAGTCATTAATCTCTTTTGCTTTAGATACAACATTTTGACCATATCTATCAATGATTGGACATAGAGTAACATCCGTAAAGTTACCAACTACACCTGCAAAATTGTTTTTACTATCTACAGGCCTATTAGACTTAGTTATTGCTAAGGTAAAATCTTCATTTTCTGAATATAGTTTTAAAACATCCGAAAAAATTGCTATAATTAATGAATTAGGAGAAATGCCTTCATCCGCAGATATATCTTTTAAAAATTCCCAACATTCTGTTTTTAAAGTGAAAGTTTCTCTATCAAAAAACATTTCATTGAAAGATACTTCAGTCGTTATTGGCAAATTAGGAGAATTAGGTAGTTCTGACACTTTTGATTCCCAAAACAACATAGTTTCTCTAGAAGTTTTCCTTTTTTTAATTGATTCGCAATAATCTATAAAATTCAATCTAAATTCATCATAAAACCCTGTAGTCTCTCCAACTAACATATTATTATATTCATCTGAAATTTCTTTGCATAACTGCATAGCACTCATAGCATCTATAAAAATCATATCAATTATTATATGTATCCTAGTAGTTTCAGCATC
The DNA here is from genome assembly GCF_900636325.1 of Staphylococcus delphini. NCBI lineage: Bacteria > Bacillati > Bacillota > Bacilli > Caryophanales > Staphylococcaceae > Staphylococcus > Staphylococcus delphini. The sequence continues at coordinate 2,698,873 of NZ_LR134263.1, forward strand.
TACTTTGGATAGTTGTACATCCCAATATAATTCAGGATTTGATCTTAATTTCTCAATACAACTTTCTCTAATAGAATCAAAATTTTCATTGTCCGTTATATATATATCAGAAGTACTATCTTCCCTTACCATTTGTAATCCACTATCAGTAATTTTTGCTCTAAGCATTGGATGTCTTTTAACTACTCTATTTATTGATTTTTTTAAGATATAAACATCAACTTCCTTTATATCTATTTCAGTGTAAATTTGACAAGGTTTGTTTTGTAATATCCCCATATAATAAGATTCTTGAATCGGGGTTAACGGAAATTCAAAAGAGTTTAACCTTTTTGGTTCTGAAACATTTACTTTTCCATAAGAAATATCAATTTTTTCTAATATTTGATTTATAGTAAGTCCACTTAGAACTTGATATGTTGGTTTTGGGGCCATTAACCCTCTAATACGAGAGAGTGTTAAGGAATCTAAACCTAGAGTGCCTAATAATTCCTCCCCTTTATTTACTATATCTTCCGATGATAAACCAAGGTGTCTAGCTACTTCTTTAAAACTCCTAGATGAATCGTTCATAGTTCATAATAACCTCTTTTCAATATTTTATCGTCACACTATATATAATAGCACATACTAGTATAAATAGATTTACACTTACATATAAAACAAGAAATACTAAGTTGAAAACGCCTTAACCTATGAAAGTCATATATCATAGCACTTGGTAAAGAAGGTATAATAAACACATCTCCTATCTCTCCTATATCACTTTTGACTTAAAGTAGTTTATTGTTTCGTACGCTTTATGCGCTCAAGTGACTGAAGTCATTAATTAACTATTCGCCCTCTCACACCACCGAGCGTACGATTCCGTACTCGGCGGTTCAATATCTTACGCAAGTCAAATCTGCAAGCTGGGTTAATGGTATCCCTCCACTTGTAGAGTTGTTTTGTTGTAAGTGCACGATGAACCTCGTGGGTATGTTTGATAATCGTAATCGCCAGTGCTTTTTGCGAGACTCTGCGATTTTCATCGCACTTCTATGATAAAGACCATATTGGCACAACATCTTATATTTAGTTCTTACTCTTTTCCACCGTTTAAGTAAGAGTTGTCTAAGTCGGCGGTTTAACCAAGATTGCGTGGTTTCAATAAATCCTCTGATAAAACCTCTGCCGAAGTAATTTATCCAACCTCGCGTCACTTGATTAATTTCAGCGATAATATCTTTAAAGGTAGCGGGTCTATTTTGTTTCGTTATTTTCCTTAAGGCGCGTATTAAATTTCTTTTTGCTTCCGTAGTCGGTCTGAAACCATGGCTGTGATTTGAAAATGTTCGGTCGATGACTGGTTCAATCGCTTGTTGTATTACTCTGTCTCTATCGACAGGGATACCAAGCACACGCATTTTCCTATTTGGCTTGGGAATTTGAACTTTTCGAACTGCTTGAGGTTGGTATGTATCATCCAGTAGTTGTTTAATTATCTACGAAAAATAATGCGCAAAATGAGCATGTTTCACTGACTTTCATGCCGTCAATTCCAGTAGTACCTTTGTTTTTCTTAGTCTTCTTGATAGCTTTTTCTATGTTGTCAGGTCTTACAACAAGATTTATCAGTGGTGGAGACTTATGATACATTTCATCTAAGATTTGCTGTACACACTTATGTATGTTTTTTCGTTACACTACTTATACTTCATAAGCTGCCGGTTAAGACTGTATTCCGAACGTCGTAAATCTATAACCTCCAATCTTTACTTTGTATTGAATATTGTTCAGTCCTTCGTTACATTTTCCCTACTATGACTTTTGCTGACTTCTTATCATTCATTGTTACTATGATAGATATACAGCATCTTAAAAATTATATAAAGCATCTTTATTCCCTATTTATCCCATTTGAATACACAGGTATTTATTCAAGAGGCATGAAGCGCTTTTGTGAAATTAACAAAATAGATTACTTAGAAATGAATCCTCTAGAAGCCAAGTTCAAAATGAGATCATTAAGATCATAGAAAACAAATAAGTCAGATGTACATCAACTCGCACTTTTTGCCTTTAGAATGAAAGGTTCAAAGGTACAACTTCAATCTGAAGAGGTATAATTTGAACTGAGAGAACGTTCGCGTTTTCACTTAGAAATGAAGATCAACCAAAATCGTCTCAAAGTTGAGTTAGTAAAAACGCTCCATCAAACATTACCATGCGGAGAAGCATTATTTACTAGCATACATTCAAAAATTGCATTAAATATATCTACAGAATTTTCTCATCCTGATTATTTAAGTATTTTAACTAATGATAAATTGGTGGAAAAAGTACTCCATTCAACTGATAAAGGCATTTCAATTAAAAAGCTCATAAGTATGCCAAAAAATTAATTGAGATAAATAATAATAGTTTTCCGAATGTTCACAACTCTCCTTTCCTCCTATGAAAAGTTCAATACTTATGCGACAAACTACTTATTGGGATAGAATATAAGAAAAATTTGATCAAGAAATGATTGATTTAGCAAGGAATACTACTGAGTTTGAAGATATTATTTCAATTTCAGATATCAGATAACTTACAGCTGCATTGCTTATTGAGGAACTTGGCAACATTAGAGAATTTAAAGGAAATAAACAACTGAATTCATTTGTAGGCACTGATATTAAATATTATCAATCAGGAACTTCAAATAGTTGAGATACGATTAATAAAAGAGGAAATAAAAAAGGAAGGCGTTTATTATATTTAATCATTATGAACATTCCTAGGGGAAGAAAACATTATCAAAATCACATCGTAGATTATTATTATAACTTAAAAGAGCAGCCTCATGGGAAATACCACAAGACTGCCGTAATAGCAAGTATCAATCGCTTATTAAAGACCATTCACTACTTGATAGTCAATGATAAATTATATGATTATCATAGAACACCACACTAACGAAACCATATACTCAAATACATCATAACACCTTATTCAAAGTAATAAAAATTGGATGGTCAAATTCAGTAATATCAATTTTAATTATTTAACCATTGACAAATCGTAAGAAGAGGACAGGTACATCAAATACAGACAATCTTGTCATTTTCAATATATCATATTACTACTGTTTCTCCTGCAAATCTAATAATAGAATAGCTATTAATTGACTATTCTTTTCCCATATAACCTTTAATTCAATGTTTTGTAACGAATATCAATAGAATTATTTATAACTTGTATAAGTAACAAATGATTCTATATTAATTCTTTGTGTTATGTCAAATCTTTTATAACACGATAAACCGTAGATCGACTAACACCAGTTTGCTTAGCAATTTCTTCCCCTGTAAGTTTCTGTTCATCATATAAGAATTTGATTTCTCGTTTTTTATAGTCAGGTAGTGATGGTCTTCCTCCTTTGTGACCTCTAGCTCTTGCAGCCGCAAGTCCCTTCTTAGTTCGTTCACTCAATAAATTAGCCTCTAATTCAGCAAAAGCACTCATCATTGTAAAAAACATTTTCCCCATAGCATCTTTTGTATTGATATTCATATTAATGATATGAAGTTCAATATGATTATCTTCAAACCACTGAGAAAGTTCTATTAATTGTTTAGTGGTTCTTCCCAATCGATCTAACTTATATATAACTAGTGTATCCCCTTCTCTCAAATATTCGAGGCATGTATCAAGTTCTGTTCTTTTAAATTTTCTGCCGCTCACTTTTTCGCTGAATATTTTAGTGCACCCATACTCTTTTAAAGCATCAATCTGACTGTCTAGTTTTTGATCTTGTGTAGAAACACGAGCGTAACCAACGTTTGCCATAGATTACCTCCTTAATAATTTTTCGATGCAAATGAGAGCTCTACGTATTATCTCAAAATTCACGTTATTTGACAATTATAACACATAGATAAAGATACAAGTTTTGAGAATATAGAGAGAAAATAACCCTAGATATTTTGCATAATCCAGGGTCTAACTGAAAATAATTAAAGTCGATATAAATTCGTCTCAAAAACAAGTCGTTTTTTAGACAGTCAAAAGAGGTTTTTTTGTTAACATACTTTAATCAAAAACAATCTTTAAATGCTCTACAGCTCAACACATGATGTGTATAAACAATATGCCATTTTAATTGACTGACTTTTTCAAAATCCAGGTCGTCTATCGTAATATATTCATCTATATTTTCAATATAAATTCTTTTCACTGTCTATCACTTCTTTTTACTGTAATATCGCTTTACAATAAGCGAACATATGTTCTAATATTGCTGTGAGGTGTTTTTATATGAAAGTAATAAATCCTGATATGCCTGTTTTCTCTGAAGATCAGCTTAGTATTTTAAATGATAAAATTACATACATTATGCACAAGAACATTTTTTGTATTTTAAGTTATTGGCACAATGGTTATATCCAAAATATAGAGGGACTTATCGATCGAATAAACACCTTAGAAAACTACATTGCTATTACTAAAGGTCATGATAATAATGAGATAAAGATACCTTTAAATCACATCGTTAATATTGATTTTTGAAGGTCTTTTTATCTATTTTTAATCTTCATCTTTTTTCAATACGTCTTTCTTGTCATTTTTTGCCTTTTCATAAACTTCTATAATGTTAAATTTTTCATATTTAATACGCATTTCTTCTATTGTTATATTATAATTGTACTGCACTTCCTGTGCGGAAAGGAGGTGTGCTATCCTTATGTACATTTGTATGTTCATCGTTTCTTGTATCATATGTCCTATTATTACAGGTATAGTTGCAAACTATATCTATGATAAGATTAAATGATTACAAACAAAAACCCCCACAAAGCTTTGGTCGGCTGTGGGGGTTTTGCTATCCTATGCACATTGTTTCATCGTTAATTTAATTATACCGTCATTAGCGGTTTTTGTAAAACAAGTTATATATACCTTATACATTGCACTTGCTATGTATCATTATAAATCATATTAATTTAAATATTTCTCTTTGGGCTTTGGAAATAGAATAAATCATTTTACTCAACTCCTCCGCTGAATAATCTTCGATATTTTTAGAAATATTTTCTAAGCACAACGCTAATGTACCAGATTGAGAATGTGCTTCAGAAATATCCCATTGTTCAGATGCATTTCTAGCATTTTCTCTAGATAATTTACTAAAATAGCTGTAAATATCTTCGGCAACAAACATAATATCTTCAAAATCATGCATTTACATTACTCCTTTAATTATAATTCTCTTCTATATCTCTACATTTCCTTATATTAATATCTTCGCTAATAACTTCATCTATTAAAAATTCGCTATCTTCACATATAACTATAGCTTCACGTTCTACAAACAACCCCAAGTTTGTAGAACGACTCATTGGGCATAGGTTATCATAAAATAATACATTCTTAATTGGTACTTTAACTGAAACTTGTAGTTCTCTTCTATGATAGTTGGGATCTGTAGAAAAAGAATTCAATATATTACTAGTAACTTTTTGATTACCTGACTTAAACAGCTCTAATTCATTTCGATTTAGGCTCCTATATAAGATAATAAAATCATTATTATTTCGATTATCTTTCAAAAATTGTTGTGTTTCGGTGTATGCCCTGATTATGTCTTTCTTCATTTTCTCTTTTACATGAATATACTCAGATTTACTTTTAATTACTTCTATTATTTCACTTCTATACTTAAAATCTACTTTAAACTGCAACTCAAATATTTCACATATCATCTCTGTTATTAAAAACTTAGCTTCTTGTTGATTGCTATTTGAAAATATCCAATTACCAATACTCTCAAATAGCTGCTTTGCACTCTTACTTTCTTCATTATCACTGAATATCAAATAATTCAAGTATCGGTTTTCTATATAAACTTTCTTCCTCAATATTTACACCTCATGTGTCTAACCAAAACTCGATTTAATGTTATTTCTTTTTAAAATCTCATTAAGAAGGCTAAAATCATAATTTTTAATATCATTTTCTTTAGAGAGTTCTTGTTCTATATCTTTTAAAGTCTTTTCATTAATTATCCGATATAAGCATGTATTTACAGACTTTATTTTAGAGTCTTTCGGTCGTTTATAGTATTTAGCATTGATTTCAAACTGTATTGCTGCTAAAACACCATAAATAGGCTGATCCCAATATGCAATAAATAAATTAATCGCATCACTCAATTGACGTGCCACATCATTCCATTGCCTAGAGACTTTATTTATATTATCTTTCTTATTTTGATTATTGCTCTTTCTTGCTACAGCCTTTAATGGATTAAACAATGGTAATTCTTCTTGTCCTGTAAGTCTCAACAAATCTTTTGCTATATGGTAACCACAAATAAAAGTTTTTTGTTCGTCTATACCTTTCCTATTATATAAAAAGCAATAATAGCGATCTGCTTTTAAATCTTTTCTATTTATACTTGTTCAATGATTTGGATCAAGTTGCCACATGTATCGTCAAAGATGGCTAGTTTTACATCTCCCATAGTCATCGGCGCTTTTGTAAACTTAATCCCTTTCGCGGTTAAATCTTGATAGGTCGCTTCAAGATCATCTACCCCGAACATCGTCGCCGGAATACCACTCTCAAATAGACGTGTTTGGTAATCTTGCGCAATCGGATTTTGATTCGGCTCGAGCACAACTTCAACAGGATTGTCTGAGTCACGTTCCACTACCGTCAACCAACGTGCCCCACCTAAATCAATGTCATGTTTTAATTCAAAGCCTAATTGCGTTGTATAAAACTGCTTTGCTTTCTCTTGGTCATTCACAAATAAACTCGTCGCAATAATTTTCAATGTTTTTCCCTCTCTTTGTATCGTTATGATCATTTCGCTTGTTCATAGGTATCGACGCATTTAACATATTCCCTCAATACACGCGCCTCACTCATCAAAAATGGCGTATCCTTCCTGAGACACGCCATGATACATTATTAGTTTGTAATTTGAATTTTATTCGTAATCGTTGTCAACGCCGGGTCATTTTTATGCGCTTGATATAAACTTTGTGCATTCATCTCTTTACCCGTTGTTAATAGTTTTTGATAATCCACGAGTGCACCTTGCGTACCACCGACGAATACTTTATTGTCATTCACACCGATAATTGTCGCAAAGTTTCCTTTAGCCGGCATAACAGTGTAAAACTTCATCCCTTGTGGTGCATTAGGTATCGCTGGCATACGTTTCAACGTTAATTGGTTGACCTGTCTTGTCGATGTCATACCTGGACCTTGATATTCGTACACACCTTTCATAATTTCAGACTGCGTTAAACTGTAATGATCGATATCATTGCCGAAAAATGCCAATGCAATTTTAGACGTATCGTCCGCATTTTGGTGTGCTGGAGATTGTTGAGTGTTGACAGTAGCTTGATTTCCACTATTTTGAGTTTGTGCCTGATTGCCTTGCTGTTGTGTCTGCTGCTGACTGTTCATCTCATTGTTGTTTTCTGTATCTGCTGCTTGCTCCGACTGTTTTTCTTTTTCTGCTGTTGCTTTTTCTTTCTGTTCTTTTTCTGATGGGTTGTCTTTCTGATCTGCTGTTTTTTCTGTCTTGTTGTTTTGAGTCGATGCTTGCTCTTCTTTTTTAGAGTCTTTGTCACCGCATCCAGCTAACAAAAGCAATAAGGCAAAAAGTGTAAAAGCTATTCTTATCATGTTCAACACCTCACTGGCGTATATTTGGTACTATCTACTTATAAATATATCAAATAAATTTAGATATACAATAGGACTGAAGTATGAGCCGCATATTTTTTTATTCATTTACATAAAAAAAGAGAGAACGAATCGCTCTCATTCATTCTCTCTTCTATATAAATTTCTAACTGTGACGTGATATCAACAACTTGGCTCGTTTTGTCATCACGCCGATTGCTTTCTATCCTTTTTGAGATAGACCTGTTTTAAGACTGACGACGACGTTTATACCCTAACAACGCTGCGCCCGAAGCAAGCATCAATATGGACCATAACGAAACTTTCGTAGTAGAACCTGTATGGGGTAACGCTTCTTGTTTTGCTGTAAAAGACTTTTTTGATACTTTCACCGCCGTAGATTTCGCTACTGTTTCTTGTGACATCGCTTGAGTGACATCCGTCATACGTTCTGTTGTCCCATTCCATTGAAGCATCAATGTTGGCGTGTCTTTTGTCCCTTGGCTTTGCATCATTTGCAGTAACGGCAGTCTGTTTTGGAAACGGACCATATCTGCTTTGTCGCCCATGTTTTCGATAGCTGTTGTATTCATCACTTCATTGTTGTTTGATGGCTCTACAGGACTTGGCAATGTCACATCTGTTATTGGAGAAGTCGTATCATTTTCAGATGATGCCGCTTCCTTGTCCGTTTCAGACGTTTGCATTTCTTTATCCGCCTCATCAATTGGTGTTGCAGTCGATGCGGTATTGGCATCTACTTCACCATTTTCCTTAGTTTCTGCAGTGACGTCCGCCATTTCATCAGTTGATGCTGCCGCTACATTTTCATCAGCTTTTTCTACAGTAGGTGCTGCATCTGGATCTACTTCTTCCATGTCATCAGCCCATTCTGCATCTGGGTCTAAATCGTCTGTAGCATCAAAAACCATTGGGCGTAAAATTTCTTCTCTTAATTTTGCTTTCTCAGCATCTGTAAGTGGTCCATACAAAAAGGATTTTTCCGATGCACGTCCCTTTTTGTCCGCTGGGTGAATGCCCATTGTTGTTTCAGCTAACACTTGGCTCGTCTGTGGGTCTAAAACTTTAAACGTTAATACTTCTCCGTTTAACAATTGTGTCCCTGCTTCTTTCAAATCAAATGTAAAATGACCTGACGCATCTGCTTGTAATGTTGGGAAACTGCGATGTTCGCCAAGATTAGAGTCAATTTGAATGATTGCATTGCCATATTGCGTACGGCCTTCAACCTTTTTCGTACCCTCTACAATGACTTTATGATCACCGCGTGTTTCAGAATACAATACATCCCCTAATATAGGTTGTACCTCGATGCCTTGTGCAACATCAGCTAACTTTTCAATCGCTGGATGCTCGCTCAGTTGATAAACTGTTTGCGCGTCCGCTACACGTTCAAAAGGTTCTGTACGTACATTAAACACTACTGGTCCTAGCGCATCATTAGCATCATCCGATTTAAATGTTAGCGTCACGACATCGTCAGCGTGAAGTGAATACGATTTATTGTAAAGACGATTCAAATCAAATTCAAAAAAGCCTTTATCATTAATTTGACGCCAAATCCCCTCATAACGCTCTTGCCATTGGACATCATTTAAGGATTCGAGTTGCTCTGGTTTATCGCCCAAGTTGACATGTTGATTGTTAATCGCTAATGCCACTTTACCGTTGACTGAAGTGTGACCTTTAATCACGCCTGAACCTTCTAATACAGGTTCTATCCAAACTTGGTGTTGATCTGCCATAGGTTCCAAGCGTTTTTCTGGAACTGTATAGGCATTTTCGTAGCGCGGTGTTGTTACAGAAGTTTCGATACTTTCTTCATCTTCCAATTCTCCCAATACATCCAGATTGTCCGACTCGTCACTTTCTAGTACTTCTTCATCTAATTCTTCTAAGTTTAATGGGGCCGTTGCTTCAACATCCACTTTTTGATTGTAAACAATTTTGCGCCCTTTTAAGTCGTATGTAAATTTACCTTCGTCATCTGACACGACTTCCTCGTAATCTTCATCTAATGAGACGATATCTTTATTGTCAATTTTGATTGAAATCGCTTTGTTCGGCTGCGTATAGCCGGAAACTTGTGTATCTCCTGGACGTACTTCATCAAGTTGAATGGCCTGCGCTTGTTGAAGTGCAACAGATTCTGATACGCCTTCTTTTTCTTCTGATGCAACACTTTGTTCTTCCGTTTTCACTTCTGTCTCTGTATTTTCAGATGCTTCTGCCGTCCCATTTGAAATGACAAAAATCATCGCAGCAGCCGTTGAAACCAAACCCACTTTTAATTTTCTTAATTTATAATTTTCTTTTAACATCCTTAACCTCACCTACAATAATATTCAATACTTATTAAATTTAATACATTAAATGGGCAAATGATATTAACTGAATATTAACTAAGCATTAAATTTATTCACTTCTCAGTTTATAGGTTTTTAAGCATAATAATTCAAGGCACATTGCAGCGACGTACGACTCAAATCATCCCAACACATTTCGCTTTGAATACATCGTTTTGAACAGGTACAATCAACCTATAAAACAACTTAACGAAAGTAGGCGATGCGTGATGTATTTATTAGAATTACAACAATATGACACACGGCAAGTCGTAGGTATTTTCAAAACGGAAGAAGAAGTCAAATCATGGTTAGAGGCCGTCGACAGCATGAAGTTACATACAGAAACAATAGAAGGTATACAGTTCGAAACGTATTATTTAGAATATGAGGATTTACCTGATTATCAAGAAGTGCATTGGCAAAACAGTCACTTTATTTTAAGTCGCTATTCATTTTCTGCCAATGAAGGAGACATTATCGCGGTCTACAATCCAGTAGCGGTCCTTTCCGATACAACTGGCCTTGTCCCTGGTCAAACGAAAGTCGGTTCTTACAGCATTCCAAACGAAGAGGCGCACGATTACATTACCGCATTCAATGAGATGAAATCCTTTTTGCGCAATCACTTTAAGCAAGCACATCAAGACGTCGCGATACTCGGTCATGGTTCCGAAGACGGCGAATATTTAATGGTCGACGGTCGCTTCATTTGTCACGTCGAAGGTGCATTAGTCGATCAATGGTTAAACAAAAGTTCACCCGAAGCCTTTCTCAAAGCAAACCCCTTTCTATCATTGTAAGTAGAGACGTATGTTAAAAACCATTGTCTTAGATGCGCGACAATGGTTTTTAATATGTTTAATGTTGGTAAGCGTTTGATACATCTTTTTTCCTTAATGCCAAATAAGCACCGAAACAAGCTAAAACAATGCCTAAAACTAAACTCATACTCAATTGGGATTCACCCAATAATACACTCGCGATGCCCCCAATAGCTGGAAACATCGCCACCATGTAACTACTTTCCGAAGCCCCGATATTTTGAATTAATTTCAAATAAAACAGCCACGCAAGAAAAGAAGCTAAAACTGATAAATAGAGGAGACCTATCCAAAAATTCACGTCTGTAGGAACAGTATAATGTTGACCTTGGATTAACGTATAAAACAGTAAGAATAGAACAGCTCCCGCCATACCAAACGTATTTGCAAGAACCGGGTGCGTCCCTCTGTTACTATTGAACAACGACAAGACATCCCCTACAGAAGTGATGATGGTTCCAAAGATTGCCATCACAATGCCCGTAATGAACTGGCTAGACAAATGATTCAAATCAGGATACAAAATCACCATGACGCTGAGAATCCCTAAAAAACCTCCGATATAAATTTTAGGAGCAATAGCCTTTTTAAATACAATGCTGATGAGAACAGGCGTCAAAATAGACTTCATTGAGAAAATGAGCGTCACAATGGCTGCTGTACTATAAAACGTCCCGTAATAGAGCAACAAATAACTCACAGTAAAATTGCAAAGACCGAAGCCTATCACTGTTAACCAATTTACATTATTTAATGCAATACGTTGACGTAACACCCATAACAACACACTAAATAAAACTAACGCAATCATAGAGCGATAGAGGAGTGCCACTTCTAAACTTACACTTTCCCCTTGTATTTTAACCGCTATAAAATTAAGGCCCCAAATCAGCATACAAAAAATATACATCGCAGCGTTCATCGTCCCACTCCTATATTTGTTTAATCAATTTCAAGAGGTAACTTCGCTTTTATAGCTTTAAAACTTAATGTTAAGATCGCCTAGTGGAATTCTATATATAAATGCTTTCTTTTGAGCAGCAAAGATAAATGCTTTTTCAGTAACAAATAAGGAACCATTATATTCATCCTTATTATCGTATTTAAAATAAGACTTAGCAGAAGCAATAAGTTTTTCATTAAATTCTCTTGCAAACATTTCATAATCATTTTTATAATACGCCATTTTACATCCCCTATTAAGTTTAATTTGTTATTATATTAAACATACTTGTGTAAAAAATCAAATTGATTGAACTCAATATTTTTCTGCTAAGTCAACTTACAATTTAATTGGCTCCTTCACTCTTTAATCAGGTCTGTCAATTCATCAATAAATGACAGAAAAGCATGTTGAGTGACATTCAATTTAACCGCTACACCCGAATCTGTACCTGTATTAGAGTACAACATACCCGAATCATAGTGGACGTAAAGTATGATTTCATCGCCTTCAAGATGAATCACAGACAAATAGAGATCGGGTTCCAAAAAGTTAATGTCAGTCATACCCGTTTTTAATTCAAATTGCTGTAACTGCTGCATGTCACTCTCAAATAGCGCTAAGTCCGTTGAAACACTTTGGTTGTCAAACGTGCTCGTCACTTTGAAGTTGAAAATTTTGTCACCTTTTTCATCTATTACCGAATCCAAATTAAACGTCATTGCAACATTGTTATATTTATAAGCATTATCCTTTAAAGTAATTTCATATGTATTCAATGTCATTCCTTCTTTCGTTGTTATCATTATTTTCTGAATTTTAAGTTTGGTCTATTGTATCATTTGATCGCGCCAAGCACTACAAATTGTCAGGCTTTTTTGAAAACCATTCGAATACACGCTACAATAAACGTATTACCGGAAATATGGGAGAAAAAACAATGTGGCATAAAATAAGTATTACGTTACGCGTACGACTGATCAGTAACTTTTTTCAAGAATTCATTACAATGGCATTTTTACCATTTATTGCATTATATTTAAGCGACTTAGCGAATCCAAAATTTGCGGGGATCTTTTTGACACTACTCGTCGTCGCAAACTTTCCAGTGTCCATAGTAGGCGGACATCTTATCGAAACATTCCCTAAAAAGAAAGCTGTATTGCTCTATCAAAGTATAATGGGCACAATGCTCTTATTGATGGCAATCATCATGACCAGTTCCCATCAAAGTATCGCTCTATTTTGTATCTGTTACGCGATATACAACATTGTTTGGGGACTCCAATATCCTGCAATGGACACGATGATTATGGACGCCATCACACCTGATATCGAAAACTTCATTTATAAAATCGATTACTGGCTGACAAACGTGGCAACTGCGCTCGGAGCATTAATTGGTGGACTTTTATACCACAATTATAAGGCAACACTATTATTTCTAGCGTTTCTAATATTTTTTGCTGTCTTTGGCGCGCTTTGGAAGTGGCTCCCTAAAGATCACGGTCACTTTTCCAACGATCTCACTACCATTCATCCAATCAGAATCATAAAAAGTTATGATACCGTACTGAAAGATCGCCGGTTCATTTTTATGACGCTCGGTTTCAGTATATTGATGATGGGAGAACTTTCTGCGTCTTCGTACATTGCGATACGATTGAAAGAGACCTTCAATCCTATCCATTTTGCATATTTAAACATTGATGGCGTTAAAATGTTTTCTATACTGATGGTTGTGAACACGGTCATTGTCATCTCTTGTACATATATCATTTCTAAGTGGTCCATGTCATACAATCAAAAATATATTTTGTTACTTGGCATGGTCATGTACGTCGTCGGTTATGCGAGTGTCACCCATTTGAATCACTTTTATTTACTCATTGTATTCATGATGGTCGCAACGATTGGAGAAATCATATACGTCCCTATTTTTGATGTCAACCGCTTCAAAATGATACCTGAAAATAAACGAGGAACTTACTCCGCCTTTAATTCGTTAGGCTTTAACTTATCTGAACTCATCGCGCGTTTTGGTATATTATTAGGCGTATTTTTAACATCTTGGGGAATGGCAATCTACATGCTTATCATCTTGAGTATTGGTGCTTATTGCATCTATAAAGCCATTTATGGGGACTTTCAGCAGCGTTCCGTTTAGAAGCGTGTGAGCTGTCACCACGGAAATTAAAATGCGTGGCTGAGTTTTTAATGCATTAATGATTTCATGAGCTAAAACACATAAGAGAATGAGAAAAATACTGCTCAACTTGTTGCCGACAAACTAACGTTAAATACTATTGCCTAAAAATAATTTACCACAACCTATGATCATAGGCAAGCCCAATATAAAGGGGTGCTGAAATCATAGGTTTTTGTTTTAAATATACACTTAAACAGTACAAAACGATTATAGTATCATCCTATTTATAATTAATCCTTCTAAATTTAAGCTCTCAAAGTCTTTTAAAATTTAATTAAAAACTAGCAAACTCCTTATTAATAGCCAATCTTTTACATTTTATGCTCTAAAGCATTAATAATAACTTTGTCACCAACAAAACTGAGTATCCCAAGACTAACTATTATGATATAATATTTCAAATCAAATTCACTGCAACAGAATTATTGTTTTTACACTTATAGGTGTATCTATTTTTTTAGAATTAAAGGGAGGTGCAACAATATGGATAAAGAAAGAGCTTATGAAATATTAGATGATACTAATGGAAAATATAAAAATTTATTCGACAGTGGCAATGAAAGGTTTATTACTTTACCTTTTTGGTTACGTTCTCATTCAAATTTATTAACCAAAGAACTAGAAGGGAAGATTAGACCTCATTATAACCAATATAAAAGAGGAACTATCATTTATGTCGATTTTGGAGTGAATATCGGCAGTGAATTATCTGGAGGTCATTTTGCTATTATATTAAATAAAAAAGATAGTAAAAAAAGCAGCACTTTAAATGTCATACCTCTAACATCAAAGAACAAAAACATTTTTTACCGATAGATAAAACTATTTTCGACAATGCTAACAACATCTTACAATCAGAATTAAGGAATTTAGAAAACGATATTAGGGACAAAACTGAGAAAATCGATCAACTTGTAATAGAAAAAAATGAGTTATTAGAAAAAGCCAGAAAAGGAGAGCACACTTTAAATAACAAGTTACAGGAACCCAAAATAGGTAGTGAAGTTGAAGACTTAATCAGATTAGAGGAAGAATTTGGATCTATGTCAAGAATACGGACACAGAAAAAAGAGAATTCTACCGCGCTTCGCTTGCTAGCCTAGCCCATCATGTACTTTTAAAAATCAAAAAGTACATTCTGAGCTAGGTTATTTTGTTGCGTATTTCTTCTCAAATTCAATGGGGCTCATATCATTTAACGTTGAATGCACTCTTTTGGAATTGTAAAAAGTAAGGATATACTCCACAATGCTAAACATCGCTTCATTCCTGGTTTTATAGTTCTGATGATGTATCAATTCCTTTTTGATGATACTATGAAAAGATTCTATACATGCGTTGTCGTAACAGTTTCCTTTACGACTCATGCTGCTCTGAATCCCTTTTTCACGTAGTAAATTTTGATATTCTATTGAGGCATATTGACTTCCTCGATCTGAGTGATGGATTAATCCCTCTTTAGGTTCTTGAATTGTATACGCTTTGTTTAAAGCTGACATCACAAGTTCTTTTGTCATACGAGCTGCCATCACCCAGCCAATGATTCTACGAGAAAACAAGTCCATGACTGTAGCTAAATAGAGCCATCCTTCTTTTGTGTATACATACGTGATGTCAGCCACCCAAACACTGCCAAGTTGTGATACTTTAAACTGTTGATTCAATAAATTAGGGTAGACAGGAAGATGATGCTTTGAATGGGTCGTTGCCTTGTATTTCTTTTTTGTGATAGACCTTATACCGAGCTCCTTCATCAATCTACTGACAGTTCTTTGGGTTACAGTATGGCCATGACTCCTCAGTATTTGTGTGATTTTGGGGCTTCCGTATCGCTTTTGACTCTTAATATAAATTTGATAAATATGCTTCTTCAAACCATCACGTTTTACTATACGCGCACTTGGCTTGCGATTTTTCCAATCATAATAACCACTTTTCGAAACACCAAGGACTTGGCACATCTTCACAACGCGAAATTCATGTCGGTGTTCATAAATAAACCTGTATATTACTTCTGGTCTTTGGCAAAGATGTGCATAGCCTTTTTTAAGATTTTATTCTCTTCTTCTAAATCTCTTAATCGCTTTTCTAAATCTGCTTCTGCTTGTTTATTTGACGTACGTTTACCGCTACCGACAAAACCTTTTTCACCGTCTTTACGGTATATACTCAGCCATCTTGTTAACGTTTGAATAGGAATATCTAGATCTCTAGAAACTTCTGAGGCACGTCTCCCTGATTCGACTAATTGAATTGCTTCCATTTTAAAGCTATGATCGTATTTTCTTCTCGCCATCACTGACACTCCTATAAATTGATTTCTTTTATTATACATGAAATTCCTATCAATTTACCGTGTCCGTTTCTTAGTCTAGCATCATTGTTTTCTGTACACTCTCTTTTTATGTCTAATAAGTAAATATTATATATATTTTTGTGTTCATAAACCCAACAAAGAATCTATGTTCACAAAAGACCTTAGAATTAAGTTATGGTACACTAATTGTGTATATAGGGGGTTCGTATTTTGAAAATAGGTTCTCACAGCGTTCTAAAAGTACATGTCAGTTAGCTGAGAAAGTAGCAATATGTAAATGATAATGCACTATATTTCGAAACGAAGTTAGAGCCTTATTTAAAAAAAAGGGGACGTTTTGCAATGTTAAAGTTGAACAATGAGTTATTTAGTCTAATAAAAAAATATGGAGACCGTAAAAGTTTTATACACGATGAAATTGTTCATTTAAATAATGGAGAAAAATTTTTATATGCTTTCGAAAAAGGGGTAGCTTTTTTAAAGCATACAGATATCACGGGTAAAGTTCTATTATCAAAAATATGTAAAAAAGGAAGCGTTTATATGGAGACTATTGATGATATCCAAATAAACTATCACTTATTTTTCAAAGAAAATACTACTTTATATCAAGTCTCTATTAATAAATTAAAAAAATATATTGATAATGATAATCTTAATACATTAATTTTAAAATATATATATAATGAAGTTAGAAAAAGAGAATTAACTATAAGAGACTATACTTTTTACGGTAAAAAGGGAATGATTCTCTCTAATCTAGTTCGATTAGCCAATTCTTTTGGAAAAACACTCAAAAATGGAACTATATTAATAGATGTTAAATTAACACATGAAGACCTTTCACAATTATGTGGTATGAGTAGAGAAAGAGTAACCAAAACAATATCTAAATTAAAAAACGATAATATTCTAGATTATGATAAAAAGAGCAAAAAGTTTATTATCTTAGATTTAGAATCAATTAAAAATCAGATTAACTGTGAAGAATGTCCTTTAAACTTTTGTAATATTTGTTAATTTTTTAATAAAGCTTAAGCGACTAGATAGATATATTATGATTGAAAAAGTTAATAAAAATAATTGTTCCTCTACTGACAGTATATACAAGATAATCACGCTTACAACTAGTAAAACAATATATCTAGTGAAGCATTTATTGATAATGTTTTTAATGAAATTAGAACTATAATAAAAGGTACTTATAAAAGTAAATATATACAATAATATAACAAGCAATAAAGGGAGTTTTAATGAAAAGTGGTTTGAAATTTTTAAGCCTAGTCCTATTAATAAAGTAATAGGTATGATGCCTTTATAAATAAAATTGCCACTAGGAATTTCTACATTTTTTTAAATTTTTCTATATCAAAATCTTTTTTGTTTCTTTCCTCTAAAAACTTTTCATTAATCTGATTAATATGCTTTATCCTATTATTAATATACATATGAAATGGAACTGCTATAAACGTAATTATTACAGATATACACACAAATTCTGACCACGAACTTTTAATAATGAAAAAATTTAACCAATAATCAATATATTTATTAATGCCGAAAATATAATAAGTGCCTAACATTACCAATACTACAAATAGAAATTGATATTTTGTCTTCATGATAACTCACCCTTAAGCTCATTTATTAAATCTAATAATTTTTCACTTTCGCATATATTTTGTATTGTCGAGAAAAAATTATTATGCAATTCCCAAAACTCTACAATATTTTTTATTTCAACTACTGCACTCATTTTATCTAAAATATCTTTATAGATGTTATCAGTCATCCTATTATCTTTTTCCTCAAATAGATTAATGTTTTTTACTAGTTGTTTCTTTTCACCATAATATAGAAATTGATTATTATAATATACTAAAGATTTGTTATTAGCGATATTTAACAAAAGAATTTTTAAAAAAAGTACTTCTTCGGTTCCTTGTATCTCGCACTCTCCATCCTTAGTAATAATCTTCTTTTTGGTAACATCATTATGATAATTACTATTATTGTTTTTTTTGGTGAATTCAATATCTCCAATAACATAAATACTCATATTATCTTTATTATAAAAACTTTTAGATATTTTATGTAAATCATATAATGAAATTTTATTAATATTTTTTTCGGTCCCTAGTATACGGTCTCTTATGATATTAAGTTTCATATCCTGAGATTGAATACTTTTATATCCTTTAATTTCGTTGATCACTACTTTCTTTTCTTTTTCAAAAATATTTTTTGAAAAGTCATGGTTTTTCAAATACTTTAACAATACATTTAAAGCATCCTCTGACACATATGGAGCACAAAAAAATGTAAAATAAGTACTATTTACACTAGTGGTAGCATTTAAGACAATACTTAAATTTTTCATTTCTTCATAAAGATGATTATCGTCTCTCCAAAATTTCATATGTTCCAAAAAGTGAGCATATCCAATTTTACTATCTAGCCCTCCAAAATTAATCTTTACACTAATACAATTGATATATGAGTTTTTTATATCAAAACCTAGACCGCTAATCCCTGCAAATTCAATCTTCATAATACTATTATCTAATCCTTTTAGCATATAATCACCCTTCATCTAAAGCGATAAATGTCATATTTTTGACCATGCTATTAAATTCTAAGTAGTTCAGTTTTTTTATGTCATAAAATGGATGAGCAAACTTTTTATATTTCTGCCCTAACTTAAATAAATAGAAGTTATAACCGTATTGTTTATCTAATAAAAATCTTAATTCGGTATCTAAAAAGGTTTTAATACTCTCAAATTCTTCAATACTCAGCCACAATTTTTTCATTATATTTTTTACACAATTTTTAATATCGTTTTTTTTCTTAACATCTGAACTAAAATGTATAAAAAATAGATTACATTCATTATCAAAATATGAACTAAAGTGGTAAAGTTGGTAAGCCTTTATTCTAAGTTCTTCAAACAATTTTGAATGTCCGTAATGAGAAAGATATGCTTGCAATAAATTACCATAAAAACATGTATCCTCAATACAATTAGATTTAATACTCCAACAGAGTGTATAAAAAGGGTGGCTATCTAATCCTATTTCAGAAATGTTATTTCTTATTTTAAGGTTATTATTAAGATTATACTTGTTATGTATTATAGGATTATCTACTCTTGTAAAATTGTTGTAGTTACTATACTTATATTCATAATTCCTTAAAATAACATCATCGATATCTTTCTTTTGCAGATCTACTAAATAAAATTTTTCTACTTTTCCATATCTATATTTTCCATAAATATCGTCTAAACCAAGAATTTCTTTATATTCATTCCTATGAATGTTAAATGGACTTAATTGATATTGACTTATCTTTGCTTTTAAACTCATTTTTGCTTTATCTTTTGCTTCATTTAATTCTTTTACTGTGTAATGACAATTATCATAATCATAATCATTATCTAAACTTAAAGTATTATATAACCAGAAAAACTGATTGTTATAACAAATTAAGCTAGTGTATCTTCTATGTTTATAGGAATCTAATTTCCCAAATAGTTCATTAAACGTGTAGGACAACAATTGATAATAATTTAGTTTACTTAAGTTCATTTTTGGTAGTTGTTCTATTTCCATAGTCGAATTGTATATAGAAGATTTAACATTTTTAATATAGAAAGACAAAATAATCACCCCTATTAGGCTTAAATTTACTTAAAACAAAAATCACAAGCATTAAAGGGAGTGTAATCCAAATACTATAAGTTAAAGCTAAATATATATATGGTATTAAAATGATTAAAGAAATATATTTTTTTGGGTTTTTCCATATATCCTGTTTAGATGACCAATTTAATATAGGAAACTTTTGATCAAATTTCAATCTGAAATATGCACAAAAAAGCATAATTATATATATGTTAATAACTCTTAAATCTATATTATGTTTAATTAATGAGAATATCGCTAAACTTAATGTTAAAATCATTAACATTAAAAGGGAGCATATCAAAAATTTAATTAAAAACACTTTGCGCTTATTTATAGGTAAATATACATATAATCTTTGATAATTTTTATCTGTTGAAAACAATAAATAAACTGGACTCATCGCTAGTACAATTATCATGATTAAAAAGTAATTAATATTTGGGTCTATATTTTCAATGGAATTTAAATTAAACGTCAGTATAGCGATAAAAATTATTGCTATGACACAATTAATCCAATTACTCTTATCAGAAATCCATTTTTTTATTTCAATTTTTAATATCGATACTTCTTCTTTTTTTTCAACAGATTTATTAGTTCTTTTGTTTTCTAACAGTTTAATACTATCAAAACACACATAAATTAAACTTATCATTATAATTATTAATATAAAGCTAAATACTGGTGGTGACAGTGACACTAATAATAAGAGAATTGTAAGAATTATATTTTTCAACAAATCAGTTGTTTCAAAAAAAATAATTACACAACTAAAAGTTAAAAAAATCATCAATATGTACGAAACCATCATTATAATAGTATTTGTTAAACTAATATCTGACGTTATATACAAAAATATAGGCAATATCAAAAGGTAAATCATTCTCTTTAGACCTACCTCTAAAAAAATATATACAACCATCGATAGATACAATTTTTTTGTATTTACTGGCAATGGCTTAAACATGGTATGTACATAACTGTTTCTAAATGAACTCCAAAACGATAATGCTAAAAAAAATGAAGTCAAAGAAATAATCAATTTAAAATGGGCATGCTTAATAATAGTGATTTCTATATCACTATTCAAAATTAAATAAAACTCAAACATCAACAAAATCGATATACTTATAAGTAATCTACTTATCGATTTTACATGGTATTTGTTACTCTCTGTGAGAACTATATATTTTAGATATCTATGTAGTTTCATTCACACCCAAAACCTCTCTAATTTGACTAGCATTCTCAAATGTTAATTCAGTGGCTTTTCTGTTATTAATTAATACAATTTTATTAGTAAACCTTTCAACTACATCAAGAATATGAGTAGATAAGATTACTAAATATCCCTTATTCTTTAATAGTTGTATATCTTCTATAAATTTCTCAATGGATTGAATATCTAGTCCATTTAATGGTTCATCAAAAATTAAAATTTTAGTATTTATTAGATAAGAACATATAATATTAAGTTTCTTGAGATTTCCAAGAGAAAGCTCATCGATTATCTTATTTTTATGATTTGTAAATTGATACCTTTCCATATAATATTGTAATAATTTTTGATCTACCTTCGTTTTGTATATGTCTAGTATTAAATTTATATATTGCAAACAATTCATGTATTTTATTTTTTCAGGATTATCTGCTATATAAAACCTTTCCTTTTTACTGTTTTGTATTATTTTAGAAGTGCTTTCTGCATTAAAGAAAGCATTGCCCATAACAATACTTCCTTTAAATGTAGGCAAAACCCCACAAATTGTATTGATAAGTGTAGTTTTACCGCTACCATTTTTACCAATCAAAGCATAAATTTCTCCACTCTTTAGCTGTAAATTTATATCTTCTAAAATGAATTCCTTGTCGTACCAAACATATAAGTCACAGATTTTTATCATTATTAGCCCCTTGTATTAATCTTAATAAAAATACGATAGAGATAATTCCAAAAATAGCTGAGAAAACCCAATCTTCTTTCACTATAAATACTACTGTTGATATTGTAAAAATAATAACTATTATTAATCTCAATAAATTTTTCGACATGTTATCACTCCTAAATATTTTCCATCAGTGGTTCAAGTTTTTGTTCTTTTATCCAGCTACATTTGTCTTTTCGATGATTTTTATTCGTGTTTAATCCTTTTAAGTAACATCCTGTACAGTAATCTCTAAACGGACATTCTTTTGAACATAAACTAGAACTTTGAGGTGATTGTAATTTCCATAATTTATTGACAATGTCACTAGAGAACACTTCTTCATAGCTAGAATCTTTTAAATTACCAATTTTAAATTCTTTTGGAAATAATGCACAAGGTCTTATATTACCGTTAGGATCCATAACTATTGAGCGCCATCCAGCACCGCAATTATTAGCTTTATTTTCATTAATCGATATAAGTGGAATGATATCTTTATTTTCTTTTAAAACATTCACCTCAAATTCTTTAAATGAAATATCATTTTGTTTATTTAACTTCATTTCGTCTATTGATTTTCCTCGACCAAAGTCATCAATCCAATTATAAGCAAATGCTTGTGCTCCTAATTCTCTAACTAATTTAGCCATGTCTTTTATTTCCCACATATTATCTTCATAAATAGACATACCTACTCTTACAAAAATACCTCTATCAGCTAATCTTTTAATATTTTTACACGTTAGTTGATGTGCTCTAGGATGTTGTCGAAACTCGTTATTTGATTCAGGATTAACACTATCTAATGATATACCAACTATAATCTTATCCTTATATTTTGTAAGCAAATCTAATACGTCTTGTCTTAAAATAGTCGCATTAGTTAATATGCCTACTTTATGAAACTTATTTAGTGCATATTCTATTATTTCTTTTGCATGTTGGTGGACAAATGTTTCTCCTCCAGTAATTTCACATGTTAAAACCCCATTGTTATACATTTCATCTGCTATTTTTTTAAACTCGTCAAAACTCAATGTATCTTTAACAGATGGAGAGCTTTCTAAATAACAGTGTTTACATTCTAAATTACATTTGTGAGTTATCTCAAAAGTTGTATGTAGTGGTGTAATATGTTCTTTAGAACCTGTTAAATTAATTGATCCCGAATTACTATTTTGTGTTAGTGTAACTAATTTTTTACTGTATAATTTTTTAATTAGATCACTGTACCAATTAATATGATCCTTAAGTTCACAATCATACTTAATGCACATACCTTGAATAATATCTATTATCTTTTTACTACCATCAAAGTAGGTACATGCTTCAAATGCAGAAGAATTTAAATCTAAATATTCAAACTCTAACATATCAAATTTGGAATCTCTAAAGCTCATTTCTATTACTCCACCTTCTGGGAGCTGATGCAACCTAACGTGTTCATTAAACTTTATATATCTTTGCATATAGAAATCTCCTTTAAAAATTGAGTGTAACGACAAGTCGCTACACCCCTAGTAAATACTCAATTAAGAAGCTATACCGAATGTACCTGTAATACCAGCTACTTCAAAATCAGGAATAGGACCATCAGCTAGACAAACAGCTCCAACCGCGCATGCTGAGCAACCTTTGTTACTAACCATTACACCTTGTTCCATAGCAATTCCTCCTCTCGTGTCTGAACTTCTAATTCTAAGTTTAGACTATCTCATTTAAAATTTATGTGACTAAGGTCACATAAATCGGTTCTTTTTCTGAAAAAAATCATCGTTTGAAATAACTTTTAAGTTTCATTAAGTTAAAAAATTTAGAACTTAAATATCCTATCTATCTAGCACTCTTTTAAAAGATTCACAATTATTGATTTTAGAAACTAAACTCTTATACATATTTAAGACTATACTATCCTTCAATTAATAATAGAGAAGACAAAAAAGTAGAAATCATTGTTTTTGGAGATTATCAATGTCCATTTTGTAAGATGTACGAAAGAAAGGTATCTCCTATTTCAATAGCGGTTTGAAAATGTCGTTTTTTGGCGGTTTAAGAATGACGTATGTTTAAACTTTTTTCACTTTTATAGTCTTTAAGTCGGTATGAATCGCCTGTAATTTTAAATATTTTTGAATGGTGAATAAGTCTATCAATAATGGCTGCTGACGCTATCTTGTTACTAAATGAGTCGCCCCAACTAGAAAAAGGGATATTCGTCGTTATGATCGTGGATTTCATTTCATATCTTAGTGACATCAATTGATAGAAGAGGTCTGCCTGTTCTTTTGAAATGGGTGTATAGCCTATCTCATCAATAATAAGTAGTTCAATTCTGTTTAATTGTTTTAAAGTTTTATTGATGATTCCTTTCTCCTCTGAAGTGGTTAAGAGTTCAATTAATTCTTTAAAAGTATAGAATCGAGTTTTGATATTTTGTTTACAAGCTTCTACGCCTAGCGATATTGCTAGATGTGTCTTACCGACACCACTATTACCTAAGAAGCATATATTGATACTCTTCTCTAGAAAATGCATGGATTTTAATGTGAGTATTTCTTGTTTATTAATGCTTGGCTGAAACGTGAAATCAAAGTCATTTAAATATTTAACCTTAGGGAAACGTGCTAACTTAATAGCACGTTTAAATTTTTGTTCAGCTTGATATTCTACTTCCTTTTCTGTCAACTCAAGTAAAATTTCAGTTAAAGATTTTTGATTCTTGGATAGTGATTCTAAATACTTCGGATAATAGTCTTTAATCATTTTTAGATTGAGCTGTTGAAAGCTTTCTAATAGCTTTTGATGGTCTGTATACATATCTGTTTCTCCTATACCTCGTCATATTTTAATAATGAATCTTCGATATACGTAAGAATTTCTTGATCGTCTTTGTGCTTGAATGCGTCAGACTTCAATATCTCACACATATCTTTGGTAACATAATTGAATTTCTTTTCCGATAAATGATGGGTTCTAATTAACTCGGCATCAAAGTAGATGGATAATTTGTCAGTCAATTCATTAAAGATTAATTCAACCTCCTCACCAATAAACTTTGTAGGTACTGAATATTTACCTTTTCTAAAATTAACCATCGACTCTTTAGAAACAATTCGAATGCATTCATCTTCGACATAGGTGTTTAGTAACTGCACATTAAACGGGTTCAATAGATGTTTTTCTTCAGAATTGAATAAATCAATTGGATAGCAGTCAGTTGCTTGCGATATTTCGTTATGTTCATTTCATGACAAAAGTGATTGACAAGACTGATAAGTTCAACAGCGTCATAAAATTCGTAATCGTAGGGCCTTAAACGTTGTTCCACAAATTTAGCTAAAGATTCCACAGAGCCCTTGGTTTGCGGCCTATACGGCCTACACGCGATGGGTTCAAAGTTTGCATCTTTACTAAATTGATGAAAAAGGGTGTTAAATACCACTTTTCTATATTGTGTTCTAGGACGATCAACGACCGTTTTCATATTATCGAACCATATTTCCTTAGGAACACCTCCAGTGTACTCAAAAGATTCTTTCAAACATTGAAATAATGTATCTTGTTTTCTATCCCAAGTTAATGTGATATACTTCATTTTTGAATAGTGTAGAACGTAAAGAAAGATATTAAATTGATAACGTTTCCCAAATTTATCATGCATGACCATATCTTCTTTCCAGTCTACTTGAGCAGCTATACCGGGGCGTGTTTCTACCCGTATAGTTGCTTTTTTAATTTCCTTTCCTTTTTTATTCTTACAATATTCTCTAAGAATCGTATATTTGCCTTCATATCCTTTTTTAGTAATATATTTATAAATCGCCATAGCCGTACAACCTAGCTCTAATTTTTCGTCTATGAGCGTTTTATAGGGTTCTAATTTTGATACTCTCTTTGTCGTTTTCCTTGTTTTTAATTTTTTCAACTCATTGCCTTTCCCAGCTTCATAATATTTTTTTACTGTCCTTGGATCACAATGATATTGTCTAGCCAGTTCAGCGTAATTTGGTTTTATGCCTTTCATAATGTAAAATGACACTCCTTCGTATATATCATGTCTCAATCAAACAACCTCCATTCAAAGATTGAGTTAAGACATGATTATATATTTTAGAAAATAAAAAATGTAGGAAAAACAGCATTTTCATTCCGCCATTTTCCTACATTTTATAACCGCCATTTACATCCTAAGATAAACAAAGATTATTTAGAGACTAATAAAGCATCATATCATTTTGTTAATGCACAATTATTAGGTAAAGAATCTGAACAAGCTAGTAGAGCATCGTACGCAGTTTATCAAACAGATAAACGTAAGTATTGGGAGTTTCATAAAAAGTTGTTTGATGACAAAGCACTCTACATTCTTCTCGAATTGTAAGATTAAAGACTTATTGAAACGCCACTCTTTACTCTCCCCTTATTCGAGCTTTACTCAGTTTTTAATTTTCAGAGCAGAATACATAATATTATAAGAAATTTTGTTTACATAAACATATTTTTTCCTCATAATAAAAAGAAAAAGTAAAGGATGAGGGAAAAGGTGTTAGGAAATATTGTTACGTTTCTGTTCTTGCTCGTTTGGATTTATAATGTTTATTTGTTCATCAAAATGATTGTGAATTACTTTAAAAAGCAGCCCGTAAAACCTGTCGCAAAGAGATACGCAATCAGTTTCATTCCACTTCTAATTCTTTTTATTTTAGTTGGTTTAACAAATCATACGACTAAAGATAAAAATGCATCCCATGATACTAAAACTCATCAAGTAGATAAAGATAAAAAAGAGACAGCTAAAAAAGAGAAAAATAAGGCGGAGAAAGACAAAAAGGATGCGGAAACTCGTAAAAAAGCTGAAGAAAAGCAATCAAAAGGTGAGAATAACGCTGACAATGACGAAAATCAGCATAAAACGTCAGATAATTTAGTTGCTGCAATATTTATTAAACATATTGATGGGGATACGTCCAAGTTTAATATTGACGGCAAAGAAAAAACGGTTCGTTATTTATTAATTGATACACCTGAAACGAAACATCCCCGTTTAGGTGTTCAACCATTCGGCAGAGAAGCATCTGAACGAACGAGATCTCTGCTGAGTAACGCCCAAAAGATTGAAATTGAATATGATGTCGGTCCTAAAACAGATAAATACGGTAGAGATTTAGCATACGTATTTGTAGATGGTAAAATGGTCAATGAAATTTTAGTCAGAGAAGGACTGGCAAAGGTGGCTTATGTATACCCGCCTAACACGAAATATTTAGATCGATTGAAAGCGGCTGAAGCGTTGGCAAAACAAGAAAAGTTAGGCATATGGTCTGAACAGACGAATTCTGCTACACAAGATACGGCATCGGCCCAAACACCTACTCACAATACCGCCAACACACCGTCAAATCACGCAACAGTCAATCAAAATAGTGCACCTCAGCAAACATATTTCAGAAACTGCAAGGAACTCAAAAAAGTTTATCCTGCCGGCGTGCCACTCGGTCATCCAGCTTATCAACGACGATTAGATGGAAATCATGATGGCTTCGCTTGTGAACTGCATTAATAGTCTATGCCTACGATAAGTTTGAAAAATATATCTTAAATTAAAAAACGACCATAGCATTTACAGCATAACGATGTAAATTGGTGGTCGTTCTTTTATATTTTTTGTTTTTAACATTTCCCTATATCTCTTTGATTAATTTAATACCTAATAACTGCATTGCTTCTTCAATATTTTTAGAAACAATCTCTAATAATTTCATTTTCGACTTTTCATTTTCACTACCTAATATTCTTTCAACATTGTAATAGCTATTAAAATGACGACATAACTGTAATGTATATCGACAAATTGAAGATGGTGTATAGTTAACCGAAGCAATCTCTAGAACTTCATGATAAGATTTCAAATGCTTCAAAATCGCCCACATGTTCTCTTCGAATTGAAAACTTTCCTTAGCATTATTCGCATATCCACTCTTTCTTAAAATAGATTGCATTCTTGCATACGTATACATAATATATAGTGCTGTGTCGCCTTCGAACGCTAACATCTCATCAATTCTAAAATCGTAGCTACTCAAACGATCATTTTTCAAATCGTAAAACTTAACAGACGCAATGGCAATTTCTCGCGCAGTTTCTTGTTTATTCGTTAATTGAGATTGCTTTTCTTCTAAAGTTTTGAGTACAGCCGCTTCCACTTCAGCAATGATGCCTTCAAGCAATACGACCTTCCCTTGTCTTGTGGACATTTTTTTGCCACCTTGTAAAATCAAACCGAACGGAACATGTTCTATGACAGTTTTTAATCCCAATAAATGCGTCACTTGTTCGAGTTGCTTAAAATGAATAGATTGCTCTTGGCCAACAACATATAAGATACGTGTTGGGTCAAAAGTTGCTGTACGATATAAAACAGCAGATAAGTCACGAGTAATATAGAGGGAAGCGCCATCACTCTTTTTGATTAATGCTGGTGGTAAATCCTCTAATTCTACAATATAGGCGCCGTCATCACGCTTTAATAAACCCTTTTGCTCCAGTAACTTGACAGTATCTGTTAATTTATCATTATAAAAAGCTTCACCTTGTATGTAATCAAAATGGATATCCAAAAGTTTGTAGAGTGCATTAAAGGACGTCATTGACACTTCACGGAACCAAGACCATAACGCTTCGTACTCATCGTTCCCACTTTCAAGCAGTCTAAAAGCTTCTCTCGCCTCTGCATCAAGTTGCGGATCTTCTTCACTCACTTTATGAAATTTGGTATACAAGTAAAAAAGTTCCTTTATCGGATTTTCCTCAACTTTCTTCGCATCTCCCCATTTTTGATAAGCAACAATAAGCTTACCGAATTGCGTTCCCCAGTCACCTAAATGGTTGATTTTAATCACTTCTGCACCATTTGCTTCAAGTATTTTGGACAAACTGTCACCAAGCACTGTAGCTCTCAAATGCCCCATCGAAAATGGTTTAGCAATATTCGGACTTGAGTAATCAATAACAATCTTTTCTCCACTTAATGTTTGGTTACTTTCTAAATGTCCATTACCAAAATGTGCAATAATTTTCTGTGCACTCACATCCCTATCCAAGAAGAAATTGAGAAAACCATTCACAACTTCTGTTTGACGAACATCAACATTATCAAACTTTTCTTTGATACTATTGGCAATCTCAACTGGAGGCTTTTTAAAAATTTTAGCCAATTGAAATGTCGGAAATGAATACTCCCCATGATTTTCATTAGCTGGATATTCAATCAACTGGTAGATTTCGTCAAAAGTCATTTGATCTTGTAAAATTTGATATAGCTCTTTTGCGATTGATTGTTTAAACATAGACTTCACCTTTCTTTTATTTACTACTATATCAATCACAATTATTTTTCACAATACTTATATTTTTCTGATTATTTTCTTAAATCATGATCCTAAGACGAAATTCCCTTTAACATCAATCTATTTTATAGGGGCTGATTTTTGATATGAATAACTTCTCAAAAAAAGTACATTTAATAACTGCAGCAACAATATTAACTTCAAGCCTTATTTTGCCTTCTTTTCCCGAAAGTAAAATAACTTATACAACTCAAAATCAAGCTGAGGCTGCCGGTGGATGGAAATACCTTACAACAACAAGCGGTGATACAAAAGCCAGAAATCTAACGTTAAAAATGGGAGCAGGTACATTACTAGCTTTAGTAGCTAAAGGAGTAGGTGGAAGTAATACAGCAACTGGAGCGGTCGGTGGAATATCAGCTATAAGCAATGACATATTAGGTACAGATAAAGTGATATATTATAAAGATAAAATTTATGA
Source organism: Staphylococcus delphini (assembly GCF_900636325.1). Lineage (NCBI taxonomy): Bacteria > Bacillati > Bacillota > Bacilli > Caryophanales > Staphylococcaceae > Staphylococcus > Staphylococcus delphini. The sequence goes on from NZ_LR134263.1 coordinate 2,728,644, forward strand.
AAGAAAAACACCTGTTGGAGCCGAATGGCAACATAATATAACATTCTATCAAGACAAAGCAAAAACTAAAAAATTGGTAGCTACAAAGTCATTCAAAAAACATATTCAAAAAATTTCCAAGCGAAACAGTAATATGTTATTTAAAACAGCTGTATGAGTCACTTTGAGCATATAAACACACTCACAAATAAACAATTATATTGCTAAACAAACATATCAAGACATGATACGTAAAATGGAGAGGCTTTGTTGTCAAATATTGACTATTGATAAAACCGATGTCAATATCTGCTTATAAATAAGTTAACATAATCCATGAGAGTAGACACCCCACCATAAGGGGCTGAGCGAAATCATGGTTTTTTTATTATTCTAGATAATGATGAAACATACATAACCATATGAGTCTACAGTGACTACTATCGTAAAAGAAGCCAAAAAATATTCGAAAAATTACCGCTAAAAAGGAGCAAATCTGTTATACCGATATTATCATCATCCTTTAACAAAAATTCATTTTGATGTGTAGACTTACTCTGATTTATATAAATTTTTTAATTGCATGTTACTTGTAAAATCCTGTTTCGCGTTCTTTTAACCATTGATTTCATGCGTTTTTTACTTTGTTTTTCACTTGCATCCGTATATTAGAATGAATGTTGAAGATACCCATTTTAATAGAATCGTTGACTATTTAGCAGTAATTATCTTAATAAGTGCTTCATTAGGTTATAATAAATCAGAATTAAGAAATTGGGCAGTAAAAAACAGGTAGCGGCACATTTGATACTAATTTAAAGAAGTTTGGAGATTAATAATGGAGATTAAACTAAAAATTCTAGTAGTTCAATTCGACTTAAACAGTGAAACGCCTTATTTTCAAGTTGAAGATAATTACAAAATAAGATGGGATATTGACTCGATTCAAAAAAGAGACCTTGTAGAAATAATGAGATTATCGTTCAAGTCAAAGATTAATGGTTCATTCCTATCAAAAATTATCTCACCTGTTTGTAAAAGAGAGGTGACTCGTCTTGGATGGTATATTAATATAAAAAATTGGCGTGAAAATATTCATTGCGATAATGAAAAATATATCATTTCTAGTATATCCGATATAGATATTACAGAAGCGTTAAATTATTGCATTTATATCAAAAATAGTCAGATTCAACCTTTTATCATTTTTTATGATGATACATCTTTATTAAAAATTGGTGTTGATACTATTGATATCATTAGCGCTTCTGAAGAATTAATTAAAAAGTTGCATACTAAGTTTAACTTTTAATACATATATCATGAAAACACGATGCAATTTGTAATATCGTATCAGATTGCCGACAAAACCGCTTCTCTATTAAAAAAGACGGATAATACATGTTATCAGTAACAAATCTCTCTGTCCTGAACATGTCAACAAGTATTAGATAGTATTTGTCAGAAATATCAATTTAAGCTTATCAAGATACACGGCTTTAGCCATACCCATTGTTCACTTTTATTTGAAGCGGGGTTATCTATCCAAGAAGTTCAAAACCGTTTAGGACATGGCGACATTAAAATCATTATGGCTATTTATGCTCACGTAACTGAAAATTCGCAAATGATATCAATTTTTAGCATTAACGTATTCAAAACGTATTCAACGCAAAATAAAAGAGGCTAGAAACCGCATCATAACGGTAATTCTAGCCTATCATTTACGCTATATCATTATTCCCACTCAATTGTGCTTGGGGGTTTTGATGTGATGTCATATACGACTCTGTTCACGTGATCAACTTCATTGACGATACGTGTTGAGATTTTTTGTAAGATTTCCCAATCAATACGGGCAAAGTCACTTGTCATGCCGTCGATAGATGTCACTGCACGGATGCCGACTGTGTAATCATACGTACGGTAATCACCCATCACACCTACTGAACGGATGTCTGGTAACACTGTGAAGTATTGCCAAATTTCGCGTTCTAAGCCTTCTTCACGAATCACTTCACGTAAGATCGCATCTGATTCACGAACGATTTCCAATTTGTCTTCTGTAATTTCACCTAAGACACGGATACCTAATCCTGGTCCTGGGAATGGTTGTCTCCATACTAAATGTTCAGGAATACCAAGTTCGATACCTAATGCACGGACTTCATCTTTAAATAATGTGTTGATTGGTTCAATTAATTCGAATTCCATATCTTCAGGTAAGCCACCTACGTTATGGTGTGACTTAATTGTTTGTGCTGTTTTTGTACCTGATTCAATCACATCTGTATAAAGTGTCCCTTGTGCTAAGAAATCAACACCTTTTAATTTTGATGCTTCGTCGTCAAATACGTAAACAAATTCGTTACCGATAATTTTACGTTTTTTCTCTGGGTCTGAAACGCCTTCAAGTTTAGACATGAAACGTTCTTTGGCGTTCACACGGATAATGTTCATGTTGAAACCTTCCGCGAACTGTTCCATCACCATGTCGCCTTCACCTTTACGTAATAAACCGTGGTCTACAAAGATACATGTTAATTGATCACCAATCGCTTTGTGTAATAATACAGCCACGACTGATGAATCGACACCACCGCTCATTGCACAAAGGACACGACGATCGCCGACTTTTTCACGAATTTTTTCGATTTCGATATCGATAAAGTTTTCCATTGTCCATTCGCCTGTACATTCACAAACGCGGCGCACGAAGTTACGTAAAATGTCATTACCATACTCTGTGTGACGCACTTCTGGGTGGAATTGTACGCCATAGATGCGACGCTTTTTATCTTCAATTGCAGCATATTGTGTACTTGGGCTGTCTGCAATGACTTCGAAGCCTTCTGGAATTTCGATAACTTTATCTGAGTGGCTCATCCAAACCGTTTGCTCTTCTGGTAAGCCGAAAAATAGTTCGTCTGACTTGGCGTTGATGATGGCTTTACCGTATTCACGTTGGTTCGCACGTTCCACTCTACCGCCTAATATTTTCGTTGTCAGCTGCATACCGTAACAAATACCTAATACTGGTACGCCTAAGTTGTAAATCTCAGGATCAATCGTAAATGCATCATCTGCATAGACTGAGTTTGGACCACCTGATAAAATGATACCTTTTGGATTCATCTTTTTAATTTCTTCAATTGAAATCTCGTGGTCATGTAATTCGCTGTATACGCCCATTTCACGAATACGACGTGTAATTAATTGGTTGTATTGACTACCAAAATCGAGGACAAGAATCAGCTCTTGTTCTTTTGCCATTTCCATACTCTGTGTACTCCTTTATCCATTAGAATGAGTAGTTCGGTGACTCTTTAGTAATTTGAACATCATGTGGGTGACTTTCTGCTAAACCTGCTGCACTCATTTTTGTAAATTGTGCTTCATCGCGTAATGCTTTCAAGTTCGCTGAGCCTGTATAACCCATACCACTCTTCACACCACCGATAAGTTGATAAATTGTATCAGCTAATGGTCCTTTGTAGTCGATACGGCCTTCTACACCTTCTGGCACGTATTTTTTAGGTGTTTTATCTTCTTGGAAATAGCGGTCATTTGAACCACTTTCCATCGCACCTAATGAACCCATACCGCGGTAAACTTTATATTGACGGCCTTGGAACATTTCTACCATACCTGGGCTTTCTTCAGTACCCGCAAGTAAGCTACCTAACATGACTGCATGGCCACCTGCTGCTAATGCTTTCACGATATCGCCTGAGAATTTAATACCACCGTCTGCAATGATTGTTTTACCGTGATTGCGTGCTTCTGTCGCACAATCATAAATCGCTGTAATTTGAGGTACACCTACACCTGCAACGACACGTGTTGTACAGATTGAACCTGGTCCGATCCCCACTTTAACAACGTCTGCACCTGCTTCAAACAATGCTTTTGTACCTGCTGCTGTCGCTACGTTACCAGCAATCACTGTAATTTCAGGATATTTTTCTTTGATCGCTTTCACTTGATTGATGACACCTTGTGAATGACCGTGTGCTGTATCGATGACTAATGCATCCACACCCGCTTCTACTAATTTTTGTGCACGGATATCAGTGTCTTTCGCAATACCAATCGCTGCAGCTACAAGTAAACGACCATGGGCATCTTTTGCTGAGTATGGGTATTCATGTACTTTTTCAATATCTTTAATTGTGATTAATCCTTGTAATACACCATCTTCAACAAGCGGTAATTTTTCAATTTTGTGTGCTTGTAAAATTTCTTCCGCTTCTTGTAATGTTGTACCAACTGGAGCTGTAACTAAATCTTCTTGTGTCATGACATCAGAAATTTTAATTGAAAAGTCTTCAATAAATCTCAAGTCACGGTTTGTCAGGATACCAACAAGTTTACGTGATGTTTTATCGTCGACGATAGGCACACCTGAAATACGGTATTTGCCCATTAATGCTTCTGCTTCATAAACACTTTCTTCTGGTGTAAGGAAGAACGGATCAGTGATAACACCATTTTCTGAACGTTTCACTTTTTGTACTTCGTCTGCTTGGCGTTCGATGCTCATATTTTTGTGAATGACACCTAAACCACCTTGTCTTGCCATTGCAATCGCCATTTTAGACTCTGTAACTGTGTCCATTCCTGCTGAAATCACAGGGATGTTTAACTTGATTTTGTCTGATAACTCTACACTTAAGTCGACTTCTTTCGGTAACACATTTGATTCTGCTGGGATTAAAAGTACATCATCAAAAGTGAGTGCTTCTTTTACAAACTTGTTTTCCCACATAACTATTGACAGCCTCCATTCAATTTTATACCTACTATTATTTCACATTTTCTTTGCTTTGTTGATAGTTTATACCATTAAAAAATAAATTCAAGATAATTGCTGAAACCGTACCTAACACGATACCGTTTTGTGTAAACCATGCAAATTGATCGCCAAGACCTTTGAAAGCTTCTGGCACTGCTGTAATTCCTGCGCCTAAGCCAACTGAAATCGCAATAATCAATAAGTTGTTTTGGTTTTTAAAGTTAATATCAATCAAAATGCGTACACCATATGCCATCACCATACCAAACATGGCAAGCATAGCGCCACCGAGTACAGATAATGGAATAATGTTCGCGAGTGCGCCAAGTTTTGGGATACAGCCACAAATCACTAGTAAAATGACCATACCGTAAATGACGTCGTTCTTTTTCACACCAGATAATGACACTAAACCAACATTTTGAGAATAAGCCGTATAAGGAAAGGCGTTAAAAATTGAACCTAATGTAATCGCAATCCCTTCAGCCATATAACCTTTTCTGAAATCTTTACGCTCGAGTTGCTTTCCTGTAATCTTACTCAAGGCATGATAAACACCTGTAGATTCGATTAAGCTGACTAGTGCGACGATGAAAAAGACAATCGTAGCACCGACATCAAAGGAAAAGCCTGTGAATCTGAATGGCTTCGGTAATTCAAACCAGTTCGCCTGACCGACTTGTGCAACATCAACGAGACCAAACACACTCGCCAAAATCGTACCGAACACTAAGCCAAGTAAAATCGCAATCGACTTTAAAAATCCTTTTGCAAAACGTTGTAACACTAAAATAATCACAAGTGTCGCAAAACCGAGTAAAATGTGTTTCGGGTCACCGTAATCTTTAGCGCCCTGTCCCCCTGCCATATAATTCATTGCAACGGGCATTAATGTAATCCCAATGATTGTCACGACACTTCCGGTAACGACTGGCGGAAATAGTTTAACTAATGATGCGAAAAACGGTGCGATGACAATGACCAAAAGCCCTGATAAAAAGAGCGAACCGTATAACACATCGATGCCTTTCGTTTGACCGATTAAAATCATAGGGGCAACTGCTGTAAAGGTACATCCTAAAACGACCGGCAAACCAATACCGATGCCGCGATAAACTTGAAGGAACGTCGCCACACCACACATGAAAATATCCACTGTCACTAAGTAAGCAATTTGTTCAGGTGTAAAGTTCAAACTTGTTCCTACTATTATAGGGACGAGAATGGCACCTGCATACATCGCGAGTAAATGTTGTAAACTTAATAAAAATCGCTTCATGATTCTGTATCTCCCACTAATGTCACTTTGTTGTCTGTTAATGAGGCGACTTGGCATAATGATGACACCGTTAAGCCTGCCTCTTCTAAACGTGAGCGACCTTGTTGGAAACTTTTCTCCACTAAAATACCCACGCCGACTGTTGTTGCGCCAGCTTGTTCAACTAAGCGGTGTAATCCTAATGCTGCTTCACCATTTGCTAAAAAGTCATCAATAATTAATACCTTGTCATCTGCAGACAAAAACTCTTCCGAAACGATGACAGTGTTCGTTTTATTTTTAGTAAACGAGTGCACATCTGTTTGGTAATAACCGGCATTTAACGTGCTCGGTTTCGCCTTTTTAGCAAATAGACAAGGTACATCAAAACGATAAGCCGCCATGATTGCGGGTGCAATGCCCGATGCCTCAATAGTCAGAATTTTTGTCACACCTTGATCCACAAACTGTTCGTAAAAGGTTTGACCAATATCGTACATCAAAGCTGCATCAATTTGGTGGTTTAAAAACCCGTCAACTTTAAGAATCTTTTCATCAATCACGACGCCATCTTCAATGACCTTTCTTCTCAATGCGTCCACTCCAATTCCTCCTCGAAAAAGATATCAAAAAAACCCAAAACTAAAGAATAGCGTTTCAGGTATACGAGTAAGAGTCATACAATTGTAAAGTGGCACTATGTCACGTCTAAAGACCTATCGTAGTGATGCGCGGAGAAAATAGATACCGTACATATACAGGCATTGATACAGCGCGTTACATATTACATAGATGTCCCATTACTCATAGTCATGTCGTTTAAGGCAACATGGTAGAAACTTCTAAAGCCATATTCTTCAGATTATATGAGCGTGATAAATTATTACATGATGATAGCAAATTTAAAGTACTTACGCAATACTATCGTACTAAATCAAGTGTTTTCAGAAATTTATGTAAATTCTTGCTTATTCGTGCTGTAAACGCCATAATAAGAATGTAACCGTTTAACACGTAAAGAATACGGGTAGATACATATAAAACATGAGCGGGAGGTCCATAGCATGACACTTTATAACATCTCAAAATGCGAAGTGAAACGAACTGAAGATGAAGCAGTTCAATATGTAGATCAATTATTAAAAGAAGGCGTTAAAGAAAATCAAATCGTTGTATTAAGCAAAGATAAACTTAACACAGATCGCTTTCATGATTCTCAAATTCAACACAAAACAACAACGGGTACGATTAGTGAGAAATTTATGCGCTTTTTCATTGGCGAAGATGGTGAAGAAGCTGCGTTAACAAAATTTGGTTTCTCTGACGAACAAAAAGAAGACCTGAAACAAGACATTTTAAATGACAAAATTGTGGTGATGGTTCAAGAAGTGAGATATGGTCAAGATGAATTTGAAAAACATAATGCTGCGAACCAAAAATCACAAGATAAACATGCACCATCTGAACATCACGGCGAGATTGAATAATCATTCACGCATATCGATGGTCCTTACAACTTCACCCAAGATTTAATTTAACTTTCGTACACCTCATTGTATTGAAAGGATTAAGTCTTGGGTGAAGTATTTATTTCTGGAAATTGACCTACCTATCCCCCATTAATTGTGCTATTTCTCGATCTATATATGCTATACTAAAGCCATTAAGAGAGGTGAAGTGACATGCATTTTGTACATATTCAATCAACCCAAGATCCATGGTATGTCCCAGCATTAGAATTTTATATGGATAAACTAGACCCCCTCGTAACAGAAGACGAGTCCGTATTTGAACAATCCTTAAAAACCGAAAAAACACAATATGATTTCGTCTTTCTCGTAGGTATCGAAAACGATGAAGTTGTCAGTTTTGCGACAGCGCATTACGAAGCGACCACCAATGTGGGCTTTTTAGTCTATCTCTTGAGTGAGCCCGGTGACAATTGTGAACAGTACCTTAAAGCGACACTTGAACAAATCGAAAAAGATGTGAATCAAATTTCTAACCAACTCCACGGCCGAGATGTGAATTTCTTTATGTTTGAGTCGACATTTGAATCACCCGACGTGGACACTGAAACGGCTGATAAAATTGCATTCCGTCGTCGCTTTTTAGTGCAACACGGTTATGAAAAACAAAGTGATATGACTTATTTACAACCTTCATTAAATCGCAATGGTAAACCGGTCCCTATGGAGTTGTATATTAAAGCCAATATTCCTCTAACAAAGGATATTTACGGTACGAGTATTAAATCTGCCTATATCATCAAATATGTTTTTGCGAACCGTATTCCAAGACATGTCATTTATCCATTACTCGTTAAAATGGATTTGCGCAAAGAACCTTATGCCTAAGCCCTTGAAATCAACCGTTAAAGCCGTTACAATGATAGAGAGGTAAGACTGACGGGTCACTGAACGCACACTAACGACAGTCTAAAAACATGAGAGAAAGGACCTAATGGCATATGCTAACAAAAGAATTTGCTCAACGATCTGAGCTTAGTGAAAAACAAGTCCGTAAAATTGTCCAACATCTTGAAGAACGCGGCTATCATTTAAACAAGACTGAATATCGTGGACGTGAAGCGACAGACTTTAAAGAGGAAGATATCGAACTCTTCCAAGAAATTGCTGAACGTGTCGCACAAACGAATAGTTACGATCTTGCTTTCGAAGCACTCGAAAAAGAAAAAGACTTTTTACAGGTCATCGTTAAAGAAAACGAGCAACAATTACCTGCTGACCAACAAGTGCCACAATTGATTCAAGAGTTGCGCCACGAAATTAATCAAATGCGTGAAGAACGTCAAATGTTAGGTCAAATGGTCTCACAAGTGCATCAACAACAAGAAGAGCTTAAAGCATTACATCAGCAGTTACATACACAGTTGGAGACGAGCAACAAGTCTCTTGAAGCTTTGACTACTGCGCAACAACAACAAACAGAGCAATTGTCAAAAACGCAAGAAACCATTGAAACCCAAACAAAAGAACATCAAGAGCTTGCGGAAACGATTCACCGCAACGAGAAAAAAGGTTTCTTCCAACGTTTATTTGGTGGTTAAGCAACATTGATGATAAGCTAAAAAATGTAAAAGTTTGGATTTAACGTCCGTTTGAGTAATACTCATGAATAATCAATAAAAAACATAAGCTAGGGGTGCTCGAGGTGAGCTGAGAAAGATGGTATCTTAACTCTTTGAACCTGACGTGGTTAGAACCAACGAAGGGAAGCGCAATATGACGACGAAATAGTCTCAAGATGAATGATGCGTAGTCACATTATTCTAATCATATATGCTTTCCTCTTGCATCCTTTTATGCAGGAGGTCTTTTTTTATGAAACAAACCCTGATTATTGGTGCAGGTGTTATGGGGTTATCTATTGCACGCCAACTCGATGCCAAACATCGTCACATCCGTATCATTGATCGCTCCACCCCACGAATGAACGCGTCTTATGCTGCGGGTGGTATGTTAGGCGCACAAAATGAATTTTTTGAAGATACCCCACTTTATCGACTTGCAATGAAAAGTCGTGCGATGATGCCTGAATTAGCCCAAGCCTTGGAGCACGAAACGGGGATTCATATCGAATATCAACAGCATGGACTCATCAAAGTCGCTTCTCAACCTCAAGATGTCCAAGCCGTCCGTCAACAGTTCGATTTTTTACACCATCATGACCACACCGTCACCCAACTGTCTACGGAACAATTAACGCAACGGTTTCCCCATCTCGATCCATCACAAAGTGCCGCGTTCAAAATTCAAGACGACGGCCAAATTAATGCGAACCTTTACACACAAGCGCTTATTGCTTCGGTCATGGAACGTGCCCATATCGAATTAATGACCCATACGGAGGTTTACTCGTTACAGCGACACCATCATTGTTACCGCATTAAGACGTCAAAAGGCACTTTTGAAGCTGACGAACTCATTATTGCAGCTGGCGCATGGAGCGGCGCATTGCTTCAACAATTAGGTTTCGAATTACCGACACATCCTGTTAAAGGTGACGTCAAATTGATTGCGTCTGATTACGCCGGTTTAAAAGAAACGATTTTTAATATGAACGGCTGTTACATCGTCCCAAAATTGCCGAATCGCTTCTTAATTGGTGCAACATCTGATTATGATTGTTGGGACACTGACAACAATGACGATAACCTTGCGTGGCTTGACCGAGAAAGTTTGAACATGATTCCCGCATTACGATCACACCATGTCATTAAAACTTGGACAGGGATTCGTCCCATTACAGAAGATGAAATCCCTATTATGGGCGAAATTGCACCTCAACTGTTTGTGACGACAGGGCATTATCGTAACGGGATTTTACTGTCACCCATTGCTGGACAACTGATGGCACAACTCGTTGACGAGGATAGCGAAGCCCAACGTCAGCTCGCTCCATTTACACCTAAAATTAAGCAAATATAAAAAATATATCTTGATTTTACGTTTCCTTACTATTATCCTATTATATAAGTCGGAATTAAAAAGGAAGCGTATGTATGTCTATATTTTTAATTATTATTAACTTAATTATTTTTCTTCTCGCCTTATTGAGCCTGTGGGTGATGGCGAAAAAACATGTCAAATTCCCTAAACGTGTGTTCTTTGCGCTAGGTTTAGGTATCGTATTAGGCCTCCTCCTCCACCTCATTTATGGCGTTGAAGGTCAAGTGACGACACAAACAACTGATTGGGTCGGCTTAATTGGGAATGGGTATATTGCATTGCTACAAATGATTGTCATTCCACTGATTTTTGTTTCTATCGTCGCGGCATTTACGAAAATTGAAATTGGAGAAAAGTTTGCTAAAGTCGGCAGCTTAATCTTCATGTTTTTGATTGGTACCGTAACGATTGCAGCGATTATCGGTATTATCTATGCACTCGCATTCAATTTAGATGCTTCTAGTATTGACTTAGGTCAGGCAGAAAATGCTCGTAGCGCCGAAATTACTGATAAAGCGAAAGGGCTTACTGCAACAACATTGCCAACACAAATTTTAGAATTGTTACCGTCAAATCCATTTTTAGATTTCACTGGTGCACGTGCAACTTCTACTATTGCAGTCGTGATCTTTGCCGCATTTGTAGGCTTTGCATTTTTACGTGTCGCACGTAAACAACCTGAAAATGGTCAAACTTTAAAACGCGGTATTGATGCCATTTACGCACTTGTCATGGCTATCGTCACATTTGTTTTACGCCTAACGCCTTATGGGATTTTAGCGATTATGATTAACACAATTGCGACGAGTGATTTTGCTGCGATTTGGACACTCGGTAAGTTCGTGATTGCGTCGTATGCAGCACTCATTACAATGTACATCATTCACCTAATCATTTTAGCTGTTATTGGTGTCAATCCAGTACATTATGTGAAGAAAACAGCCGAAGTTATTTTATTCGCATTCACTTCGCGTTCAAGTGCTGGTACATTGCCATTAAACGTACAAGCGCAAACGAATCGTCTAGGTGTGCCTCAAGCTATCGCAAACTTCTCGGGCTCATTTGGACTATCTATCGGACAAAATGGCTGTGCGGGAATCTACCCTGCAATGCTTGCAATCATGGTCGCACCTGTCGCGGGTGTTGAAGTGAATCTACAATTTATTGTGACAGTCATTATCGTTGTCGTGTTAAGTTCATTCGGTGTAGCAGGTGTAGGGGGCGGTGCAACATTCGCTTCAATCCTGGTCTTATCTGCATTGAACTTGCCGGTCGGTCTTGCGGGTGTCTTAATTTCAGTCGAGCCACTGATCGATATGGGTCGTACAGCACTTAACGTGAATGACTCTATCTTAGCGGGTACAGGCACTGCCAAACTGACAAAACAACTCGATGAAGACATTTTCCATTCCAATTATATGGACGAATTAACCGCACAACATTAAGTAACACAATAGTTACAAAACAGTATATGCGGATGAACTTGCCCTCTTCCTACGATTTATTAGTTCTAGGATTGTCTTGATGGATTCGCTTTCCCAGGGGACTTGCCTCAACTAGCCAACGCTTAATCATACTGTGACATAAGTGAAGCGTTGGCGGATTTTCGGCTGCGTCTGATCCCTCGGGAGTCTCATCCATCACGACAATCTTACTCTACAAAGTCATAGAAAGAGGGCAACTTTTTACATTAATGCGATGTAACTTGCTTTTGATTTCATCGTTAATTACTTGCTTTATTGTAAATGAGATTAAAGTGTACATTTCGTACATACTGAAGCTTAATTTTCATAGAGCGTCTACAAAGTCAATCACATATGTATATAAACATAATCAAAGAGACAGAGGGCAAGTTGGCTGTGATACGCCATTTCTTTTCTGCTAATATTAATGCCCCTATCTCTTTTAACTTATGTTTATTGTACGGTTTCTAATTCGCTACTGTGACATTTTAGTGCATCAACTTGAATAATCTCGTCGCATCGTTGGGCAAGTGCTAAGTCATGAGTGGCGATAATGAGTATTCGTCTTTCATCTACCATTTCAAACAAGAGTTCCACTACTTTCTGCCCGTTCGCGTCATCTAAAGAGCCAGTCGGTTCATCTGCTAAAATCAGGCGCGGTTGTTTGAGCAATAAACGCGCTAATGCTACCCGCTGTTGCTCGCCTCCACTTAATGTCGCAACTTTACGCTTATGATTCATATCAATCCCAACCTTTTGTAAACATTGTGTTTTCAATTGTTGGCGTTCTGATTTGGATACTTTCTTGAAAGCCAGTGCCATATCGAGATTTTGGTTAATCGTCATTGAATCAACAAGACCATAATTTTGAAATACATAGCCGAGGATATCGCGATAAAAACGAAAATCAGCTTTCAATCTTTTTTGATCGAATCGCACCTCACCTTGTTTCAATGTTTCGAATCCTGCAATCGCATTCAGCAAAGTCGATTTCCCTGACCCACTATGACCAATAAGCGCATAAGACTTCCCCGGTTCAAACGTCAAATTCACATTGTCAAAAATCGTACGTTTCCCTTTTTGAATCGTTACATTTTTTAATTCAATCATTCTTTCTTCTTCACCTCTTTAGGCCATTTTGAAAGGTCATGAATATATTCAATCTCAAAGACGTATTTACCTTTGTGAATCACTTTTACATGATCAGACTTGGCATCATATCCACCGAAATTCAAACGATATTTGAGTGGTTCGCCCGATTCGTCATACGCTTGAATATCCACATACGTTTGTGTTCCTAATGGTACCACCGCATAAGATGTCTCCTTCTTTAAAAATGGATTAAAGTAATCAACATACGTCAGACGTACAAAAGCTAAAAATAGAACACACCCGATGACGATTACTGCAATCGATATCAGCATATTTTTCTTCAATATTTAAGCCTCCCTAATTAGTACATTGAATTGTTTTTCTAAATAATGGATGTAAACCCATTGAATGAAGAATTGAAACAGCAAAATCACGCCAAAAATCCATATCACATTACTATTTTGTGTCTTTTCAAATAAGAATGCGCCAATAAGAGCAGTAAATAAACCATTTAATACGATATAGTTGCGATAGTTTTGCCAACGTCTGAAGCCAAACATTTTTCGCATAAGTAACCATTGACGACGCTGCTCAAAGTAATGCAATACATCTAATAATGTCACGATACACAAGACTGTCATAGCGATACCACTAGAAAAGCTATACACAAGCCATTTCGTTTGTGTTTCTCGATACGTTTTCATAACACTGTCTTTATAATTGGTTACACCTTGCACATCATCTTTCAAATCAAAGCGGTCGATATTACGGATAATATTTTCATAATTTTTAAAAATCAATTCCCCTTGTGATAATGTGGAATAATAAAAATCATCCGTTAAGTCTTTAGCATTTAACATTAAAATCGCAGGCGACTTCATATAGGTTGTCGACAATCCCGTACGTACATCAAAGGCGTAAATTTCGTAAGGATTTTTCAACTGCGTCACTAGTACCTTTGTCTTTGATTCTGGATTTGGAAGTTGATAGTTCACCCAATCCTGAAAATCTGCACGTATGGCTGAGACTTCATTTTTAGCTTGAGGAGGTAAATACAACTCTATTTGTCCAGGTCGGTCTTCTAAATTCGGTAACTCTCGTAATTGAGACTTAAAAAAATCAACAAAGTTTTGATTGACAAACAGCACATTTCCTTCGTCTGGCGAATAATTTGTTTGACTTGGTTCATACAATACATTTTGATTCATCAATAATGCTTGTTCATGTCGCTCACTATATATAAACATTTGATGATATCGTTTCGCAAATTCCATTTCTTCGTTCATACTACGCCGTATGGGTTTCAAGTCAATTGTGTAATAATCATCTAGTTTGCCCCACCATGCTTCTGTCTCTTGTATTTGTTCTAACTTTTTCATTTGATTAAGATTCGGCAAAATGAGGAGTGTGAGTAAAACTAACATACTCAACTTAGAGATATGATTCATCGCACGTAACAGACGATATGGCTTGAGTCCTTTAATCATCAATGGGATATCTATCCGGATAAGTATGATACAAGACAGTAATGAACTGATAGATAAAATTCCCCAAAATAAAATATCCGCAACGATGAGACGACTTACAAAATATTCGAGTTGACCGTCCAATCCTAACCATTTCAACAGCCCTATCGAAAGGAATCCGACACTTATGGCTAATATCAACCATCTGATAATAATTTTTTCAATATTCAGAAACAAGATATTAAAAAAACGATAACCATGTAAACGCATCGTCGCATATGTTTTAAAATTTTGACTTCGATAATGCAAATGATACAACAAATAGATAATAAGTAATGTCACAAATGGAAGCAGTACGCCTCGATTAATGAGCACATCCCCATAGATCATCCATGATTGTACAGATCCCATCCTCACCTTTAGACCGACACTTTCTAAAGCTGTTTTCAATTGTTCCTTATTAGCAATATCATCTAATATAAAATAATCACCACGTACATCTCGCTGCATCAGTTGATCATGCGTTAAATGATGGTAACTATATGTCGTATTCATCGGCGCAATAGTGTGATGATTGGCTTGCTCATTAAACGCATAAATCGCTTTATCGACTTGATGTTCTTTATGATCGATAACGACTTTAAAAATCGCAATATCTGCATCTTTCGCTACCTTCTCAAACTTCTCAAAAACTTCTGCTTTTGAATGTTGGTAGTCCCAACTTTCAACTTCAAGCATCACACGACTTCCAGTAAGTATTTCGCTGTCCTCTTCGTACAGTACAAGAATTAAAAATAAGCTTATTAGTGTGAGCGTGACCACATCTAATAAGTGTTTCATCCACTTCATTGCTCACCTCTATAAATTGGAAACTTAGTATACATTATAATATGCTTCATTACGCCACCACCATCTCTTTTCTGATGATGCCAGTGCTCTAACTCCAGGTTTTCTAAATCCACTAAACGATCTTGTTTTCCCAATTGCTGTTGAACTATGGTATCTATAGTTATTACTATAATATGACCATACGTATTTACTTCCTACACCATAATTCCAAGTTCCTCCGTCAGTATAGATAGTTGCTGCACTAACTATACTAGACGAACCAATACCTATTAACAATAACCCAGCGACTAAAGTACTCAAAATCTTATTTTTCATAATTTCATCCTCCTTTATAATAACATTACACCTTTATTATAGTTTATACCAATCTGATTTTCAACAATATTAAATAAATATTTTCACCTTATTTAGTTTATATATATGTGTGTAGAAATAAAATACAAGGACTTCATCTTTAATCCTAAAAAACTCCCCATCCATTTATTTTGAACGGGGAGAATTTATTTGATTATCGATATATTATTTCTTATTAAATCCTGACATTTGCAACCAATCATTCATCTCTAATCGTTGCTTGCTACTCATAAAGCCAGCGATTTGATCGGACCATGTTTCATCACGTTTGCCTTGTGTGCGTTCTTGATAATATTCAGACACAGTTTGATCATAAGCTTCAATTTGTTCAGACAATTCAGCGTCATCTTGATTGTAAGTATCCACATGGAACACATGGGATAATGGAAGGCGCGGTTTAGGTGAACCATTTTCGTCATCTGCTGGCTCTCCAATGGCCATACCGAATAATGGGAAGACGTGTTCAGGTAAATTTAAAATTTCGCGTACACGTTGCACATCGTTACGTAATGAACCGAGATATACAATGCCGTAACCCATATCTTCAGCCGTCAATGCAATATTTTGAGCCGCTAATGCCGCGTCAACTGTACCGACTAATAATCCTTCAGCTGATTCAAAGCTCGCTTCCATGTCTGCTTTCATTTTTTCATTAATCAATTGGTGACGATGGTAATCAATCACGTAAACGAGCAAGTACCCATTTTCAACGACATAAGGCTGGCCTGAAACTTCTCTGAGCGCTTCTTTCTTTTCAACGGATTCTACACCTATAAATGACGTCGTTTGCAAGAAACTTGACGTCGATGCCATTTGTCCTGCTTCTATTAATTTTTCAATCGTTGCTCGTTCGATCGGTGTTTGTTTGAACTTTCTCACTGAATGATGTCGCTTGGCCAAATCATACACATATTCTGACATAAAAAACACTCCTAACATCCTTTTCTCTATCGTAACACTTGCCCTACTAAAACGCATGATTCGTGCATGGTTCCTAGCTATTATACTCGCACTTTATTTAATTAACGAAAATCACATCTGTTATGATAATATCAACAAAGCGCTTTCTATGTTTACCCTTTAATTGAGAATGAAAGCATATAAATGATATTCAAATCTTTTATCAATTAACTTATTTCCGTTTTTTTATTTCCAATGTATCATCTGCTTTATTATCTTTACTACAATAAAAAATAATGCGGAACAATCATCACATGTGACCAAATTGTGATCGAAAAGTGGCGTTTTTACTGTATTTAGGCTTTATTGCACCTATAACATCAAAATCGCTATTAATTATGAAAGCGTTTAACTTCAAATTGGATAAAAATCTTTTGTATTTATTTGACGTAATGATTGTTCCATGTCATAATACTACTTGAGATTAGAATTATTATTAATAAGGAATTATCACAAAGTAAAAACTTGGTTCTAATCCAAATAATAATGATTCATATAAATAGGAGGATTTTGATTATGTCATTAATCGGTAAACAAATTGAGGAATTTTCAGCACAAGCATACAATGCAAAAACAGATGAATTTATTGAAGTTACACACGAAGATTTAAAAGGTAACTGGAGTGTTGTCGTATTCTACCCTGCAGATTTCTCATTCGTATGTCCAACTGAATTAGAAGATGTACAAAATCATTACGAAAAATTACAAGAGTTAGGTACAAACGTATTTTCTGTTTCTACAGATACTCACTTTGTACATAAAGCATGGCACGATCATTCAGATGCCATCAGCAAATTACAATATACAATGATTGGTGATCCTTCTCAAGCGATTACACGTCAATTTGATGTATTAGATGAAACTTCTGGTCTTGCACAACGCGGTACTTTCATCGTTGACCCAGACGGTGTGGTTCAAGCAGCAGAAATCAATGCAGACGGTATCGGCCGTGACGCAAGCACACTTGTACACAAAATCAAAGCAGCACAATACGTTCGTCAAAATCCAGGTGAAGTTTGCCCAGCGAAATGGGAAGAAGGTAGCGAAACTTTAACTCCAGGATTAGACTTAGTAGGTAAAATTTAAGGAGGCTATACTGAATGTTAAATCAAGAATTAAAGCAACAACTTTCACAACTTCTTGATTTGATGGAAGGTGACGTTGTACTGAAAGTGAGCACTGGCGATGACGATCATTCTCAAAAAATGAACGATCTCGTCAATGAAGTTTCAGACATGTCATCTCGAATTACAGTAGAAAAAGCTGAATTAAAGCGTACGCCTAGCTTTAGTATCAACAGACCAAATGAGGACACTGGCATTACATTTGCTGGTGTCCCTCTTGGTCATGAGTTCAATTCTTTTGTCCTTGCACTCTTACAAGTAAGTGGTCGTGCACCAAAAGAAGAACAATCTGTAATTGATCAAATCAAGTCTATTAACGAACCCCTTCATTTTGAAACATTTATCAGCTTAACATGTCAAAAATGTCCTGATGTTGTTCAAGCGTTAAACTTAATGAGTGTCATCAATCCGAATATTACACATACGATGATTGATGGTGCAGTGTTCAAAAAAGAAGCAGAAGACATTATGGCGGTCCCTGCAATTTTCTTAAATGGTGAACAATTTGGTAACGGCCGTATGACAGTGACAGACATTCTGAGTGCGTTAGGTCAAGGTCCTGATGCTTCTGAATTTGAAAACAAAGAAACATTTGATGTCCTCGTAGTTGGCGGCGGTCCTGCAAGTGCAAGTTCTGCCATCTATGCTGCGCGTAAAGGTTTAAAAACAGGTATCGTAGCAGATAGAATTGGTGGTCAAGTGAATGACACAGCTGATATTGAAAACTTAATTGGCGTGAAGAAGACGACAGGTCCATCACTTGCGACAAGCCTTGAAGCACACATTAAAGACTACAATGTAGATGCGATGACTGGCGTACGTGCAGAAGGATTAGAAAAATCAGATGATATCGTTCATTTGACTTTAGATAACGGCGCAGTACTTAAAACACGCTCACTCATTATCGCAACAGGTGCACGTTGGAAGAAAATCGGTGTACCAGGTGAAGACACATTCGCAAACAAAGGTGTCGCATACTGCCCGCACTGTGACGGACCTCTATTCGAAGGTAAAGACGTCGCTGTTATCGGTGGCGGTAACTCTGGTGTTGAAGCCGCGATTGACTTAGCAGGTATTTGTAAAAGTGTAACAGTCCTTGAGTTCGGTGAGTCATTAAAAGCAGACTCTGTATTACAAGATCGCTTAAATTCATTACCGAATACAACAGTGATTACACAAGCTGCTACGAAAGAGATTACTGGCGACGATCGTGTCAACGGGCTCACGTATACAGATAGAGCTACAGATGAAGAAAAACATGTTGATTTAAATGGTGTCTTCGTTCAAATCGGTCTTTCTCCTAATACAGAATGGTTAGGTGATACTGTTCAACGTAACCGCATGGGTGAAATTGAAGTCGACCGTTTAGGAAACACGAACATTCCTGGTGTCTTTGCGGCAGGCGACTGTACAGACCAACGCTATAAACAAATTATTATTTCTATGGGATCAGGCGCAACAGCAGCATTATCTGCATTCGACTACTTGATTCGTAACTAAATAGGATTCATATCATTAATCGGACTGGTGAGAAAGGGTTGTCTTTTCACCAGTCCGATTTTCTATTTTTATTCAACACAGCTTTTTCATCCATCGAAGTAAGCATGTGAGAGCCCTTTGAGTGCAATCACTACAATCGACCTAGGCTGATTCAGTAAACAAAAGATAAGATGGGACACAAAAATTGAGCTTATCCCCATCCTCAAGTGAAAGGTTGATTGTTTTGAAATACTGTAATTGGCATTCCACTTTTTTAAAACACGATCCCCATTTGAAGTTTAGAGACAAGCGTAAGATTGCTAGAACGGTGCGTACTTATAAAATCAAGTCCTTATTGATTGCAAATTTGGGCGAGACTCCTGAGGGATCAGCTGAACCGGCAAATCCACTAACGCTTCCACCAATGTAACAGTTCAATCAAGCGTTAGTTAGTTAAAGGTTCAGCCCCTAGGAAAGGGAGCCCCTTGAGTGCAATCAAAAAAGGACAAACACCTTAAAATAGTAAAGCATGGTTCTGCAATTGGGAATCAACATTATCCTACAAAAACGAAATCAACCAGTTCCAAATTTTAGTAAAAATGCTGACAATGGCATCCCACAGTTTTTGCAAGAAATTACGTGTTTCCTCATTATCTAAATCCTTCAACTTCTTCAGTTTGTCGCCGGCTTGGCTTTGAATCATTTCTTTTAATTCAGTCGCCTGTTTTTTAAACGCATCCGGATCTTGGTTGACTACATTGGATTGCGCGACGTTCATCATGATATTTTGAATAACCGCAATTTCGTTATCACTTAAAATCTGATACAGTCCACGCTCTGTTAACGTTTGGTTGACGATTTGGTTGATTGTTGTACTGTTCAGCTGTTGATGCGACGCTTTTGCTTCAGCGATTTGGGCTTTCATTTCTGCAACTGCTGCATTCAACGCTTCATCAGAATAGCCATCTTTATTTTGATGATTTTCACTAATTTGCGCTAAATGATTCATTTCTTGGTTCGCATTTTGAATATCTTGCGCATTTAAACGATGACCTTGTGTAGCATAAGCTTTATAAATACCTGTCAATGCACCTTCACCAGTCACCTGATCGACAGAAGCAATTTTAATCGTTGCATCTTGAATACCTGATGTAATCGCTGCATTCATATACTGTTCTCGTGTAATACGTGTAATATTTTCAGGCGTTTCAATTTCTACGTCCACACCACTCGTAAAGCGTTTTGGTTTAATCAAAGCACTAGAATGGATAAAGTCGTATTCTGTCCCGGTATATTCAATGACATCCGTATTGGTTACTTTATACGTCGTCACATTGTTGCCGACCCCTAACTTTTCTTTCGTCTCAGCAAGTTGGTTGTTATTCAAATCGGCGCCTTGGATAAATATTTCTTCTTTGGGCTTAAATTCATTCGCGGCTTGAGCAACGCCTACCATTAACATCGATGTGACCACGCCACTGATTAATAGCTTTTTATACATTTCCGTCACTTCCTCCTAGTGCTACGCTATTTTCTCTATTTTACCATGAATGTTCAACAATACTATCATTCCTGGGACCTAAGCGTAAAAGTATCATGCGCGCTAAGAAAGATGTGATTAAACGAACACTTCCGATTCATGAGATGTGCCATAATCAATGTCGTATCCCATATCTTGAATCATGTCATAGTCTAATTGATTCGGCTGTCCACCTGTAATTAAATAATCGCCTACAAAAATTGAATTCGCGACCATTAACGCTGTCGCTTGTAGTGAACGTAAATTAACTTCTCTTCCCCCTGCAATACGAATTTCTTTTGTCGGATTGATCAAGCGAAAAAGTGCCAAAATACGTAAACAGCGTGTTGGTGTCAGTTGATTCATCTCGCCAAATTTCGTACCTTTAATCGGATGTAAAAAGTTGACTGGAATACTGTCCGCATCGATTTCTTTCAATGCAAAAGCCATATCTACAATATCTTGGTCAGACTCTCCCATCCCACAAATGACACCCGAACAAGGTGAAATGTTGTTTCGCTTCATCATTTCAATAGTATTCACACGGTCTTCGTATGTATGTGTTGAGACGACTTCATGATGATAATTTTCACTCGTATTCAAATTGTGATTATAACGGTCGACCCCTGCTGCTTTTAACTTCTCTGCTTGCGTCTCATTCGTTAAACCTAAACAGGCACACACTTTCAACTGTGGATGTTCCGCTTTGATACGTTCAACAGACGACGTAATATGGTCAATTTCCTTATCACTCGGACCGCGACCACTCATCACAATACAATACGTTCCAATGTCATTCTCAGCTGCGACGCGTGCACCTTCTGTAATTTCATCCTCTGAGATTAAAGCGTAACGTTGCTTTTGCTTTATTTCACGCGATTGACCACAATAGCCACAATCTTCAGGACAAATGCCGCTTTTCGCATTTAAAATCATATTTAACTTCACTTTATGTCCATAATAATGTTTGCGAAGTTGGTACGCTTCATGAACAAGATCCATCGTGTCATAGGACGGATTTACCAACAAATCTAATGCTTCATCTGGAGTCAATGCACGACCTTCTAATATTTGTTTCGCTATTTTCATAGTCATTCCTCCTCATATAAAAGTCAGTATATCATAATTGTAACTATTTTTATAATAAAGTTTACAATTTATATGGTGGTTCATTTTGACTCAAAGTAGGGTATATTGAAGTGGTCACATTAAATTAAAATATCGCTTATAATAAAGTCAGAAGCATTAAATTTAAGACAGACCGCAGTCTAAAAATGCGTATGGAGGCGACATGATGGAGACATTAGCGGAATTTTTGGAAACCATTGAAAAACAAGAACATCGTGACAAATTGGCAACAGTGATCGACACAATATTAAATCAATATCCTGAGCTTACTATGGAAATCAAATGGAACCAACCGATGTTATTGTACAAAGAAAATGGCACTTTTATTTTAGGGTTCAGTAAAGCGAAACCCCACTTTGCCGTTGCACCAGAGAAACATACATTAGATACTTTTGCGAAAGATATTGAAAAAGCGGGTTATCAAATGACTAAAATGTTTATGAAGATTAAGTGGACAGATGAAGTTAATTACAAGTTGTTGTACGACATGATTGATTTTAATATTCATGATAAAAAAGACTCTCGCTTCTTCTGGAGACAGTAGTTTCATTGCCGCTTATTATAAAGCTGACTCGGCTTCTCAAAAGTATTCCGTGTTGAGAAGTCAGACAGCACCTTCGTTATATCATCATGCGCTTTAATTTTGTGATGTACACCCCCATCCCACCCTTTCCATTTCTCACTAAAATTCCAAAAAGAAACATCCATTTTCCATATACACATGCCACAATATGTCTCTAATAACAAACGATTGTAATTTTTCTGAAAATGCCCAAAATTGTGTTGACTTGCTTATAAAGTTCTTCTACAATACATAACATATCGCTTAGTTGTGAAGTCGGAATTCTGGGAGGCCTGTATGATTGAGTTTAAAAATGTGAATAAAATATTTAAGAAAGGGAGTCATTCGGTTCACGCCCTTAAAGACATCTCTTTCTCCATTCAAGCGGGTGATGTTTTTGGTGTCATTGGCTATAGTGGTGCGGGGAAAAGTACACTTGTTCGTCTGATCAATCAATTAGAACAACAAACTTCTGGTGACGTTTATGTCGATGGCCATCATTTAAATACATATGCCCCTGCACAGTTAAGAGCCGTCAAAAAAGATATCGGGATGATTTTTCAACAATTCAACCTATTGGATTCTAAAACTGTCTTTAAAAATGTCGCCATGCCTCTCATATTACGTAAAGTACCCATGGATGAAATTAAGTCTCGCGTCGAAGAAATGCTTCACTTTGTAGGATTATCTGGCAAAGCGAACAACTTTCCTAATGAACTGTCTGGCGGTCAAAAACAACGTGTGGCAATCGCACGCGCACTCGTGACACGTCCTAAAATTTTACTCTGTGACGAAGCAACCAGTGCACTCGATCCAGCAACGACAGATTCAATTCTTCAATTATTAAAGAAGACGAACGAAACTTTTGGGGTCACGATTATCGTCATTACACATGAAATGAGTGTCATTCAAAGCATTTGCAACCGTGTCGCCATTATGGAAAATGGTGTCGTCATTGAGTTGGATACGGTGAAGCAAGTGTTCAGTCATCCTAAAACTGCGACTGCTCAACGTTTCGTATCTACTGTCATTAATACCTCACCTTCTCAAAAAGTGATGGACAACCTTCAAATTGATAATCAACACCAACTTTATCGCCTGTTTATCGAATCGACTCAAATTACACAAACATTGATTAATGATTTGATTCAAAAAGCCGCCGTAAATGTGAATATCGTACACGCGACGATGGCTGACATTCAAGAAGAGACAGTCGGCTATTTATGGTTACTGATCAAGGGAGACGCGGCGCAACAACAGCAGGTTACGTCTTATTTCGAACATCATCAAATCCAATATGAGAAAGGGGTGCCGACATGCTAGGTTCATCTATTGATAGCGCACAATTACTAGAAGCACTGTATCAAACATTATACATGGTGACCATTTCACTCATTTTTGGCGCTTTAATCGGCGTTCCACTTGGCATTGTATTAGTGGCAACCCGACAAAATGGGATATGGCCCAACGCTTGGATTCATCACATTTTAAACCCAGTGATTAACATTTTGCGCTCTGTGCCATTCATTATTTTACTTATCGCAATCATCCCATTTACTAAATTGATTGTAGGGACATCTATCGGCACAACGGCAGCTATTGTACCATTGACTGTTTATGTAGCCCCTTATATTGCTAGACTTGTTGAAAACTCACTTTTAGAGGTAGACGAAGGCATTATAGAAGCCGCACATGCGATGGGTGCCACACCGATACAGATTATCCGTTATTTCCTATTACCTGAAGCACTCGGTTCACTTATTTTATCGCTCACTACGGCGATTATCGGGCTCATCGGTGCAACCGCAATGGCTGGTGCTGTCGGTGGTGGCGGCATTGGGGATATGGCACTTGTTTATGGTTACCAACGTTTCGATACACTTGTGATTATTATTACTGTTGTCGTTTTAGTGATTATCGTGCAAGTTATTCAATCTATTGGGAATGCACTCGCTAAAAAAGTACGACGACATTAACGGGAGGATATATTTATGAAAAAACTGATTACCTTTTTAGTATTAGCTGTATTCGTATTAAGCGCTTGTGGCAATAACAAATCTGAAAAAGTCACACTTGGCGTTGCTTCAAATGACACAAAAGCTTGGGAAAAAGTAAAAGAACTCGCTAAAAAAGAAGATATTGACTTAGAAATCAAGCAGTTTTCGGATTATAACGTTCCTAACACAGCACTCAATGATGGCGATATCGATATGAACGCTTTCCAACATTTCGCATTTTTAGAAGCGTTTAAAAAAGCAAACAAGGGCACTGAAATTACACCGATTCGTACAACTGTACTGGCACCTTTAGGCATTTACTCAGAAAAAATTAAAGACATTAAAGACGTGAAAGATGGCGCGAAAGTGGTCATTCCAAACGACGTGTCTAACCAAGCACGTGCATTGAAATTACTCGAAAAAGCAGGTCTCCTTGAATTAAATAAAGATTTCGGTTTATCAAGTTCTATTAAAGATATTAAAAGCAACCCTAAAAACTTAGATATTAAAGCAGTCGATGCACAACAAACAGCAAGAGCATTGTCTGACGTCGATATTTCAGTAATTAATAATGGGGTCGCAACAAAAGCAGGCTTAGACGCGAAAAAAGATCCGATTTATTTAGAAGCTTCTGACTCTGATGCGGTTAAACCTTATATCAACATCATCGCAGTCAACTCGAAAGATAAAGACAATAAAGTGTACAAACGTATTGCTGAACTGTACCACTCTGAAGAAGCAAAAGCCGCATTGAAAGAAGATACAAAAGATGGTGAGCTCATTATCGATTTAAAACAAGATGAAATTAAAGCCATTGAAGATAGTTTGAAATAACGCCTATTAAACAACCGAATCTGAGATACTTTGGTCTCGGACTCGGTTGTATTTGATGATTTGATATTGAGTGATGCTCATTAAAACATGCGATACACATTTTAGTATTCCGAAGAAATTGTAGTTCTCTTTCCGCTGTCCTTAAAATTCACCAGCCGTTTTCTTCTCATGCACTTCTACTTCAAATTGTTGCGTTAACCATGTTTTAGTGGATGCATCCGCAAAGATATAGTCAATCGCTTTTAAATTAATGTGTGCGATATCTTCCCAATTCAACAGTTTATGTTCCAATAACAATGCGTACTCATCTAATAAATTCGTTTGTGTCACGGTACGATTATCTGTATTGATTAAGAATGCGATATTTTCTTTCAATAAGCGTTGTAAATCTAAACGATCTAATGATTCAATAGCTTTCGTTTGTAGGTTGCTTTGTGGGCAAAATTCGAGTAATACATCTTGGGCTTTCACAGCCGCAAGTACGTCGTCATCTTTAAATGCTGCCACGCCATGACCGATACGTTGTGCCCCGAATCGCACTGCATCATACACATTTTTAGCACAGCCACATTCGCCAGCATGTAACGTAATGTTCAAGCCTTGTTGTTGTGCATATTGAATCAATGCTTCATGTTCCGTTGTTGGGGACGCCGCTTCATCACCAGCTAAATCCACGCCCACTATGTAGTCTTCTAAAGTTTTATGATCGCGGAGACTGTCGAATATCGTACGGTTCATTTCCTCCGAATGATGTTTCATTCCACACACTAACATTCTTACTTTGATATCGAAAGTGTGTTCAGCCACAGTCGCACCTTCACACACCGCTGTTAATATTTCTGGAATCTGTAACCCTTGTGCTTGATGAAATGCGGGTGCAAAACGCACTTCAATATATTTGACGCCATCTAGTGTTGCTTGTGCTGCCACATCAACGACAGCTGCGCTCAAACTGTCTCGTGTTTGCATCACCTTTAAAATTTCGTCAAATGACTGTAAATATTCCGCTAAACTCTGGCAATGTTGATCCACTGTCACTTTGTCCCATTGAATCGCCACGCCTTGTTGCTGACTTTGATGTTCTAGATATTTCAAACTGACTGACCCATCTAAATGACAATGTAACTCGAGCTTAGGTATCTCCCTTAATTCCGCTTTCATAATAGCCTCTTTTCTCTATCTTTTTAATTTCTAATTGTACCGAGATTATATTAATTGTCAATCCTTAATTTTTTAACAGAAAATCTTATTAACTATCATTCAACATCCATGCATGCTGTTTACTGTCTTTTGCACCACGCTACAACACTATTATCATATTTATAAATGAATGAGTATATTCATTATACATTGGTGTAAAATGTTTCTCCACTTTCCAAAAAGGTATATGTATATTGTTAGTCACTATATCGTGGGAGGAGAGTTGGAAATGAATAATAAAAAGCTAGAACAATTGAAAAATGACGAGAAAAATAACGATGGCCAAGCGATGACGACCAATCACGGCGTCAAAGTAAGTGAAGATGAAAACACCTTAACTGTCGGCGAACGTGGTCCGAGTTTACTAGAAGATTTCCATTTTAGAGAAAAAATCATGCACTTTGACCACGAACGTATCCCTGAAAGAATTGTTCATGCTCGTGGATTTGGTGCGCATGGTGAATTCCAAGTTTATAAGGATTTATCTGAGTACACTTCTGCAGACTTTTTAACGCATCCAGAAAAAACCACACCTGTATTTGTGAGATTTTCGACTGTACAAGGCTCTAAAGGTTCACCGGATACAGTAAGAGACGTACGTGGTTTTGCGACAAAATTCTATACAGATGAAGGCATTTTCGATCTCGTAGGTAACGATATCCCAGTATTCTTTATTCAAGATGCGATTAAGTTCCCTGATTTAATTCATGCAGTTAAACCTGAGCCACATAACGAAATGCCTCAAGGTGGCAGTGCCCACGATACGTTCTGGGATTTCTTTGCGCAAAATCCTGAATCAACACATACGACATTTTGGGCGATGAGTGACCGTGGTATTCCGAAAAACTTTAGACAAGTGGAAGGGTTCGGCGTGCACACATTCCGTCTCGTCAATCGTGAAGGGCAATCTTATTTTGTGAAGTTTCATTGGAAGCCACTGCACGGTTTAGAGTCATTGGTTTGGGATGAAGCACAAATTTTATCCGGTAAAGATATCGACTTCCACCGTAAAGACTTATATGAATCTATCGAAAAAGGCGACTATCCTGCATGGGAGCTCGGTCTTCAAATCATTCGTCCAGAACAAGAATTCGACTTTGATTTTGATATTTTAGACCCGACAAAAATTTGGCCAGAAGATCAAGTGCCTGTTGAAATTGTAGGTAAAATGACGCTCAATCGCAATGTGTCTAACGTATTTGACGAAACAGAACAAGCTGCCTTTCACCCGGGTCATATCGTGCCTGGTATCGACTTTTCAAATGATCCTTTATTACAAGGGCGCTTATTCTCGTATACAGATACGCAAATTTCAAGACTGGGCGGACCAAACTTCAACCAAATTCCAATCAATCGTCCTGTCAATGAAGTACACAACAACCAACGTGACGCGATGCACCAAATGAATGTACACAAAGGACAAACGGCTTACCATAAAAATGCGTTAAACCATAATGACCCGCATACCACGCCGAGAGAAGAAGGCGGTTATGAACATTATCAAGAAAAAGTAGAAGGTCATAAAATCAGAAAACGTAGCGCAAGTTTTGAAGATTATTATAGCCAAGCGAAATTATATTTAAACAGCTTAACAAAACCTGAATATGAGCATATGGTCGCAGGCTTTTCATTTGAAATTGGCATGTGCAAGTCTATAATGGTCAAACAAAACGCCGTCAATCAATTAAATAAAGTAGACCGTCAATTAGCCGAGGAAGTCGCTGCAAATGTGGGCGTCTCTGTGCCCGAAGAAAACGAAGAAGTACAGTCTACAGCGAAAGACAGTCAGCTCACAATGGAAAAATTCGACATTCCATTACCAGGACATTCCGTAGCAGTATTAGTCAGTGGTGACATTAGTGAAGCAACACTCAAGTCTTATGCGAAAGTATTTGCAGACAACAAGCTGAATTATGCATTCGTAGGTCAACAACCGCGTTCGATTGACGAAGATTTCGGTATTACTGAAACATACGACACTGCACACCCTACACTATTCGACAGTGCAATCGTATTATCAGACGGTTCAGACCTGTTGACAGAAGCAGAAGCATTTGCGGAAATGACGTATAAACATAAAAAGCCGTTAGTCGTGAATGAGAAAGCATCGAAACAATTAGGTCATTCAAAAATTAAATTAAATGCGCCTGGTGTCTTCACATCAGATGAACCAGATACAATTGTAAAAGCATTTGATAGAGCAAGATATTGGGACCGCTAAGTGAATACAAGAAATCAACCCCGTGCCCTACAATTGATAAGGGACGGGGTTTTGATTTGCATGTTTTTAAAATGATTTATTCCTTTGTCATCAACATGAAGTCATTCATTTTCTTGATTTCTTTATCCGTTACATAAAAAAGTGAAATGACCAAACTCGCGACACTGACTAACATAAAATTGATATTGATCGTATCAAAAATTTGAGGTAAAATCCCACCAGTGAACGCCCCAAATGGTATCAAAATACTTAGTAATGTCTCATTTGTAGTTGCTACACGACCTAGCATATTTTGAGGTGGCAATAATTGAAACGCGTTGATAAAAGCTAAGTTGATAATTCCAATCATGATATTTGAAACTAAAAACATCGGTAATATATAAACATAGCTTACATTAATGAATAGGTAAATACATAACCATATAATCGACAGCATGAGAAAGCTACTAAATAGTAATTTGCTAAACTTGATATACCCAATGATTTTTGGTCCCACTAGGTAACCTAAGATGAGCCCTAGACCATTAACAAAGAGTATCATTGAAAACACTTTACTATCGTTTCCTTCTAGCACAGCTATTTTAGGATAAATCACCGTTACAGCTGAAATAGAAAAGTTGATAACGGATAGCGGAAGTAAAAGTTTTAATATTTTAGGACGCGATACGTATTTCATCCCTTCTTTCAAATCTGCTAAATAACGGCTTAATATTCGATTGCTAGCTTCTATATTGTCTTTATGACGAATTGTTGTTGAATTTAACCTAAGCAGTTTAAAAACAAAAAAGGCTACAACAAATATGATGACATTGAATGAAAAAATATTCACTATCAAAAATATACTGAGTAAAACCCCAACTAAAGCATCTAATACCACATCTAGCCCTTTATATGTTATTTGAAATATTGCATTATATTTAATCACTTGACGCTCATGAGTAGACAGTTGGGGAATAAGTACACTTTCTGCAGGATAAATCACAGACGAAAATAGTGTAGACATACTTAGCAATACGTACAAAATAAGCAAATGTTGATGATCTAATAAGAAATACAAAGACATCAGCATCACTATAAAAACTTGTGCAAGTGTACTGATACATAAGATTTTTTTAATGTTGTACCTATCTAAAATGGGTCCTAAAAAGAACATGAACACATCAATAAACCCTACGATAACACCAATGATGCCTAAATATAAAGTATTATGGTAAGTAACAGCAACATACCACGTTAATGAGATGAGTATGATACTATCACCAATATTTGTTAGCACTCGTCCAAAAAGTAACTTGTGAACTTCTTTCATTTCACCCACCCCACATATTTCCAAACATCTAAACCCCTCTATTTATACAAAAAAGGCCAACTCTGTTTCGCATTGTTAAGAGGCGTTAGTTGGCTTCTAATACTCTAATATTACTACGCTTATTTATAAAAGTCATGCTTTTTATTGATTTCAAATACTTTTAATTTAAAAGCCCCATACACCTCAATGGATGTACGGGGTCTTTATTAGTTTGGCTTACGCTTCGTCTTTAACGAATGGTAATAATGCCATATGACGTGCACGTTTGATCGCTGTAGTCAACATACGTTGATATTTAGCTGAAGTTCCTGTTACACGACGTGGTAAAATTTTACCGCGTTCTGAGATAAAACGTTTTAATAACTCAGTATCTTTGTAGTCGATGTGTGTAATACCGTTTGCTGTGAAATAACAAACTTTTTTACGACGACGACCGCCTCTTCTTGGTCCACCTGCCATGATTAGTGCCTCCCTTACATTAAAGATTGTTTTCTATACGTTCAGATTGTCATTAGAATGGTAAATCATCATCGCTAATATCGATAGGGCCGTTCGCATTCGCAAATGGGTTATCGTTAGCTGGTTGATGATTGTTTTGGTAAGACGAATTTTGGCCTTGTTGTTGTCCACCGAAACCTTGACCGTAGCTATCGAATTGATTACCTTGGTTCTGGTTCGCGTGACGTTGGTTTTGTGATTTTGGCTCAAGGAATTGAACACTATCACATACCACTTCAGTGACGAATACACGTCGGCCTTCTT
This sequence comes from Staphylococcus delphini, assembly GCF_900636325.1. Taxonomy (NCBI): domain Bacteria; kingdom Bacillati; phylum Bacillota; class Bacilli; order Caryophanales; family Staphylococcaceae; genus Staphylococcus; species Staphylococcus delphini. The sequence goes on from NZ_LR134263.1 coordinate 2,759,467, forward strand.
GGTTTTCGTAACTGCGTGATTGTAAGCGACCGTCAACGCCAGCGAGACTTCCTTTAAACAAGAAGTTGTTAACATTTTCTGCTTGTTTACGGAAAACAACACAGTTAATGAAGTCTGCTTCACGTTCCCCTTGCGCATTCGTAAATGTACGATTAACCGCTAAGGTAAATGTCGCTACACTTACGCCTGAGGGTGTCGTTCTGTATTCTGGATCTTTAGTTAAGCGACCTACTAATACGACTCTATTAAGCATTTACACGCCCCCAATTATTCTATTACTTGTTTTCGTCTTCACGGACAACGATGTAACGAATGATATCGTCATTGATTTTAGCTAAACGTTGGAATTCGTCAGTAGCTTTGTTGTTTTCAGACTGGATACGTACGATGTTGTAGTAACCATCTTTGAAGTCTTCAATTTCATAAGCTAAGCGACGTTTACCCCAGTCCTTAGTTTCTAATACCTCAGAACCTTCAGAAGCTAAAATTCCGTTGAAACGTTCCACTACTGCTTTGCGTGCATCTTCTTCAATGTTTGGACGCACGATGTACATTACTTCATATGTTCTCATTGTATATTGGCACCTCCTTATGGTCTATGCGGCTTGTCAAAATTCAAATGACAAGCAAGGAATAATTTTCATTACTCACATTCAAAAATTGTATCATAGCCCCTTACAAATTACAATATGTTTCACGAATTCCTCAATCTAAATTGTTCGGACGCACCATTTACTTAGTTCCCTATTTAAAATCATTTCAAATAAACCGCTTTCTCCTTAACAAGAATTAAAATTAATGGTTTTTTACTTTTAATTAAGAAACAGTTAATTTTTATACTCATAAAAACGTGGTATATTCTTTTGTGTTAATAATAAAAACGAAAGCGCATATAGACAGAAAGGGAATGAACAATGAAAACTAAATACACATCAAAGTTATTAATTGGGGCAGCAACATTATCTTTAGCAACATTAATTTCACAAGGCACTGCAAACGCAAGCGAGCAAACATCATCACTTGCAGACGCACAGCCAGTAAGTTATGAATCAACAAACGTTTCACCAGAGCAAAAAGCATTTTACCAAGTGTTACATATGGAAGGTATTTCAGAGAGCCAACGTGACCAATACATCAAAAAACTTCATGAAAACCCAGAAAGTGCACAAAACGTATTTTCAGAATCCATTAAAGACGCTAAAAACCCTGAGCGTCGTGTTGCACAACAAAATGCATTTTACAGTGTATTACACAATGAGGATTTATCTGAACAACAACGTGACGCATACATCAGCGAAATCAGAGAAGATGCTGATCAAAGTCAAGAGGTTTTCGTTAAGTCATTGAACAGCACACCAGAAGCTGAGCAACCACAAACACCTCATAACGACTTGTTAGAAAAGGAACATCAAAATCTTCTTGCTGCTAACGAAGCACTTAAAGCATTGACGAAAGAAGATACAATTCAAAACAGACGTGCAGCACAACATGCAGTGAACAAACTTCCACGTCATAAAGTTGATGCTTTCCAAAAAGAATTAGATAAAATCAACGCGCCTCGTGATGCGAAAATTAAAGCAGATGCTGAAGCGAAAAGCCAAGGTCTTCAAATTGGCGAATCACCGAACATTGAAAAAACACCAGTACCGATTGAAGACACACCACAAGTAGAGAAAAAAGAAGAGCACAAAGCTGAAAGTGACAGCAAAGTAAAAGAAGCGCCTAAAGCAGACACAGAGAAAAAAGCGGATGCAGAGAAAAAACCTCAAGCTGAAAACAACGCTAAAGCTGAAAAAGCACCTAAAGTGGAAGCGCCTAAAGTACAAACACCTAAAGTAGAGAATAAAACTGAAACTGACAAAACAGCTGAAACTAAAGAAACTGCACCATCAACAGAAGCGACACCAGATGTGAAAGACAATGGTAGTGTTACACCTGTATTACCTGAAACAGGAGAAGCTACAACTTCAACACTTTCAAGCTACTGGAACGCTTTCAAAGACGGCGTGTACAATGGCTATACGTATGTTAAAGATGGTGTGACAAGTGGATTAGATTATTTAAAAGAGCAGTATAATTATATTACTAAAAAATATAATAAGGCAAAATACTATACAGAATTATATAAAAATCATAAAGGTTTAATTGATAAAACTGTGCTTGGCTTTTTAAACGACAACGGAACAAAAGCATATATTGCCCCTTTAGAAATTGATAAAAATGCTAACCCATTTTACAGCTCATATGCTCACACAAGAAATCTTGTAACAGAAAGCATTAATACAGGTAAAGTTTTATACACTTTATACCAAAACCCATCAGTAGTTAAAGCGGCTATTACTGCGGCTGAAACTGCCAACACAGTGAAAAACGTTTTCAATAGCTTCTTATCAATCTTCAAATAAAAATGAAAATGAGACATACGTCATCCTATGATGTGTGTCTCATTTTTTATATCCTATTTTGTTAACAATTTATCTGAATTAAATCGTTTTGAAATGGTTAAATAAACGATGATATCGACGACAATCAATACAGCGACGAGAATCATTGAAATCATCGGACCAAACAAAAATGCACCGTTTGCTTGAGAAATGATAAAACCAATAATCGGTAAAATTAAAATCATTGAAATAGACTGTGCTGATTTACTCGTATTCACACGTTGCGATACGGCTACAACAAATGAAATGGATAAAAACGTAATGAGCGGCGCAACGAGGAAAGTGACCATGAGCCAACTAAAATTCGGAAAAATCATCTCACCTAACACTTTGACGCCATAAACATTGACGATAATGCCATAAATCAATACTGAAATCCAAGTAAGCAAAATCGCCGGAATGCCTGAAACTAAAATCTTTCCAAGCATCAATTCTTTATTCGTAATCGGCGTATAGAGGAGGCCTTCAATCGTTTTATGCTCTTTTTCGCCCGTAAAACTTGTCGTTGCTAACATACTGGATACAAATACCGGTATGAGAATGAAAAATGGAATAAAGAAATACATCAAGATTGCATAAACAATACCGTGATGATGGTCGATGGATTTCGGTAACACTTGGTCAGGCAACTGGTCAATAAACATACGCGCCCCGCCTATATAATCAACAACACCAAAACTGACATCACCAAGCACTATCGCTAACGGGAAAACTAGACTAAAAATAAACGGAACAATAAATACCGATACAAAAACGCCACGATCACTTCTAATATCCAATGCGTCTTTGTAAACAATTGTGAAGACATGTTTCATATTAATCATGTTGCACCACATCCATCTTCATGAAATATAATTCTTTAATCGTATGTTGAACTTCAGTGACTGTATACACGTCGAGTTGGTGTGCTGTAAACAGTTTAATCACCTGGGAAATATTGTCATAAGCCTCCACTTTCACACGGAGATACCCTTCTGTGTCACTATTTTCTTGGGCGACAAATGCCTGCTCATTTTCCAATAAAGCCAATGCACGTGTCACATCACTCACATGAATATCAAATTCCACTTGTGGCCATGCTTCACGCAACAAATCTTCCGCACGTCCTGAAGCGATAAAACGACCGTCATCCATCATAAAAATATGGTCAGCTATTTGTTCTAGTCCTTGCAAATGGTGTGTACACATAAATACCGTCATTTCTTCCTCTCGCACTTGCTGTTGTAAATAGGTGTTCAGTGATTCAGATGCTGATGGATCCAAACCAGACGTCGGTTCATCTAAAATCAATAGTTTTGGGTGGTGAATGAGCGCACGCATAATCGCGACTTTTTGTTTCAAACCTTTACTCAATGTCCCAACTTTACTTTTTTTACGTTCAATTAACTCAAAATAAGTTAATAATGCATCAATTCGGTCGTCCATCACTACTTTTGGCACATCGTAAAAACGTGCCCATATTTTTAAATTTTCATATACTGTGAGATTTTCATACAAATTCCCATCATTTTGCACACCCATCTGTTTACGCACGCGTTCAAAATGGGGGTCTGTCGTCTTTACTCCAAACACCTCAATTTCACCATGCGTTGGTTGAAGTAAACCTGTCAATAAGCGAACTGTCGTCGTTTTCCCTACCCCGTTCGGCCCCAAAATCGCATTAATCGTTCCCGGTTTCAAAGTAAAAGAAATATCATTAATCACATTTTTACCATTTAGCGTCTTTTGTAGTTGGTTCACACGGACTAACATCGTCCTCACCTCTCTCATTGTTGTCTGCTATACACACCCTCTATTAAGCACATTTTACCACTTTTTTTGCATAATACATGATATTTTATCGATTTTACACGGAAATTTCAGAATACTCTATCTCATTTTGAAACCATTATACCACATCGATATGTCACAAATACGATAGTCCATCATAGCGATGATTAACAAGCGCATCACCCTCTAGGAAACACGCGATCGTCTCTAGTCCTCGTGCGCCTTCTCATTCCAATACGCGTAATGTACCGAAACACCAAAAAAGAGCTAAAATGCTGATGATCTCAACACTTTAGCTCTCTTTGTTATCTCCTACACATTAAAACGGAAATGCACGACATCGCCATCACGCATTACGTAATCTTTACCTTCTAAGCGCATTTTACCCGCTTCTTTCGCACCTTGTTCACCTTGATTAGCCACGAAGTCTTCATAGCTCGTCACTTCAGCACGAATGAAACCACGTTCAAAGTCTGTATGAATGATACCCGCACATTGTGGCGCCGTCATACCTTCCTTAAACGTCCATGCACGCACTTCTTGCACACCTGCTGTAAAGTACGTCGCCAATCCTAATAAATCATATGTTTTACGGATTAAACGGTTCAAACCAGGCTCTTCAATCCCTAATTCTTCCAAGAACATCGCTTTATCTTCCTCGTCTAATGTCGCAATCTCTTCCTCGATTTTGGCGCTAATGACGATCACTTCTGAATCCTCTTGTGCCGCATACTCACGAATCGCTTTCACTTTATCATTTTCTGCGTCATTAATTTCATCTTCACCGACGTTCGCGATATATAACATTGATTTTGACGTTAATAATTGTGCTTGGTTCACATATTTTTGATCTTCATCATTAAACGCTAAACTACGGACAGGTTGCCCATTTTCAAGTGTTTCTTTAATTCTTGTTAAAATGCGCACTTCATTCACGGCTGTTTTGTCTTTTTGTTTCGCCATTTTTTCTAAGCGTGGCAAACGTTTTTCAACAGATTCTAAATCCGCTAACACTAACTCCATGTTGATGACTTCAATATCTTCAATCGGGTTCACGCGTCCTGCAACGTGTGTGACATTTTCATCATCGAAAGCACGCACAACTTGGCAAATCGCATCGACTTCACGAATGTGTGATAAAAATTTATTGCCGAGACCTTCCCCTTTTGAGGCACCTTTCACGATTCCAGCAATATCTGTAAATTCAAACGTTGTAGGTACCGTTCTTTTCGGATTTACGATTGCTTCTAATTGTGTTAAACGTGTATCAGGTACCTCAACGATGCCGACATTAGGGTCAATCGTTGCGAAAGGATAGTTTGCAGCAAGTGCACCTGCTTTTGTAATTGCGTTAAATAAAGTTGATTTTCCGACGTTAGGTAAGCCGACAATACCAGCTGTTAAAGCCATGTTTCATTCTCCTTCTCATTTGAACTCGCTTTTTCGAGCACTTTTTTTATTTTTTTGTTGAATATTTGACGTGGTAACATAATGCTGCGCTGACAATTTTCACATTTGATACGGATGTCTGCACCCATACGAATAATTTTAAAACGATTTGTTCCACATGCGTGTTGCTTCTTCATCTCTACTATATCATTTAATTCGTAATTTGAAGCCACTCAATTTCACCTCTATGCTTCCTTGTTGTGTTGTTCTTGATATAACTGAACAAGTGTCGGCATTGGCGCTTCAATACCTTCAGACTGTAGAAACTCTTTTAACTCACGACGTAAAATACGCGATCCACCAAAGCTTTCACCAGGCAACGTTTCACCCGCCACACGAATCATCACTTCATAGCTATTGAATTTATCGACACCTAATACTTCAGGCGGTTCGATAAAAATATCATACTTTTTAGGAATCGTTTTTAAGAAGAGGTTCATTTTCTTCTCTACCTCGTCAATTTTCTCATGAATCGACACTGGAATATCAATAATGGAGACACCATTGGTCACTGAGAAGTTCGTCACTTCGCTCATCGTCCCGTTTGGAATAATCGAAAGCTCACCTGTAAACGATAAAATGCGTGTCGAACGTAGACCAATCGATTTGACTGTTCCTTCTGCTATCGGCGCACTGTTGTTTTTAATACTCACATAGTCCCCGACATCAAACTGATTTTCAAATATAATAAAGAACCCTGTAATGACGTCTTTCACGAGTGTTTGCGCACCAAAACCAATCGCTAAACCAACGACACCAGCCCCTGCTAAAATACTTTCAACGCTAATACCAAATTTGCTAAGCACCGTCGTTAAAGTGATAAACCATACAATATAACCGACCACATTTTGAACGAGGGTAATCAATGTTTTTGATCTTTTGGCACGATTGGTTTTACCTGAACGATTGTTGACTTTGAAAAATTGTGCGATACCTTTGTTTAAAATACGTATAATGATAAAAGCCGCCAACACGTAGATTAAAACAATAATTAGTTTTGTTAAAAGGTTCGAATAGGTTTCTGGATCTAATAACGGTTGCACCATACTTTTGAGTATTGCTTTAAATTGCTCCATAATTAACTCCCTTCTCTATGCATAATCTTCAATGTTGATGTCCACACCCTTGGAGACATTACATATTTTTAAGTAATTGAATCAGCCTGCGATAGTCACTTTCAGAGTGGAATGTAAAAGTAATCTCGCCTACATTTTTCTTCGTCGAAATTTCTACACTTGTGCCATATTGTTCTTTTAATTGTTGTTCATGTTGGCGAATCAGTGCAGGCTTTTTCGTCGTATGCTGTTGACGCGAGGTCGCTTGTTGCGCGCTACCTGTATGTTCGGCGACGCGTTGTTCCAAATATCTCACGCTCCAAGACTCCCGGATGGCTAACTTTGCGTATTGTATCATCGTTTCGGGTGTTTTGAGTGCGAGTAGTGTGCGTCCATGTCCGCCTGAAAGTTGGCCTTCTCGTATTAAAGTCCTAATCTTAACAGGTAACTTGAGCAGTCTCAACATATTCGCTATATACGGTCTTGATTTGCCTAACCGTGCTGCGACCTCTTGTTGTGTCAGATTTAAATGTTGCATCAGTTGTTGATAACTTTCTGCCTCTTCTAAAGCATTTAAATCTTCACGTTGCAAGTTTTCGATAATCGCCAGTTCGCGCATCTCACCATCTGAAAATGGTTTAACGATAGCTGGAACGTGCGTTAAGCCTGCCTCTAGACTTGCCCGATAACGGCGTTCACCCGCTACGATATGATACCCTTTGATCGCTTGCGTTACGATAATGGGCTGCAACACGCCATGCTGTGCAATCGATTGCGCAAGCTCTGTTAACTTTTCAGCATCAAACGTTTTGCGAGGTTGGTACGGATTCGGCCTAATTTCCGTCAATGCCAGTCGTTGAACTTGCTCGGCATCATTTTGTTGACTTTGCCATTTTTCGGTCATCCTTTTCACCAACCCTTCAAATTTTTTACCATTCCATTTTACTGTTTGCACCATTGAGACACAAGCTTTTCTCCATGATTTTAAGTCGCGCCAAATTTCCCTCTCTTCTAAATTTTCAGAAAACATGTTGACAACCTTTTTGTCATCGTGTAAAGTGTGTTTTATCAAAGCACAACACCATATTCCTAAACACTGTAAAAAGGAAAGTAAAACGTCCCCTGCATTTACAGAGAGCCTTCGTTCGCTGAGAGAAGGTATTGAAAGCACGTTTGAAAATGGCCTTGGAGTGTTGGTACCGATATGAGGTATCACCGGGTTCGCCCGTTATAGCGACTCAGTATTCACATTTTGTGGCACGGTAAAGTATTCCAAAGGTATCCCTCACATTCCATATCTATCATACGCTTTACAGTGCACACAATTTCGCGTACTGGAAGAGGTGATTTGAGCAATCATGTCACGAACAAAGGTGGTACCACGAACAAGCTTTCGTCCTTTATATCTAATGTCTTATTGGATCTAAAGGACGGAAGCTTTTTTATTTTTGAAGAGGAGGTTGAACTGATGAAAGAAACGACACTGGCACAAATTGCGTTGACTCAAGATGACACTGGCGCTATCGCAAATCCAATTTATCTCTCTACGGCATACCAACATGAAGGACTCGGACTATCAACTGGATTTGACTACACACGAACTAAAAATCCGACGCGACAAGTTTTTGAAGATGCATTTGCGCGACTTGAAGGCGGTGTCGCGTCATTTGCGACGGCGAGTGGCATGGCAAGTATCCAATTGGTCTGTAATCTTTTTGAACCCGGAGATGAAATACTCGTCTCGTTTGACTTATACGGCGGCACGTTTCGACTATTTGAATTTTATGAAACGCAATATGGGCTTCGTTTTCACTACATCGATTTTGAAAATCCAGACGCTGTGAAAGCTGCCATCACACCGAAAACAAGAGCCTTATTTATAGAACCAATCTCAAATCCGTTGATGATTGAAATTGACTTGACGCCTTATTACGACATAGCGTCAGAGCACGAGTTATTAATGATTATCGACAATACGTTTCTCACACCTTATTTGTCGACACCTTTACGCGACGGTGCAGATATCGTGTTACATTCAGCGACGAAATATATCGGTGGGCATAATGATGTCCTTGCTGGCGTCGTCACTGCGAAAGATGAAGTCCTTGCAGAAAAGTTAGGCCAATTTCACAACATGATTGGCGCGACACTTTCACCGATTGACAGTTACTTATTGTTACGTGGATTAAAGACATTACATCTTCGCGTCGAACGGTCACAACAAAATGCGCAACGATTTGCAGCAACTTGTGAAAATTTGGCAGGCATTCAAGACGTGCTCTATTGCGGACGAACAGGTATGTTAAGTTTACGTCTCGCACCTGGTTATAGTGTCGATCAATTGTTACGACAGTTGAAAGTATTGCGTTTTGCGGAAAGTCTAGGTGGCACAGAAACATTTATCACTTTCCCTTATACCCAAACACACATCGATATGCCAGATGAGGAGAAAGATCGTCGCGGCATTGACCAACACTTAATTCGACTTTCGATTGGTATTGAAGCTTATGAAGATATTGAACAAGATTTCATTCAAGCACTAGAAAAATCTAAAGAGGTGAGCACAGATGACACGTTCTAAACAAACTGAACTGATTCATGATACACAGCGTGGCGTCGCGTATCAATGTGCCAATCAACCGCTATATTATGCATCGACGTATCACCAACAACGATTAGGCGAGGCTGTTCCTTATGATTATGCGCGGAGTGGCAATCCTAACCGCGAATTGCTCGAAACGAAACTCGCACAACTTGAAGGCGGAAAGCGAGCGTTCGCATTCAACTCTGGTATCGCCGCGATTACAGCTGTATTTTTAACGTTAAAAGCAGGCGACCACGTCATTTTACCGGATGATGTGTACGGTGGGACATTTCGACTTACAGAACAAATTTTATCGCGCTTTGGTCTGACATTTACAACGGTGAATGCTGAAAATGTGGCAGAAATCCGTGCAGCGATTCGTCCGAACACACGACTCATCTACATAGAAACACCGTCGAATCCGCTGTTCAAAATTACAGATATTCGAAAAGTCGTTCATATTGCCCAAGTACACGACATTTTAGTAGCGGTGGACAATACGTTTATGACCCCGCTTTGCCAAAATCCACTGGCGCTCGGTGCGGATATCGTCATTCATAGCGCGACGAAGTTTTTAGGGGGTCATAGCGACCTCATTGCAGGCGCAGTCATTACAGATGATGACGCACTCGCCGAAGCACTGTATTTAATACAAAATGGCACAGGAACCGCTTTATCTGTTTATGACAGTTGGACGTTGACCCAACATCTGAAAACATTTGTCATCCGTTATGAACAATCTGTCAAAAGTGCACAACGGATTTATCACTTTTTGGCGGAACATCCGGCGATTGCGCAAGTGTACTATCCAGGCAACAACATCGTACATCTCAAACAAGCTAAACATGGGGGTGCCGTTATTGGTTTCCGATTAAAAGATGAAACCTATGCGCAACGATTTGTCGATCAGCTCACTTTACCACTCGTCTCAGTCAGTCTCGGTGGTGTAGAAACGATTCTTTCACACCCTTATACGATGTCACATGCCGCCATCCCTCAAGAGATTCGAGAAGCGCGTGGCATTACGTTCGGACTATTTCGATTGAGCGTTGGGTTGGAAGATGCTGATGAATTAATCGCCGACCTCGATCAAGCATTAAAGGAGGGATCCTATGAGTCGACTACTGAACGCACTGAAAAACAATATTCTCGTCGCTGATGGTGCGATGGGGACCATTCTCTACTCGGAAGGCTTAGACACCTGCCCTGAAGCATACAACCTGACACATCCTGATAAAGTTGAAAAGATTCATCGGTCATACATTCAAGCTGGCGCAGATGTCATTCAAACGAATACGTACGGTGCCAATTTTGAAAAATTACAACAGTTCGGATTGGAACACCAAGTCAAAGCCATTCATCAAGCTGCAGTAGCCATTGCCAAACGTGCGGCAGGACCTGACACATTCATCTTAGGGACGGTCGGTGGCTTTAGAAGTACAAAACAAGGCGAACTGTCACTGTCAGCCATTCAATATCACACGGACATTCAAGTCGATACGCTCGTTGCTGAAGGTGTCGATGGTCTGTTATTCGAAACCTATTACGATGATGAAGAATTGCTCAATGCGATTAAGCAAACACGACAAAAGTACGACATTCCAATTATTGCGCAACTGACCGCTTCTAACACACATTATTTAGTCAACGGTAAAGAGATTAACAGCGCATTACAACAATTGGTCAAAGCAGGTGCAGACATTGTCGGTTTGAATTGCCATCACGGCCCACACCATATGAAGCGTACTTTTGGCCATATTGAATTGCCGAACAATGCGTACTTGTCGTGCTATCCGAATGCGAGCTTACTCGATATCGACCAGCAAACTTTTAAATATAGTGATAACGCGCAATACTTTGGTGAGACCGCGGAACAACTCATTCAAGAAGGGGTCCGGCTTATCGGTGGCTGTTGCGGGACGACACCTGATCACATTCGCAAAATTAAAACAGCTGTCCAAGGGTTAAAGCCGATTCAAGAGAAAAAAGTCATTCCGATTCATCAAAAACAAACATCTGAAGCACCGAAGCCAACACGTCAAAACTTGGCAACGCGTGTACGAGAACGACCGACCATCATCGTCGAGCTCGATACACCGAAACATCTCGATACGACGAAATTTTTCCAAAACGTCAAAGCTTTAGATGACGCCCAAATTGACGCTGTAACGTTAGCGGACAACTCTTTAGCAACGGTTCGCATCTCCAACATTGCAGCCGCGAGTTTAATCAAACAACAATACAACATCGAACCGCTCGTTCACATTACGTGTCGCGATCGCAACTTAATCGGACTGCAATCTCACCTCCTCGGTTTATCGTTAATCGGAGTCCATGAGATTTTAGCGATTACCGGAGACCCTTCGAAAGTCGGGCATCTCCCAGGGGCAACGAATGTGTATGACGTAAATTCAAAAGGATTGACCGAACTGGCACTCAGATTTAACAAAGGCGTGAACACTGACGGCGATACGTTAAAAGTCGCCACACAGTTCAACATCGCGGGAGGTTTTGACCCTCATGTGAGTAACATCAAAGCCGCAGTCCGCAAAATGGAAACAAAAATTAAGAGCGGCATGCATTACTTTATTACACAGCCGGTCTTCACAAAAGAAAAAATTGTCGAGATTTACGAAGCGACAAAGCATCTCGATGTCCCTATTTTTATTGGGATTATGCCGATTACAAGTTACAAAAATGCGTTGTTTTTACATCACGAAGTCCCTGGCATCAAAATGTCAGACGATGTACTCGCACAGTTTGAAGCTGTTGCCGATGATAGACAAGCAACGTATGAACTGAGTCTATCGCTTTGTAAATCACTTATCGACACCGTCCATACGTATTTCAACGGCTTGTATTTAATTACACCGTTTGAGCGTATTGATTACTCATTAGAACTTGCAGCCTATTCGAAATCAATTACAACATCCCATCAGGAGGCGATTTTATGACAATTAAAACAACAAACTTAGGATTCCCAAGACTTGGACACAAACGTGAATGGAAAAAAGCCATTGAGGGCTACTGGAACAACAAAATTACAAAAGCTGAATTAGACGACACATTACAACAATTACACCGTTCTAACTTAGTATTACAACAAAACTGTAACTTAGATAGCGTACCTGTGGGCGACTTTTCATTATACGATCACATTTTAGATACATCTTTATTATTCAATATCATTCCAACGCGTTTCCAAGACCGTGACGTAGATGATGACTTACTATTCGATATCGCACGCGGTAACAAGTCACACGTCGCAAGTGCACTTGTCAAATGGTTTAACACAAACTATCACTATATCGTACCTGAATGGGATAATGTGACACCTCGCGTGAACCACAATCGTTTATTGGAACGTTTTAACGAAGCAAAAGCGCTTAATGTGAATGCACATCCTGTTATTGTCGGACCTGTGACATTCGTAGCACTTTCTAAAGGTGGCGCGCAATCATTTGAAGACAAAGTGCGTACGTTATTACCACTGTACGTTGAAGTATTACAATCACTCATCGATGCAGGGGCAGCACTCATTCAAATTGACGAACCGATTTTAGTGACAGATCAAGCGGCTGAATTAGAAGCCATTACACGTGAAGCATACGAGGCATTTGCGGAAGCTGATGTCGCAAAAGCGTTAGTCATTCAAACGTATTTCGAGCGTGCAAATGTGAAGTTTTTAAGTGCATTACCAGTCAAAGGTCTCGGATTAGACTTTGTACATGATCGCGGCTACAACTTACAACAAATCGAAAATGGTGACTTTGACCGTTCAAAAACATTATTTGCGGGTATTATCGACGGTAGAAATGTATGGGCTGCAGATGTTGAAGCGAAGAAAGCTTTAATCGAAAAATTATCACAATATTCCGATGATTTATATATCAATCCATCTTCTTCATTATTACACGTCCCTGTATCATTAGAAGACGAAACGTTAGCAGACGACATTCGCGACGGTTTAAGCTTTGCGACAGAAAAATTAGAAACGTTAGATGCATTGAAACGTGCTGTGAATGACAACGATACTGAAGCATATGACCGTTTACATGCGCAATATACACGTTTCCAAAGCCAAGCGTTCAAAAACCTTGAGTATGATTTTGACAGTGTTCGTGCCGAACGTGCTTCTGCATTTTCTGAGCGTAAAGTCGTGCAACAACAACGCTTAAACTTACCAGATTTACCGACAACGACGATTGGTTCATTCCCGCAGTCACCAGAAGTGCGTAAACAGCGTGCAGATTGGAAAAATAACCGTATTTCTGATGAAGCGTACCGTCAATTTGTACAAGATGAAATTAAACGTTGGATTGAAATTCAAGAAGACATCGGTTTAGACGTCCTCGTACACGGTGAGTTTGAACGTAATGACATGGTCGAGTTCTTTGGTGAAAAGTTAGACGGCTTCCTCGTGACGAAATTTGGCTGGGTCCAATCATACGGCTCACGTGCGGTAAAACCACCAATCATTTACGGTGATGTAAAATGGACAGCGCCATTAACGATTGATGAAACTGTGTATGCGCAAAGCTTAACGGACAAACCGGTGAAAGGCATGCTGACAGGTCCTGTAACCATCTTAAACTGGTCGTTCGAACGTGTGGACATTCCTCGTTCAACAGTTCAAGATCAAATTGCGCTTGCGATTAACGAAGAAGTATTAGCGTTAGAAAAGGCAGGCATCCAAGTGATTCAAGTGGACGAACCAGCATTACGTGAAGGCTTACCATTACGCAAAGCATATCACGAAGATTATTTAGCGAAAGCGGTGCATAGCTTTAAACTGGCGACGTCTTCAGTTACAGATGAAACGCAAATCCATACGCATATGTGCTATTCGCAATTCGGACAAATCATCCATGCGATTCACGACTTAGATGCAGACGTGATTTCAATCGAAACGTCGCGTAGCCATGGTGACCTCATTAAAGACTTTGAAGATATTGATTATGATTTAGGTATCGGGTTAGGCGTGTATGACATTCATAGTCCACGTATCCCGACAGAAGAAGAAATTACAACAGCAATTGAACGTGGTTTACAACAAATCGACCGTTCATTATTCTGGGTGAATCCAGACTGTGGTCTCAAAACACGTAAAGAAGATGAAGTGAAGGCCGCATTGACAGTACTGGTTAACAGCGCACGCAAATTACGTCAAGAAGCTGTCGAAGCGAATTAATAGTAAGGTCACGCATATGAATTAACATAACACACCCTAAAAGTATTGGTTGAACTTACTTTTAGGGTGTGTTTTTGTGAGTTGTTCGATTCGCTAATACATGAAAACCACATTTTTACTGCTGATTTTTGTAATCTATCCATACACATATACTGGAAATGCATCAGTAAACTCTATTTAAAATGGCTAAGATAACTAAAAATATAAATAATTTATAACTAAAGAAGTAGGTATTACATCCCAAACTTAAAAGCAGTAAACGAAATAACATAGACAGTAATCTATATAGATGTTAATATATGTTGAGCATAGGAGGTATATTCATGTCTTATCAAGAAATATCAGCAATATTAAAGGTTTTATCAGATCCAAGTAGGTTGGAAATACTAGATTTACTTTCTTGTGGCGAGTTATGTGCTTGCGACTTACTGAAACATTTTCAATTCTCACAACCTACGTTAAGCCATCATATGAAATCATTAGTAGGTAACAAGTTAGTTATTGCAAGAAAAGACGGCAACAAACACATGTATCGACTTAATCATTCTATTTTAGATGATATCAATCAAAATTTACTCGTCATTAATACATCTAATCAACGCTGTATATGTAGAGATGTGAAATCAGGTGAATGTTGATGATTACCTTAGCAATTGTGATTTTTCTTTTAACTTTGACCTTTGTGATATGGCAGCCTAAAGGTTTAGATATTGGGATTACAGCTTTAATTGGCGCTATCGTTGCTATCATTACAGGAGTCGTAAGTTTTTCCGATGTATTAGAAGTCACGGGTATTGTTTGGAACGCTACTTTAACCTTTGTAGCTGTTATTCTGATTTCATTAATATTAGATGAAATTGGTTTTTTTGAATGGTCTGCGATATATATGGTTAAGGCTTCAAACGGTAACGGATTAAAAATGTTTGTTTTAATCATGCTACTTGGGGCAATTGTCGCAGCATTTTTCGCAAATGATGGTGCAGCTTTAATCTTAACGCCTATTGTATTAGCTATGGTAAGGAATCTAGGGTTTAATCCAAAATCGATTTTCCCCTTTATTATTGCCAGTGGTTTTATTGCAGATACTACATCCTTACCCTTAATTGTAAGTAACTTAGTTAACATTGTTTCTGCAGATTACTTCGATATTGGGTTTATTGAATATTTTAGTCGCATGATTATTCCTAATATATTCTCTCTTATTGCTAGTATTTTTATTTTATGGTTATATTTCAGAAAATCTATACCTAAAACATTCGATACAGAAACGCTTTCAGATCCTAAAAATGCAATTAAAGACCCTAAATTATTTAAAATTTCATGGATTGTATTAGCAACACTACTCGTGGGGTATCTAGTTAGTGAGTTAATTCAAATCCCAGTATCAATGATTTCAGGTATTATTGCTATTATCTTTGTACTATTCGCTCGTAAATCTAAAGCAGTTCAAACAAAACAAGTCATTAAAGGCGCACCATGGAATATCGTTCTATTTTCTATTGGTATGTACTTAGTTGTATTTGGTTTGAAAAACGTAGGAATCACAACAATTTTAGCTGATGTATTATCCAATATTTCAAGTCATGGATTATTCAGCAGTGTTATGGGTATGGGCTTTATATCAGCCTTTTTATCATCAATTATGAATAATATGCCTACAGTTTTAATAGATGCTATAGCAATTGGTCAATCCAACGCTACCGGCATATTAAAAGAAGGTATGGTTTATGCAAATGTTATAGGTTCAGATTTAGGACCTAAAATTACGCCAATTGGTTCTTTAGCGACATTATTGTGGCTACATGTCTTAACACAAAAAGGTGTGAAGATCTCATGGGGAACATACTTTAAAACTGGAATTATCATGACTATTCCAGTGCTATTTGTTACACTCTTAGGTTTATACCTTACACTCATCATATTTTAAGAAAAGAGGCTTTAATTATGGATAGGAAAACAATTTATTTTATATGTACAGGCAACTCTTGTCGTAGCCAAATGGCTGAAGGTTGGGGCAAAACATTATTGGGTGCAGATTGGAACGTCTATTCTGCTGGTATTGAAACTCATGGTGTTAATCCTAAAGCAATAGAAGCTATGAAAGAAGTAGATATTGATATATCAAGCCATACATCAGACTTGATTGATAATGATATTTTAAAACAATCCGATTTGGTCGTGACATTATGTAGCGATGCAGACAATCATTGTCCTATACTACCACCGAACGTAAAAAAAGAACACTGGGGATTTGATGATCCAGCAGGTAAAGCGTGGTCAGAATTCCAACGCGTCAGAGATGAAATCGGCAAAAGAATTAAAGAATTCAATAGTCAAGCAAAGAATTAACATCGAAATAAAAGGGGGTTTTTATGTATAAATATATAAATATATTTGTTGTAGCATTAAAGCTTGGTTTAAT
Organism: Staphylococcus delphini; assembly: GCF_900636325.1. NCBI lineage: Bacteria > Bacillati > Bacillota > Bacilli > Caryophanales > Staphylococcaceae > Staphylococcus > Staphylococcus delphini. The sequence goes on from NZ_LR134263.1 coordinate 2,776,382, forward strand.
ATCATTCGGTGGACCTACTGCCCATTTAGGCTATTTTTATGATGAATATGTAAAAAAAAGAAAGTGGCTTGATGAAAAAGAGTATTCTGATCTGGTGGCACTATGCCAGTTTTTACCCGGTCCTGCAAGTAGCCAAGTAGGTATTGGGATAGGAACGATAAGAGGTGGCGTCTGGGGCGGTATAATCTCATTTATCGGATTTACGCTCCCTTCTGTAATCATACTCATGATTTTTTCGACGCTATTTACAAATAGTGATACAAGTTTTACTTGGATGCAAGGTTTAAAACTCGTAGCTGTTGCTATTGTAGCTCAAGCTATTATCGGAATGGGTAAAAAATTAGCAGATACCAAAACCACTGTTGCATTGGCATTGTTCGTTCTCATATTATCATTAGTAATCAATAACATTTATATACAAGTCATTGGACTATCAATAACCGGCGTATATGGCCTCGTCTTTTTAAAACAAAATTCAACAAATAGAACTAAAATTAAAAACAAATTATTTACGTTACCTAAAAGCTTAGGTTTTGTTTCATTATCATTATTCTTTTTACTATTAACCGTCTTACCTATAGCGAGTTCTATGACAAATCATCTATGGCTAAAAATGTTTGATAGCTTTTATAGATCAGGTTCATTAGTTTTTGGGGGAGGACATGTGGTCTTACCTTTATTGAAGAATGAGTTTGTACCATCAGGATTAATATCGCCCGATAACTTCATAACGGGTTATGCTGCTGCTCAAGCTGTCCCCGGACCTCTATTTACATTTGCTTCATATATTGGGATGTCTATAGAGAGCATTGGAGGAGCGATATTGGCTACGATTGCTATTTTCCTACCAGCATTTCTTTTGTTATTTGGAATTCTTCCATTCTGGGATAATATTAAATCTAATATTTATGCTGAAGGTTTTTTAAAAGGGATAAGTGCAGGTGTCGTCGGCATTCTTATTGCCGCTTTTTATAACCCGATTTGGACTTCAACGATTCAATCAGAATTAGATTTTGCTTTAGCCAGCTTATTGTTCGTATTGTTAATGTATTTCAAAATGCCTTCTTGGGCTATTGTATTGGTAGGTATAATCTTAGGCGTCCTATTTTATTAATAAAAAACAATTAAAATGCTTATAATCTACCTCCCCCTTTATGATAAATTAAGGGGGATTATTGATCTAAATGTCTGTATAACGTGGCTCGACTTATGTTTGTTTTTTCCTTTATTTCATCTAAAGTGTATTTTTTACTCATATACATTTCTATTGCATCTCTTAAATTTTTATCATCACGCTTCGGTCTGCCAAGACTTTTACCTTCTCTTGTATAATTTTCTAACCCCATACGTGTTCTAAATTTCACAATATCACTTTGAAAATCTGCAATATCATGCAATGTCTTTATAAAGGAACTTTTGTCATCTTTTATAATATTTTTATTCAAATTAATTACATATAGAGAAGTTCCTTTTTGAGAAAGTGTATCCAATATATCTAATAAATGTTTTGTAGAATCTGCAATGATACATAAATCTGTAATATACAAAATATCATTAGAAGTGAGTTTTAAATTTAGCAAAACGTCTAGTTCTTCTCTTTTTTTATTATTAGCATGCATTTCTTCAATAATATGATTTGTGTACGTTTCTATTTTCTTTATTTGTTCATTGATACTGTCATTGATCGTCACAGGTCTAATATAACCATATTTCATTTTAATACACCACCTTGTAAGAAATTGTAACATACAGTCTCATTAAGGGGTATACATATGAAACTTTTCTGTTATACTTTACAATATGATTAAAGTAAAGGAGATGAAATGATGGTTCAGAAATTAAAGGCTGAATGGCTTGACCAGCCTGGAAAAAATATACTTGCTGGTATTGTTGTCGCATTAGCATTAATCCCTGAAGCTATTGCTTTTTCAATTATTGCTGGTGTAGATCCCATGATAGGCTTGTATGCAGCATTTATTATTGCTACTGTAACAGCGATAGTTGGCGGGAGGCCTGCAATGATTTCTGGTGCTACCGGTGCTGTTGCTCTTTTGGTCACCCCTTTAGTTAAGGAACATGGTGTCGAATACCTTTTTGCTGCGACCATTTTAATGGGCTTCATCCAATTATTATTAGGTATTCTTAAAGTTGGCCGTTTAATGAAATTTATTCCAAGATCTGTAATGATTGGATTTGTTAATGCATTAGGTATTCTAATTTTCATGTCTCAAATAGAACATATTTTTGGCATATCTATATCGACCTATATATATGTAATAATCACTTTATTTATTGTATATGTCATTCCAAGATTCTTTAAAGCTATTCCTGCCCCATTAATAGCGATAATCATTTTAACTGCGCTTTATATGTATACAGGCGCTGATATACGAACTGTAGGAGATTTAGGAAATATTAAACAAACTTTACCTCACTTTTTAATACCTAACGTTCCGTATCATTTAGAAACATTGCAAATTATTTTCCCATATTCATTATCAATGGCTATTGTAGGTTTAGTAGAAAGTCTACTGACAGCTAAAATTGTAGATGATGCGACAGATACCTATAGTAGTAAAAATAAAGAATCACGAGGACAAGGTATTGCCAATATTATTACTGGTTTCTTTGGTGGTATGGGAGGCTGTGCCATGATCGGACAATCAGTGATTAATGTTAAATCAGGTGCAAATAGTAGGTTGTCTACATTTACAGCAGGTATTGTTCTTATATTTATGATCATTGTTCTTGGTGGCGTCGTCGTTCAAATACCTATGCCGATTCTTGCGGGCATTATGGTTATGGTTTCTATTGGAACTGTTGACTGGAACTCATTTAAGTATATTAGAAAAGCACCCAAAACAGATGCACTGGTTATGATTTTAACGGTCATTATCGTGTTAATGACACATAATTTAGCTATTGGTGTCATCGTAGGGGTCGTCTTCAGTGCACTATTCTTTGCCACTAAAATTTCAAAAGTTGAAGTTATTCATGAAAAAATAGATAAGCAACATCATTTCTCTTTTAAAGGTCAAATGTTCTTTGTTTCCATTGATTCTATGATGGAACAAATGAATTTTAATATCGAAAATAGTACTATAGTGTTGAATTTTGCCCATGCGCATTTATGGGATGATTCAGCAGTAGATGCTATTGATACGATAGTTAGAAAACTTGAAGAGAAAAATAACATTGTCTATGTTGAAAAATTAAACACAGATAGTCGAAAAATCGTTTCAGAATTAAGCCAATTAAACGAAAATCATTTAAATTAAGGAGGGTTTTTATGTATCAATCCATTTTACTCGCTGCAGATGGTTCAGAAAATAGCGAACGTGCCGCTCAAGAGGCGCTGAACTTTGTAGATGAACATACGATGGTTACAATTCTTACAGTTATAGACGTTGATGAGTCAAAAACAGATGTTTTACATGGACAACAAGGTGCTAGTTTAACACAAGAAAGAGAAAAAAAGCTCCATTTCATAAAAAAATTATTTGTAGAACATCATGTCAATCACGAAGTTAAATTTGTCCATGGCATCCCAACAGACAAAGTAGTTGAAGTTGCAAATAGCGGACATTATCAAGCTATTATTTTGGGAACACGTGGTTTGAATAGTTTGCAAGAATTGGTGCTTGGCAGTGTTAGCCATAAAGTCGCTAAACGTGCGCAAATACCCGTGATTATTGTTAAATAATTTAACCCCCTCTATAAAATATAGGGGGGATTTTATAAACGTTAAATCTATAGAGGGGATTCATATCTCTTATATGCTTTGAGCGATTTAAAGTACAATGGTTCCATATTTTCTACATTGCGTTATAAAAGCTATATGTACTTACAATTATGAAACTATACTATGCACATCTTGCGTTATATACACAGGAAATTTCTGCGTTAGTCGTACTCGTTATGACTAAACAACTCAAAATTCTCCTACATATTCAGTATAACACCTAGAAAAAATTTTAAAATCAGCTAGGCGTAGTTCAGTGATGCCAAAATACTAAAAAACAATTGTAAAACAGTAAAAACGCGAAGCCATGAGGGCAATCCAAAAACATTCATCTTAGGAATAGGGCAAGTAAAACAAACTACTGCAACAATAGCATCAAAAATTTTATGCCTCAACCCCAAAATGACAGAAGTAATTTCGACCTTATTTACTGCTTATTCTTGTAATCTTTCCATACGTATATACTGGCAATGCATAAGTAAACTATATTTAAAACGGCTAAGATAACTAAAAATAGAAACAAGCTGAAATTTTGATTGGGTGAAACAGATGATATTGAAAAAAGTAATATCGCACCAATGATGAGCCCTATCATAATATGCATTTCAAGTTTCGTAATCACTAAAAGTTCCTCCATACATTTTTATTTTCAACAACACGAGAAAGTTTAAAGCTTATGTAACCTTTTTAATTCTATCATAAGCTATGAGTGTCTCCCTAATCGTTTTATCACTATTCATTTTAAGACTCCCCCAAGACTTCCCTAAATAAAAAAGCTTCTCTTCCCATTTAAATTCAGGAAAAGAAGCTTTTGATGTGATGTATTCCGTTACTTTAATATTTTCTTAAAAATTGTGCGTCTTCTTCATGATAATTTTCCATAACAAATTGATGTACGGCGTGAATAACCCGTTGAATGACGTCTGTAGAATACGCTAAAATACGAAATGTTAAACCGTGCGTTGGCAGCAATGTCACACCGACACGGCAATGTTCATCGATATAAGGTGTCACCACTTCTTGTACCGCTTCAACGACTTTCTGATTGACACCTGGGCTAATGTAAAAACAAGAAGCCATATGTGTGAAGCCTTCCATATAGCCCATATGCGTCACTTTATTTTTCTGCGTATCTAACTTCAAATTATCAAATACGACGAGTTTTTCATCCACATAAATTTCGTTTTTGAGGTGTAAATAATGATAATTAAATTGGCGTCCTTCTTTATCATAACCTGGCGTTAAAATATCGGTATAAAACATCGAAGCAGTCGGACTCAAATGGAATTGATTGGCTTGATAAAATTTCGCCTCTGAATAACCAATAATCGGATCACTGATGAATTCCATAAACGATTCGTCATCGAGTTGAAACGTTTGGTACTGCTCGACTTTATCTTCCAATGTTTTAAAAACAATTGTCGCACCTTGAGTCGTTAAAATCGCATGCGTACGTGGCTCAAAGTGGACAGCCATGCGGTAACGGTCACCATCAACGAACCCACCGCCTAAGTTAATCAAAAACATCGTCGGATGAGGACTTCCATTTAAATAAGTGGGCCGAATGACTTTAAGCCCACCTTGGAAATACGTTTTCCCATTTACGGTACGTCTACCGTCATGTTTAAAGGTTAAATCTAACTCACCTGTCCATTTAGAAATTGCCATTATTCTAATCCTTCAAAAAAGACGTCCTTTTTAATCCAATTTAACACATCATCTAAACCTTCATCCGTTTTTAAGTTGGTAAATGCGAACGGACGATTTTTACGGAATTTCTCTGTATCTTCAGCCATACGTTCTAATGAAGCCCCTACATATTGCGCTAAATCGGTTTTGTTGATCACAAAGTAGTCGGATTTAATCATTCCTTGACCACCTTTACGCGGAATCTTCTCACCTTGCGCAACGTCAATAATATAAATTGAAAAATCAACCAGTTCCGGACTAAATGTTGCTGCTAAGTTGTCGCCACCTGACTCAATGAAAATCAGCTCAATATCTGAATGACGTTCCATGAGTTCATCAATCGCCGCGAAGTTCATGGAAGCATCTTCACGAATCGCTGTATGTGGGCAGCCCCCTGTTTCCACACCGATAATACGGTCTTCTGGCAATACGCCTGAGTTAACTAAGATTTTTTGGTCTTCTTTTGTATAAATATCATTTGTAATAACGCCGATACTTTTCTCCTCAGATAGACGTTTAACAAGTTTTTCAATCAGTTGTGTTTTCCCTGCGCCAACAGGTCCACCTACACCAATTTTAATCGGTTTCATGTTTCATTCCTCCTATGAAATAAAAATACGTACATCTACATTTTCATGTTCCAACTGATTCATCTCGATACCTGGTACGGTCAAACCAAAATCCGCTTCATCCAATTGCATCACGCCCTCACGTGTTGTCGTAATAAATGGAATCATGTCAGCTACAATCGTTTGCCCTTCTGTTTGCCCTAACGGTATCGCACGCACAGCATTTTGCGTTAAGCTTGAAACATTTTGGTAGTAGTAATAATCAATAATTTTTTCAATTTCAATTCCTAAATGATGGCCCAGCAATGTAAACACCACTGCCGGATGGGTATGCAACTCATATGCTGCGGCCTTTTCACCGTACCAGTCCAACCATTTGTCTTCATGGTAAATCGTACGCGCGAGCTGAATCATCCGCTTACCCATTTGCTTCGTCCCATTTCTCGTTTCTCGCGGAATATTTTGCACGAACAACAATTGATCGAGTCGTTCGATGGCTGCCGTATCATTCGCTTCGATGGCTTCATACACAAGACGCATCGCCAAACCATCTGTATACGTTAACTGCTCCTTCAAAAACACTTCTAACCATGCTTGAAATGAAGCACCATCATGAATATCCCCACGTTGAATATACGTTTCTAATCCGAAAGAATGACTAAACGCACCTGTCGGAAATTGAGAATCACAAAATTGAAAGAGCTTCAAATGCGCTTGATTAATCATGAGAATGTCCTATATGTTTAAAGGCTTGGTTCACTTTACGATCTTCACGTTCATAAGGAATACCAAGACCTTTCAATAAATCTTCTACTAAGTAATCATACTGAACCAACATTTCATTATCGTCTGTAAATTGAGCTGGCAAGTGGCGGTTTCCTAGTTGATGTGCGATATCTCCCATTTCTTTAATGGTACGTGGTTTAATCGCAATAATATCTTCTGAGTTCACATCAATAATAATCATATTTTTTACATCACGATATAAAATGTCTCCATATTGTAAATCAATCGGCTGACTCAAACGAATCCCAATTTCAGTGCCATGGTCTGACGTCACACGCTGAATACGTTTCACTAAGTCAGAGTTTTCTAAGTACACCTTTTCAATATGAACGTTCTTTTCCTCTTGAGATAAATTTGCGATGTTGCCTTGTATCTCTTCTACTATCATATGTTTCATCTCCTTGAATATCGCTAAATCACACCTGACGCATGTCCTAATTTGATGAATGATAATTAAGTCTTTGACATCGATATTCTAAACAATCGAAGAACGGTCTCCCAATCTCATACGAATTCGGAAGTGCCTTATTACATATTATTTGAATACCTTTGTTTATATGGTTTATGACGATATAATTAAAACTATTAGACATTATTCAATAATAACATATCATTGTCAATCACTCTCAAAAAAATACATACATCGATGTCTATCTATTGATTACTTTAGCATATTTCATCCATAAACTGTAAGCAATCGCTCAATGATATAAGCCATTCAACAATTCACCACCCTGAGTCACTTGAACCTGAATTAAGCTATTTTTACTTTTGCGACAAAATAATACTGTGCCATTTATTTTGTTTAAATACTGAAAAGTCATAGATGGATAACTTTAGGGAGCATATTGTGTTAGATTTCTATTCATTAGACGCCTCATTAAAAAGGGGAACAGACACAAATGAAAAACAAAATTTAGAAGTATAGAGGACAACATGGATTCTCTCAAGAAACATTGAGTAACAAATTGAAAGTATCTCGACAAACTATTAATGCAATAGAAAACAATAAGTATGACCCAACGTTAGCATTAGCGTTTAAGTTGGCAAAATTATTTGATACAACAGTAGATGACCTATTTTCTTAATGTTACCAAATATAAAAAAAGAAAATCCGAGCCTTTTGTATAATTTATTACGAAAACCTCGGATTTTATTATTTATTGATATACTTGTGCCTCAAAATCTATTTTTTAGAGTGCGCGCTGTCTTAAATGGGTCATCCATGCCGCTATTTCACGTTTTGACAGGGTAATCTAACTGGAACGTCTGAACCCCTGTGATTTTACGATATTGATAGAAGAAATAGCCGACCCAAGCAATTGTACAACATACCGCCAAGCCATAACTTAAACTCAAGTCCAATCCGAACCCAATCGGCTGGCTTAAAATGTAAGTGAATAAATTCCACGTCATAAATGTAGCCGGAATGAGTGCTACCCAGAAGTTCTTTTTCGCAATCAATAAATACATCGCGCCAACCCACAATGCGACGGCTGCCGTTGTTTGGTTCGCCCAAGAGAAATAGCGCCATAATATTGTAAAATCGACTTGTGTAAGTCCAAAGCTCAACACAAACAAAGGTATCGCCACTAAAAAGCGTTTACTGAATGGTTTTTGATCTAAATTAATATAATCTGCAATGATCATACGTGCACTACGAAAAGAGGTATCTCCACTCGTAATCGGCAACACAATCACTCCTAAAATTGCGATTGTGCCAAATACTGAGCCGAGCAATATCGTCGACGCTTCACTCACAACGAGCGCCGCTTGACCTTTTGCTAAAACTGCTTGCAAGCCACCATAACTGCCAAATAAACTCATCGCTGCCGCTGCCCAAATCATCGCAATGATCCCTTCAGCAATCATCATACCGTAAAATATGAGCCGACCATTTTTCTCTTGATTCGTCGTACGTGAAATGATGGGCGATTGTGTGGCATGAAAACCGGATAACGCACCACAAGTAATCGTAAAAAATAGCAACGGAAAAATCGGAGCATGGGCCGGATGCATATTCTCAAAAGTTAATTCCGGAATAGGTGCTCCAGTTTGAATTAAGCGAAAACCTATCCCCACTGCGCTCAACATCAACAATGCCCCAAACACTGGATAAATACGTCCTATAATTTTATCAATAGGCAAGATGGTCGATAAAATGTAATATACAAAAATAACAAATATAATGGCACCTAAAGCGACATGGCCTTGCATTAAATGATGTAACAACAGTGCAGGACTTGTCACAAATACCGTTCCCGTCAATAATAATAACAATAACGTGAAAAGATTAACGACATGTTTCATCGCTGTCCCTAAAAACTTTCCAGCTAATATCGGTAAATGCGCACCCCGGTTACGAATGGAAATCATACCTGTGAGATAATCATGAACTGCCCCCGCAAAAATACATCCCAACACTATCCATAAAAAGGCGACCGGTCCATAAAGTGCGCCTAATATAGGACCGAAAATTGGCCCTACGCCTGCAATATTTAACAGTTGAATTAAGGCATTTGAAGATGTTTTCATCGGTACGAAATCCACATTATCACGTTGATCGTGTGCAGGTGTTGGACGATCGTATTGAGGTCCAAACATTTTCTCGATGTACTTCCCATATGTAAAATAACCTAACACTAATAAAACAATAGACACTAAAAACGTAATCATACAGCATCCCCCTTTTTGAAAAATATCCCTTATGAAGTAAAATGTAAGCGTTTTCTTTATTCTACTTGATATTCTCAAAATTCACAATACTGTCACAAATTTCATCTGTTATATTCAGGAAAACGATGGCTCTGATCTCCTATTTAAAATGCTCAGTCATTATCTCACCGCGCTCACATTTTGTTTCGTTCTACACAGCTCGTCACTCACCCCTATTAAAATTTGCGCCTTTAGATCATGTCAGAATGCAATTGTTTACCTTTTCTGTGTTGATATTGATATGATGAAATTATAATCTTCACATAAAAATAATTGAAATTGGAGGTTTTCCTCATGTTAAAACTTGCGGATTGGAAAGATGAAAAAGAGACGCTCCACCGTTTATCACAAATTCTAGGTAAACATAAGTTGGCAAGTGCCTTTCAAGAACCACAATGGCAACATGTCGTGTTAGATATTACAACGACAGGCTTTTCTACAGGCATACTGTTCTATCAATCGTCTACCTATAGTGTGAGTGTGAATTTAGTGAAACATATGATTTTAATTGAGACGAATGATGGCGAAGAGACGATTCCTTTAAAAGATGGCGTGACGATTCAAAGCTACTATCAACAAATTCAGGATGCATTACATCGTCATGGTATCGAGGTAGCGATTAATGAGCGCCCACAAGAAGTAGAGGATACGACACCATTTTCTGAGGACACCACACACTGTCATTATGATGAGTCAGTGAGTCGTGAAGTGTTAAAGCTGATGACATTTGCGACACGTGCCATGCAATATTTCATTGCACCTTATCGCGCGCGCAAAATGAAGCCGGGACTTTTCTGGGGGACTTTCGACATCTCATGTTTAGTGCACTACAATGCCTTTCATGAAATGTTTGAACCTTCCCAAGTTATTGAGTATGCGGCGTTTGATGAACACTTTATCGAATTCGGCTTCTGGTTTGGTGACGACCGATTCGAAGGGCCAACGTTTTTTGTATTACCTTATCCATTCGTTAGCCAAGACTTTACATTCGACCAGCCTTTAATCTCGGACGCGTATTTTGACCGTCAACTCACGGAATTAATCTATGAAATGAAACAGATGACACCTGAAACCCTAGATACACTTTCAACATTTTTCAATCAAGGGTTCGAGATTTTCAAAACCCATTTATCATGGGAAAACTGTCAACATTTCTTAGTACCACTAAAAATGAATACGAACCAAATTCAAGAAACCCCCTACACGGATAGTCCTCAATAAAACTAAAGACGAGATGTCCTCACATATTGTGAAGCATCTCGCCTTTTTCATTCTCAACTCATATTCATGGATGTCACGATGCCATTACGCACCATATACATCTTGATATTCAGGTGTACTTTCCAAAACGCCTTTAGCAAATGGACATGTTGCGAAAATTTTGAAGTTGTTTTCACGTGCATCTTTTACTGCCGCTTCAACTAATTGTTTCCCTACGCCTTGCCCTCTTAATGAATCGCCCACTTCTGTATGATCAATAATAATTTGAGTTTCTCCCGGTACGTATGTCATGAGTGCTTCTGGATTGCTTTCAGATTCTCCAACATAATACTTATTATGACCTTTTTTAATTTCTGCCATAATGATACCTCCTTTTATAATGAATCATGCATCATTAGTATAGCGTTTTCAAAGTCGGTATCAAAATATTCGGCTTACTTGGTATAAAATTTAAACCAAATACTTTACAACGCTTTCTATTCACGTTATAATTATCTCGAATTCGAAATAAAAAGGAGGTGTTGGCACTTGCAGAGAACAGAAACTGCACTCAAAACATTAATCGGCATCAAACGAACCAATGACATGATTGATCACATTATTCGTAGTGACGTCAAATCATATGGGCTAAGTGTCACCGCATTTGCCGTACTTGAACTACTATACAATAAAGGTGAACATACGATTCAACGGATTCAAGAACGCATCTTAATTGCGAGTAGCAGTACAACTTATGTCATTAACTCTTTAGAAAACAAAGGTTACCTACAGCGACGCCAATGTACCAAAGATAGACGTGTCAGTTATATCTCGTTAACCGACAAAGGCCAGCAACTCATGGATAACATCTTTCCAAAGCATACGAAAGCAATCGAACAGGCTTTTTCGATACTCACAGATGAAGAATTAGCAACATTACAGCAAACATTAAAGACTTTAAGTACACAGCATGAACATTAGCACAATGATGTGTACTTTTCTTTCACTTTCCAATTAGTTCGAATTAGAGATAATTAATTAAAAAGGGGTTTTTTAAATGATACCATTTCCATTAAAAGGAATTCACCACGTAACAGCAATGACAGATAACGCAGAACGTAACTATCACTTCTTTACTGATGTACTCGGTATGAGACTTGTTAAAAAAACAGTAAACCAAGATGACATTTATACGTACCACACTTTCTTCGCTGATGATGAAGGTAACGCTGGTACAGATATGACATTCTTTGATTTCCCAAACAACCCTAAAGGCGCACCAGGTACAAACTCAATCAGCCGTGCTGGTTTCCGCGTACCAAACGATGCAGCTTTAGAATACTACAAAGAGCGTTTCGACGAGTTTGGTGTTAAGCACGACGACATCGACACAGTATTTGGTACGAAAGTATTACGTTTTGAAGAAGAAGATGGTCAAAGATATCAACTCTTCTCAGATGAAAATAATACAGGTGTTGAACCAGGTGTCGCATGGAAAAATGGTCCTGTACCTCAAGACAAAGCGATTTATGGTTTAGGTCCAATCGAAATTACAGTCAGCTACTATGATGAGTTCAAACAAGCATTAATGGAACTTTATGGTATGAAACCAATCAAAGAAGAAGAAAACGTTACACTTTTAGAAGTAGGTAAAGGTGGTAACGGTGGTCAAGTCATCTTACGTAAAGACGAATCAAAAGAAAGCCGTCCAGGTTATGGTCAAGTGCACCACGTATCATTCCGTGTAGAAAATGACAAAGCAATTGAAGAATGGTTTGAAAGATACAATGAATTAGGTGTAAGAAGCTCTGGTATTGTAGACCGTTTCTACTTCAAAGCACTTTACACTCGCGTGGGTCACATCTTAATCGAACTTTCAACTGACGGTCCAGGATTCATGGGTGACGAGCCATACGAAACTTTAGGTGAATCATTATCATTACCACCATTCTTAGAAGATCAAAGAGCGTACATCGAATCTGAAGTACGCCCATTTGACACAACACGTAGCACAAAATAAGACACGCATTCATGTGCAAAAGTGATATGAGAATGGAGGGCGACCATGTACGCTTTTTACGCATCTGAATTATCAAAACAGCAAATGTATAAATTTTTAATCGGTTCTGTTGTGCCTCGACCTATCGCATTAATTACGAGTCAGTCTGAGGAAGGTCTTCTCAATATTGCACCGTTCAGCTTTTTCAATATTGTCGCTTCAGAACCAGCACTATTGTCGGTAGCAATCAATCGTAAAGAAGGCGAGATGAAAGACACTGCGCGCAATATCTTAACGACGAAAGAAGCAGTCGTGCATGTCGTCACTGAAGATAACGTTGCGAATGCGAATCAAACGGCTGCGCTGCTACCTCCTGATGAAAGCGAATTGGATCATACGACATTTACGACGACAGATTCGGAAATGGTCAGCGTTCCTAGCTTGAATGAAAGTAGTATCCGATTTGAAGTCAAGCTCTATCAACACGTTGAAATTAAAAATGCTCGCAATGAAAACACAAATGATTTGTTATTACTTGAAATTCAAAAGGTTTATATAGATGAAGATTTATTTGATCTAGAAAAAGGGTATATTGACGTAGAAAATGTTAAACCCGTAAGCCGACTTGCTGGCGATGACTATGCACGTTTAGGCGAAACATTTACAATCGAAAGACCGAGATAATCACAAAAGAGGTGACACGAGATGGAACACATTTTTAAACAAGGTGACTCTTCAAAACCAACATTCGTCTTATTACATGGGACAGGCGGTAACGAGCATGACCTTTTACCCGTTGCCGAAATGTTAGACCCTTCTTACAATGTTTTAGGTGTACGCGGGAATATCTCAGAAAATGGGATGAACCGCTTCTTTAAACGTCACGGTGAAGGCCAATATGACGTAGAAGACTTGAAATTTAGAACAACTGAATTGCACGAATTCCTTGAAAGTGCAGCAGACAAATACCATTTCGACTTAGATCAAGTGGTTTTAGTAGGCTTCTCAAACGGCTCAAACATGGCGATTAGCTTAATGTTGAATGAAGCGATGCCGTACAAAAAGGGCTTATTATTTGCACCACTTTATCCATTAGACGTCCCCGAAGACCTTGACTTATCCGATCAATCTGTCTACCTTTCAATGGGTAAAAATGATCCTATGGTACCTGTTGAAGCAAGCGAATACGTTCGTCGTATCTTTAAAGAACGTGGTGCAGACGTTACTGAATATTGGGTCAATAGCCACGAATTAACGCAAGACACCGTATTAGCTGCTAAAGAAACATTATAACGCATGAAAAAAGAGCTTAGGTGCGCGGGCCTAGGCTCTTTTTTCATGCTGTTTTTGATATGGTTATTTTTCTATAGTAATTTTACTTTTAGCGTAATAATAGGAAAAAACGCCAAACAAGATGCTTCCGATCAGCCATCCTAAAAAGTTGATATCCGAAAAAGTGAGTCGTTGGTGTGAAAGGAATGCAAACAATATATTGATTAACAACGAGATTACAAGGAACAATACACTCGCAAAAATGCATTGGAATCTTACTTTTTTCAACATAGCGTGATATGCTTCTTTGCTATAAACTACTTCTTTATATACATCAGCTTTCTTCAAAGTAATTAAAACAGATACAGCGTTAAACAATACTAGAACGAGTATCAAAACAGTTCCGACGCTCAATGTATTTTGATATGCATCAACAGCAAGACTAATAAAAAGGAATAACAAAAGTATCCAAAAAGAGTTCAAAAATAAGTACGTCATTTTTTCATTAATCAATTGTTCTTCTCTCTCATCTCGACCTTGCATGAAACCTAACATACGATTTATGAAGCGCTTTTTGTTATCCATCATGTCCTATCAGTCCTCCCAAAAAATATCATTCAAGGTGACACCTAATGTTAAACAAATACTAATGCATAACTTCAGTGACGGGTTGTATTTATTATTTTCAATCAAATTAATCGTTTGTCTGGAGACCCCTACTTTTCGAGACAATTCTAATTGGGAAATCCCACATTTTTTCCTATATTCCACCAATCGATTCATCATGTATGCCCCTTTCAGAATGTCACATATATTGTACTTTTATATTATGAGATTTTCAGGAGGATGTCAAATATAAATGACATTTTCCTCAAAATAAAAATGCGTACGACCAAGCCACCATCGCTCACTTGATCATACGCATAGATATATGACTAACCTTTTATTGTTGTTAATACTTTTTTCGGAACTTCATTTTCAGCTATAGGTTCGACATTCAAAATAACCCCTTTTTGATCCGTCATCGTCACTTTAATCCAGTCGCCCTCTTTCATTTGTTCAATATCTTTATTTAAATATGCCGTATGCTTGTCATTTTCAGAATACAAAGCGATACTGTCATTTTTGTGCGTCACTTGGCCATAATAAACTTCTTTTTGATTCAAATTGATTAAACTCATTGAAATATAGACCACCATAGTCACCAATAATACCGATATGGCAATCAGTTCAACTTTTTTGCGTGTCATGTTGCCTCTCCTTTAGTCAAACAAGATAATACCACTATATCCAAGTTGGTGGTAAAGGTCATAGCCCCTAAGACCGAAATCTTCATACAGCTAGAAAAGTAGGAAGCTAGCAAACAAGACTATTTTCATCCTCAGAAAATAAAAATAGACGTACCCGAGACTTCCCTCAACATACGTCTATTTACAAACGGTTTGATATTTAATTATTAGAATATGAATCTACACCTAGATTGCAAGAACCGTGCAAGACTTCTGACAGCCAAAAAGAAAAGGTGCAAGTCATCTAAGTCTAACATCACTTACGATACAATCGGATTTGAATCTCCACATAATCCTCATGTTCTTTTTCTTTCTGTTCATACCGAATCCCATTAGCACGGATTTCCATCAAACTATCCGCAATAATGTCACGGGCTTCAGAGACGTCTTGTGCAAATTCAGGAGGACGCGCCACGACTTTCTCTTCCACCACATCATCTTTAACGGCTGTTGCCTTCAAACGTTCCTCGGTTTGTTTCACATTCAATTGCTCTTTCAAAATAACGCCGAGCATCTCTTCTTGAAATTCAGGCGTTTGGCCAACGAGCGCACGGGCATGACGCTCTGTAATCTGATGTTCACGAACTGCTTCCAACACGACGGGCATTAATTTCAACAAACGCAACTTGTTCGCGATGAAACTTTGACTCTTTCCAACACTTTTAGCCAGTTCCGCTTGTGTAATGCCTTCAAATGCTAGCAATTTTTTGTAAGCTTCTGCTTCTTCCACAGCTGATAAGTTTTCACGTTGAATGTTTTCAATCAGTGCAACTACAGCTGTTTCCTCATCATCTAAATGACGCACGAGTACTTCCGCTTCTGTCATTTGATTCATTTGCAAAGCACGAAAACGGCGTTCACCTGCAATAATTTCATACATATTTTCTTCAATCGGACGCACAACAATCGGCTGAAGTAAACCGTGTGCGCGAATCGACTCGGCCAATTCTTCAATACGTGCAGTATCAAACTTTTGACGTGGCTGGTATCGATTAGGCACGATTTTTTCAATATTGATCGATTGCACGCCCTTTTTGTCTTCATCTGTCACTGTTAGTAGGTCATCTTTATTTTTTAAACCAAATAACTTAGAAAAGGGTTTCTTCATGTTTATTCTCTCCCTTTAATATTCCATAATCCATGCTTTATCCAACAAGTGGTGATTTGTTTGGCGTTCCCGGTTTACGCGGGTATTTTTTAGGCGTTTGGCTCCGTTTTTCTATCGTTACAATTTGACGTTCACCTGCATCTTCCGGTAAATCAAACGTATCTACGCGCTCAATGCGTCCACCTAATACACCTACTGCAAAGCGTGCTTCTTCCAACTCTTCTTGACCTTTTGAAGATTTCAATGCCAGAAAGACACCATGCTTTTTCACTAACGGAATACAGAGTTCACTCAACACTGTCATACGTGCGACAGCCCTTGCTGTGACTACATCGAAAGACGCCCGGTAGTCTTCATTCTTCGCAAATGTTTCTGCACGATCATGCACAAATCGGACACCTTCCAATTCTAACGCTTCTGCCAATTGATTTAAAAACTGAATGCGTTTGTTCAATGCATCAACAATGGTTACATGCATTTCTGGAAAGATAATTTTCAATGGAATACTAGGAAACCCTGCACCTGCGCCCACATCACACAAGTTGAGTGGTTGATTGAAATCATGATAAAAGCTCGGCGTGATGGAATCATAAAAATGTTTCAAATACACTTCATGCTTTTCAGTAATACTTGTTAAATTAATTTTCTCATTCCATTCTACAAGCATTTCATAATATTTTTCAAATTGTTGCTTTTGATGCTCAGATAAAGTGATCCCGTGCTCGCTTAATTGTGTCGCTAACCATTCTACGCTCATTTATTTCACCCTTTGAATTTTGCCTTGTTCTAAGTAGACTAATAAGATCGAAATATCGGCCGGATTAACACCAGAAATACGTGACGCTTGTGCGATGTTTAACGGTTTCACTTCAGCTAACTTTTCACGCGCTTCCGTTGCGAGACTGTCGATTTTACTGTAATCCAAGTCTTCCGGAATTTTCTTCTGTTCCATACGTTTCACTTTATCTACTTGTTGCAATGACTTCGTGATATAACCTTCATATTTCGTTTGAATTTCAACTTGTTCTTCAACATCTGCCGGCAATTGATGGTCTTCTTCTAAAATCTCAATAATCGTTTCATACGTCATTTCTGGACGACGTAACAATTCTTTCGCCAAAATACCATCTTTAAGACGAGAACCGCCTTTTTCTTCAATAATTTGTTGTACACGTTCGCTCGGTTTAACACGAATTTGTTCTAAACGTGCAATTTCATCAGTGATTTGTTGACGCTTCGTATTAAATCTTTCGTAACGTTCATCAGAAATTAAACCTAATTCGTGACCTAAGTCTGTTAAACGTAAATCTGCATTGTCATGACGTAATAACAAACGGTATTCGGCACGAGATGTCAGTAAACGATACGGTTCATTCGTTCCTTTTGTCACAAGGTCATCAATTAACACACCGATGTACGCGTCTGAACGGCGTAAAATCGTTTCTTCTTTACCTAATACACGCGCTGCTGCATTAATTCCGGCCATTAAACCTTGACCTGCCGCTTCTTCATAGCCTGATGTTCCGTTAATTTGACCCGCTGTATAAAGATTTTTGATCATTTTCGTTTCAAGCGTTGGCCATAATTGTGTTGGGACGAGTGCGTCATATTCAATCGCATAACCTGCACGCATCATGTCTGCTTTTTCTAAACCTGGAATCGTCGCTAATATTTGACGTTGCACTTCTTCAGGTAAGCTTGTTGACAACCCTTGGACGTAAACTTCATTTGTATTACGGCCTTCTGGTTCAAGGAAAAGTTGATGTCTTGGCTTATCATTAAAACGCACAAATTTATCTTCAATGGATGGGCAATAACGCGGACCTGTTCCTTTAATCATACCTGAGTACATCGCGGATAAATGCAAGTTATCATCAATCACTTGGTGTGTTTCGCCATTCGTATACGTCAACCAACATGGGAGCTGGTCTAAAATATATTCTGTCGTATCATAACTGAATGCACGACCCACATCATCACCAGGTTGAATCTCGGTTTTACTATAATCAATTGTTTTCGCGTTCACACGTGGTGGTGTGCCTGTTTTGAAGCGCACAACTTCAAATCCAAGTTCACGTAAATGATCTGCAAGTGTGATTGATGGCAATTGATGGTTTGGACCACTTGAATATTTCAAATTACCGAGAATGATTTCACCACGTAAAAATGTACCTGTCGTTAAAATAACGGCTTTTGCGCGATATTCTGTACCGATATTCGTACGGACACCTTTCACTTTTCCGTCCTCGATAATCAGTTCGTCTACCATTCCTTGCATCACTTCTAAGTTATCTTCATCTTCTAAAATACGTTTCATTTCTTGTTGATACAGCACTTTGTCTGCTTGAGCACGTAATGCACGTACAGCTGGCCCTTTTCCTGTGTTCAACATACGCATTTGAATGTGTGTTTTATCGATTGTTTTCGCCATTTGTCCACCGAGCGCATCGATTTCACGTACGACAATCCCTTTCGCAGGTCCCCCTACTGATGGGTTACATGGCATAAATGCGATATTATCTAAATTGATTGTCAGCATGAGCGTATGTGCGCCACGTCGCGCTGATGCGAGTCCGGCTTCAATACCGGAATGTCCAGCGCCTACTACAATCACGTCGAATGATTTTACCATTTCGTTAACCTCCAATAATTATTTTCCGAGACAGAATTGACTAAACAGTTGATCGATCAATTCTTCACTTGCGGATTCACCTATAATTTGACCTAAAATTTCCCATGTGCGCGTTAAGTCGATTTGTACCATATCCATTGGGACACCCATTTCTGCAGCATCAATCGCATCCTGTATTGCATTTTTAGCTTGCTTTAATAATGAAATGTGGCGAGAATTAGACACGTACGTCATATCTTGGCTTTGTACCTCTCCACCAAAGAATAAATCACGTATTTGTATTTCTAACTCGTCTATCCCTTGTTGTTGGAGCATCGAAGTTTGAATGATTGGCATGTCTCCTACCATTGTTTCCACTTCTGCAAGGTCTAAGCGTTGTTCTAAATCAGTTTTATTAATAATGACAATCGCATCTTCGTTTTTAATCACTTCATATAATTTACGATCATCTTCCGTTAATGGTTCGTTATAGTTTAAAACGAATAGAATTAAATCCGCTTCACTTAAAGCTTTACGCGAACGTTCCACACCGATACGTTCGACAATATCTTCTGTCTCACGAATCCCGGCTGTATCAACCAATCTTAACGGTACACCGCGGACATTGACATATTCCTCGAGCACGTCACGCGTTGTCCCAGCAACTTCCGTCACAATCGCTTTGTTATCTTGAATGAGATTGTTCAACATCGAAGACTTCCCAACGTTTGGCTTACCAACGATGACTGTTGATAAACCTTCACGCATAATTTTACCTTGTACACCCGTATCGAGTAACTTTTGAATTTCTTGTTTAATCTCTTGTGAACGCTCTAATAAAAACTCGGTTGTCGCGTCTTCTACATCATCATATTCAGGATAATCGATATTCACTTCGACTTGTGCCAAAATCTCCAAAATCGATTGACGTTGACGCTTAATTAAGTCACTCAAACGCCCTTCAATTTGATTCATCGCTACTTTAGACGCCCGGTCAGTCTTAGAACGGATAAAGTCCATGACCGCTTCAGCCTGTGATAAATCGATACGACCATTTAAGAAAGCACGCTTCGTATATTCACCGGGTTCAGCCATTCTTGCGCCGTATGTCATCGTTAATTCAAGTACACGGTTGATTGTCAGAATACCACCATGACAGTTAATCTCCACGATATCTTCTCGTGTAAACGTACGTGGTGCGCGTAATACTGACACCATCACCTCTTCAACGACTTCTTCAGTTTCCGGATCAATAATATGACCATAATTAATCGTATGCGTCGGGACATCCTTTAACAGATGCTTTCCTTTATATAGCTTATCTGCAATCTCGACCGCATCATAACCTGATAAACGGACAATACCGATTGCCCCTTCCCCCATTGGTGTTGATATACTCGTTATCGTATCCAGTTGTTCCACGATTGACGTACCTCCCTTTAACACAATATTCCTTTTCATATTGTAAAATGTTTCTCAATCTATTGCGAATCACATGTTTTTATTTACGGTATATTAATTAAAGTTTTCTTTATACGTTATTAGAAGTTAGACTTCGGTTTGTCTGAAGTCACACAAACCGAAGTCTAAATCTCCCCTACTTTATTCGTTTGTTAAAGACCTTCGCAATTTTTAAAACATGTTCTAAACTCTTTTGAATTTCAGCTGTCGACATCGTCTTCGCAGGAAACCTTGCGATCACAATAATATCTTTCGGCAAGATGTCTTCTTTGTGCACTTTAAAGCACTCTCTTATACTTCTTTTAATTCGATTTCGAGTCACAGCATTACCTAACTTTTTTGAGACGCTGATGCCTAGTCTAAAATGTGTTAACGTCTGAGTTTCATAAGTATAGACGACAAATTGGCGATTGGCTACAGATTTACCTTTGCGATAAATCAATTGAAAGTCAGCATTTTTTTTTATTCGATATGCTTTTTCCATTGTACATCACTCGTCTTTCTTCAAAATGACCAAAATAACGGGATAGTGATTAGGACAACCACTCAAACTTCATCGTTTTTCATTGATCCTCTTCTAATTCGTCACAATTGCTCAATCATGTCTCATTCAATCGTCGTTTACTCAAAAAAAAGACCACTGAATGAGTCAGTGATCTTATGCTGATAAAACTTTACGACCTTTACGACGACGACGAGCTAATACTTTACGGCCGTTTTTAGTGCTCATGCGTTTTCTGAAACCATGAACTTTACTATGTTTACGCTTATTTGGTTGATAAGTACGTTTTACCATGCAAAACACCTCCATCTTCATTCATTCAATTATCTAAATACGTCATTATAGATAAATTAAGTTAATTTCATTTTTAATAAGTTCAAAATAGATATTTCTCTACTAAAATGAAACGTCTACATTTCAAGCAACTACTACAATATAACAAAATCATCTCTGTAAATCAAGTGGGTTTTTTCATAATTCTCGATAATCGTTGTTGAAAAGTTGTCCACTTATTCACATCCCCTGTCGCTCGAATTGTGGATAACATTTTTATGTGCACAAGTTACTCAAGATGATAACAACATATTCACAGCCGTTTGACATCACCCCTTGTGAAAAAGTATAATTGTGTGGATAAGTGGTGTAATCCCTTATTCTACATAGGTTGAATACTATGTAATGTACGCAAATATATTGTGAATAACTCACAATCAAATGATACTCATCCACAGCTTGTGATTAAATTGTGGATAATTATTAACACCCTGTGATTAACGTCATTCACAGGTGGGGATATTGTGTATAACAAAAATTTTTACTTAGGAAGATGGAGTTAAA